>NZ_CALKTL010000029.1 GCF_937997405.1 uncultured Campylobacter sp. | reverse complement strand
TATATTTTTAAAATTTTGACAGAGGTGATTTATAAAATTTCAAGTTTATTAGGTAAAAGTATCACAGAGGGAATTCAGCCTGCGATATAAGATAAAATTTGCAAGTATTTTGAGGCGATTTTTTGAGTTAGAAGCTAAAAATTGCGCAAGCTAGACTTCTGCTTGCAGTTGCGAGCGCAAGAGAAGCAAAATTTCTCTCAAAAGCGCTCGCAAGATGAGCCTTTTAGAAAAAGACGAGCCGCTAACGAATTTGCCCGCCTCCGCGGACGACGTATTTATAGGTCGTGAGCTCTCTCACCCCCATCGGCCCTCTGGCGTGCAGCTTTTGCGTGCTGATGCCGATCTCGCCGCCGAATCCAAACTCGCTGCCGTCGCTAAAGCGCGTCGAGGCGTTGCCGTAGACGACCGCGCTGCCGACTTCGTTTAAAAACCGCTCGACGTTTGCGTAATCCTCGCTTAAAATCGCGTCCGAATGCCCGCTGGAATGCGCATTTATAAAGCTAATCGCCTCGCTTACGTCCCGCACCGTGCGCACAGCTAGCACGAGATCCAAAAACTCGGCGCCAAAGTCGCTCTCGCCTGCGAGCTTGACGTTTTTAGCGCCTCGCAGCTCCGACTCGCACGCACTCAGAAGCTGCTCGCTCACGCGAAACTCGACCTCCGGCATCTCGCGCACAAGCTCAGGCAAAATTTCGCCCGCCACGCGCTCATGCAAAAGCACGCACTCAACGGCGTTACAGACGCTTGGACGCTGGGTTTTGGCGTTTTTGATTATCTTTGCCGCCTCGCTCAAATTTGCGCTCTCATCGACAAAGATGTGGCAAACCCCTGTACCGGTCATTATAATCGGCACGGTCGCGTTTTGCGCGATAAAATCTTTTAAGCTCTTGCCGCCTCGCGGTATCAAAACGTCGATATACTCGCTCATTTTCGCCATTTGCGCCACTACTTCGCGCTCAGGACTCTCTACGAGCTGCACTGCGCCCGTCGGTAAGCCGAATTTCGCCCCCGCTTCATTAAATAAATTTACTAAAAAGATGTTTGAATTTAGCGCGCTGGCGCTACCTCGCAGGATCGCTGCATTGCCGCTTTTTAGCGCTAGAGCCGCAGCGTCGATGCTTACGTTTGGACGGCTCTCATAGATGATACCAAGCACCCCCAGCGGCACGCGCACGCGGCTGATTTGCATGCCGTTTGGATGAGCCCAGCCGCCTAGATTCTCGCCCACAACCTCTGCAAAGCCCGCCACCTCGCGCACGCCCTGCGCCATCGCCTCGATACGGGCATCGGTTAGCCTTAGGCGGTCCAGCAATGCTAGGCTAAGGCCCGATCTCTCGCCGTTTGCAAGGTCTTTGGCGTTTGCCGCTTTTATACCCTCTTTTTGCGCTAGCAGCTCGTTTGCTACGGCGTTTAAAATTTCAAATTTAGCCTTGCTACCAAGCCTCAAAAGCTCGCCGCAAGCGGCCTTTGCGCGCTTACAGATCTCTAAAATTTCGTTCATTTTCGCTCCTTAATCTATAAATCAAATAGCGTGTTGCGTATATAAATGCCGCAAGCGTCGCTTCTATCGCGTCTAAAATCCCAGTGCGTCTTATTTTTATCGGCGTCCGGTTCGTCAAATTTTGCCGTCCACGCCGCGCCTGCCAAAAGTAGCGCAAAAAATATAATCTTTTTCATCTACGCCCTCCGTTTAAAATTTAAACGCGCGAACACGGCTAAAATTTCATTGCAGCGCGATATTATCCGCGTGGATCGCGTCATCGTCGCTTTTGTAGCCTAAAGCCTGCTCTATCTCATCGCTTTTTGCGCCCGCTATGCGCGCAAGCTTGCAGCTTGAATAGTTGCTAATGCCGTGCGCCAGCAGCTTGCCGTCAGTCGCGCAGACGTTTACGATCTCGCCGCGCTCAAACTCGCCGCGCACCTCGGTAATCCCGACCGCAAGCAGGCTTTTGCCCGATTTTATCGCCTCTGCCGCACCCGCGTCGATAATCACCGCACCTTTGCTAATCGCGCCGTATGCGAGCCAGTATTTACGCGAGCTAAGCCGCGCTGCGCCCGCGCTAAAGAGGGTGCCTACCTCGTCGCCCGCCGCTATTTTAAGCAAAATTCCGTCCGTACGCCCGTTTGCGATGATCAGGCTAGTGCCGATCTGATTTGCCATTTGCGCCGCCGCGATCTTGGTCGCCATGCCGCCCGTGCCGAATTTACTGCCCTCGCCGCCTGCCATTTTGACGACGTGTTCGTCGATTTTTTCAATAAAGCTTAAAAGTTTTGCGTCCGCGTGCTCGCTCGGATTTTTGTCGTACAGCCCGTCGATATCGCTTAAAATCACGAGCAGATCAGCATCGATTAGCCCCGCTACTAGCGCGCTTAGCGTGTCGTTATCGCCCACTTTCAGTTCATCTGCTACGACGGGATCGTTTTCGTTGATAATCGGCACGATGCCGCGCGAGAGCAGTTCTGCGCAGACGTTTCGCACGCTAAGATAGCGCGCTCTGTCGCTAAAATCGCCGCGGCTTAGCAGCAGCTGCGCGATAATGCGGTCATGCGCCCAAAATAGCCGCTCGTAAAGATGCATCAGTGCGACCTGTCCGACCGCCGCTAGAGCCTGCTTGCGGCTTAAAATTTTAGGTCTTTGCACGATGCCTAGCAGCCCCATGCCCGCGCCCACGGCACCCGAGCTTACCAAAGCCACGCAAAAGCCCGCATCTTTTAGCTTGCAAATTTGCGCGACTAGACTTTTGATGAGCCGCTCATTTAGCGAACCGTCCGCATTGGTAAGCGTTGAAGTACCGATTTTTATGACGATACGTTTTGCGCCGCCCAGAAGCTCTTTTCTACCCATTTTCCGCTCCAAAATTTTTGAAAATTATATCGAAAACGGCTTATTTTAAATTTTATGTTTTGAGCTGAGTGGATGCGAGCTTTGGTTAAAATTTATTCCCGAATAAAATTCGGCAGCTTCTAAATACGAGAGATAAAATTTTTTGGGTAAAAGTTTGATTATAAAGTAGTCGTATTTGGCGTAGTAAATTTTCTTATATAGCGCTGGTATTGCCTTGTCTACAAGGATCATAACAGGAGTTAGGCTCCCG
>NZ_CALKTL010000028.1 GCF_937997405.1 uncultured Campylobacter sp. | reverse complement strand
AGGTGTTTTTATTTTTCTAACAGGTTGTGAGGAAAAGCCAAAAACAAGGGATTATTACAAACAACATGTCGAAGAAGCTAAAATTAAAGCTCAAGAATGTGCAAAAAAAGAAAGAATGAGTAAAAATGAGCAAGAAGACTGTTCTAATGCCAAATTTGTTACAGAAGCCGGCACAAATACGTGGGAAGGAAAATCCGACCCTAACGCGCTCAAATACGAATAGCTTTTTATTAAGATCGTCCGCGCCGTGAAATTTAAAAGCTGCGCGAGCCGATACCTACGATACGCTGACGGCAATCCGTCGCGATCACAAAAAGCGGCACTACCTGCCTTTGCGCACGACGCCTGCTAAAAACTCCTGCGTGGAGGACATTTTTAAATTTCATCTGCAAAAGCCCGCTTTCCGCACAGGGCGCGGCGCTCGCTTCGCAATTAAGCGAGCGTTTAAATTCCGAAGCTTGACGCAGAGAAATCGCGCAGCAAGAATTAGGACGGAATTTTGTTTTTGAAATTTTACCTTTAAAATTCCAAGGCGGCGCACTACCTAGATTTTAGAGGTGCGCCGTTATATCAGCGCCTTTTGTTTTGCGCCTAAAGGGGACTTTTTAAAAATTTGCTTTGAGAGCGAAGTAAAATTTAGACTTAAGCGGTCGAATTTCTCTTCACAATTTCAGAGAAATTTTAAAATTTATAACGCGCAAATTTCGCCCGAAATTTTCAAATTTAAACGCCTAATTTTAGAGACGAAATTTTAATACTATGCGGGATTAAAATTTAAATCCGTAGAGCGAATGGAGGGTTTTAAGCGCGTAGCCCTCGAGCATAAGGTGTTTAAATGCACGCAAGCTTGCAGATTTAAGATTTTAATTTGCCTTTTTTCAAAAACATACGCGCGGTCCGCGACGTAGGCATGATATCTAGATTTAAATTTATAATAAAAAGACCCCCCTAAAATCCATAGACGAACTGCTGGCATCAAAAACGGAATTTCAATCACGCCGAGCGGCTTGAATTCCGATCGATATCGATGAGCTTTTAACGCGATGGATCGGAATTTTAAATCGCTGAAGCATCCAAAATTCCGATCCACAATTGAATTTAAAATTCTAAAAGAAGCTGTATATGTCGTCTAAAAGGAAGTATTTTTTATCGACGGTGCCTTTGTAGAAAGGCTCGAAAGTATCGTTATACGCCTTTTTGAAAAAGCCCTCTTTGCTAAGCGAGATGAGCGCTTGATTGACGGCTTCTGCGAGATCTGCGTTGCCCTTTTGCATCGCGATGCCTAAAAATACGTTCTCGCCAAGACTTTTGATATTAACCTCGACGCTAGGATCTGCGACCGGATAGACCATCACAAATAGATTATCGTCGCACGCGCCGTCGATCTCGCCGCTCTTTAACCGCTTGTAGCAATCGGAGGAATTTTTGCAATACACTAGATTGTAGCCGCCGTCCTTTTGCATAAACGCTTCGCCCGTCGAGCCGCGAATGACGCCTACTTTCTTACCTCGCAGATCGCTCATTTTTTGGATATTGTCGCTTTTTCTGGTTAAAACTCCGGAATTTACCGAAAGATAGGGCATCGAAAACTCATAATTTTTCTTTCTCTCCTCGGTAACGCTTGCAGCCGCGATAAGCATATCCGCCTGATTATTTTGAATGGACGGAAAGCGCGCTTGCGCCGATACCGGTATGAGCTCGATCCTGCCGCCGGTATCGCCTAAAATTTTGCCTCCGATTGCATTAGCAAGCTCTACGTCAAAGCCCTCAAAGCCGTTATCCGTAACTCTACTAAACGGAGGTTCATTTTCATAAACGGCGATACGAATGACTTTACTCTGCTTTATTTGACTTAAAGAATTCGCAAGCGCAAAGATGCAAGATAGAAGAATTAAAAACAGTGATTTTTTCATTTTAAATTCCTTTTTTATTAAAAAAAGCTGTAAAGATCGTCGAGTAAGAAATATTTTTTATCGACGGTGCCTTTATAAAAGGATTCGAAAGTGTCCTCGTAAGCCTTTTTGAAAAAGCCCTCTTTGCTAAGCGCAATCAAGCCTTTATTGATCGCTTCTAGCAGCTCCGCGTTACCCTTTTGCACCGCGACGCCCAAGAATACATTATCGCCTAAATTTTTTATATTGACCTCGACTGCGGGATCAACGATCGGATAGACCATTACAAAAAGGTTGTTGTTGCAATACCCGTCGATCTCGCCACTTTTTAATCTCCTGTAGCAATCAACCGAATCGTTGCAGTAGGAAACATTATAACCGCCGTCCTTTTTGATATATGCCTCGCCGGTAGTCTTGCGGATGACGCCGATCTTTTTGCCCATCAGATCGCCTATTTTATGAATATTTGAGTCTTTTTTCGTTAAAATTCCCAAATTTACCGTAAAATACGGCATCGAAAAATCAACGCTACCTTTACGCTCTTCGGTGATACTTGCAGCCGCAATTATCATATCTGCCTGATTGTTTTGCAGCATCGGAAAGCGCACTTCGTTCGTTACCGGTATGAGCTCGATACGACCGCCGCTGTTACCGAAAATTTTACCGGCTAGCGCGTTGGCAAGCTCGACTTCGAAGCCTTCAAAGCCTTTCTCGCTTGACTTGCTAAAAGGCGGCTCGTTTTCATAAACGCCTACTCTGATAACCTTGCTTTGCTTGATTTCGCTTAAGGAATTCGCAAAAACAAAGATCGCCGACAATAGAATAAGAAAAAATGACTTTTTCATAATTTCCTCCTTGAATTTTAAATTTTTCGTAATTGTAATGTAAATTTTCTTAAAATTTCATTTTACTAGAACCGAAACTATTCCCTAAATTGCGAGCTTAGCGATAAAATTTCGCAACTAAAATTTCTAAGCATAATGATAGAGGCTTTTTAAATTTTGCTGCCTTGCGCCAAGCTCCGCCTGCTCTCATTAAATTTTAGCGCTTCGCTATAAAATTCTGCGCGTCTATTAGCGCCGCAAAAATAGCATGCCGCTGCGAAATTCTATGGAATTTTATAAATTCTGCAACGGCGCGTTAGTAGAATTTACAATCTAAACCAAGCTCGCAAAGTCGGACAAAATAGCAAGGCTATGCGAGCCTTTTAAATTTTACCTGGCGAGAGCACACAGCTATGCTTACTGTAAGCAAATTCAGGCGAGCTGTACCGCTACGACCGCCTAAAATAGGCTATAAAGATCATCCAGTAAGAAATATTTTTTCTCCGCAGTGCCCTTATAATACGGCTCGATCACCTCATCATAGGTCTTTTTCATAAAGCCATCTTTGCTAAGCTTAATTAACTCGCCGTTTAAGAACTCGAGCAGATCCTTATTGCCCTTAGAAACCGCAATGCCCAAGAAATCCGAAACGCCTAAATTCTTAATATTTACTTCAGTATCGCTATCTACGACCGCATAAGCAAGAACCAACAAATTATCGTGTGCAAAGCCCGCACCCTTGCCCTCTTTTAGAATTTTATAGCATTCGTGTGCAGTAGCACAATTTATGATTTCAAAACCTTCTTTTTTAAAATATGCCTCGCTAGTCGTACCGCTTTCTGCAATGATCGGCTTACCGTGTAAATCAGACATAGTTTTGATCTTATCTCCCTTGCGGGTTAGCACGCCGATATTTACTGCGAAATACGGCGTCGTAAAATCGACCACCTGCTTACGCTCATTTGTGATCGTAAAGGTCGCAAGCACCATATCTACTTTATTCTCTTCCAACGCTTTTAAACGCTCGCTAGCCTTTACGGGCACGAATTCCACCTTGCCCGCTTTGCCGCCAAATATATCTTTTGATAACGCCTCGGCTAGAGTAACCTCAAATCCTTGGAATTTGCCGTCTTCAAATTTACTAAAAGGTGGTTGCGCCTCAAATACGCCTACGCGCACACTGCCCGATTGCCTAATCTCAGATAGGGTATTTGCCACTACACTACTTGTAAATAGCAATAAAATTCCCAAAATTATCTTTTTCATATCGTTCCTTTAATTACAATGATTAGCCTAGCCACGCATCTGCGTCGCTTCGGCAAGCCCTCTTAAGCCGGTCGTATATTATTCGCTCACTTCTCCTTTCAATATTTTTTTAAAATTTCTTTACCTTTGAAATTTTGCGGCGCATTTTACGCAAATTTCATTTAAAATACATTTAATCTGCGCCGTGATTTAGATCCCAATCGATCTCTCCCAGACCGTGCGCGCGCAGATATTCGTTGCATCTGCTAAAATGCCTGCAGCCGAAAAACGCCCCTCCTGCAAGCGGGCTAGGATGCGCAGCGGTTAAAATGAGATGCTTCTGCGCATCGATCAGCGCCGATTTTGCTTTGGCAAAATTTCCCCACAGCATAAAGACCAAATTTTGCCGCCTCGCGCTTAAAATTTTAATCACGGCGTCGGTGAAAATTTGCCAGCCGAAGCCGCTGTGCGAGTTCGCGCGGTTCGCGCCCACGCTAAGGCTCGCATTAAGAAGCAGCACGCCCTGCTTTGCCCAGTAGCTCAGATCGCCGCTAGCAGGCTCGCTGATACCCAGATCGCTCTTAATCTCTTTGTAGATATTTACGAGGCTGGGCGGAATTCGCACGCCGTGCGGCACCGAAAAGCTAAGCCCCATCGCCTGATGCGCGCCGTGGTAGGGATCCTGCCCCAAAATCACCGCGCGCACCCGCTCAAACGGAGTTAGATTGAAGGCATTAAAGATCAAATTTCCCGGCGGATAGACGATCTCGCGCGCCTTTGCGGCGAGCAGGTTTTCTTTGATCTTCGCAAAATACTCGCTTAGAAATTCCTCCCTAAGCGCCTCTTTCCAGCCGTTTTCGATCCTCACGTCGTCTAAGTTTATCTGCATACTAGCCCTTTAAATTTTAATAAATTAACGCTCTAATTTTACAATAAATTTTAAAAATAGTCTCGCGCGCGCGCCGCTGCAATCAAAGGCAGATCGCCCGCGCTCTCTCGCCGCCAACCGATCCCGCCGATTTGCAGGCGCCGCTACACAATCACGATCAAAAGCGCCATAAACAGCAGCAGGACGATCGTTTTTTATCATCGTTAAGCAAGCTCTACGGGTAAAAAGCAAACAAAATCGCGTAGGCAAAAAGCGCTATTGCGAACTCTCACGGGTTATTATCTCTGAATTTAACCTATAAATGATCACCGCTACGAAAGATATATGCGAAAGCAGCGATAAAATTTGAGCCGGTTTCATTCTGTCTTTGTGATCTCCTATTTTATGTAAAACCCATTATATCGTTATTTTATATACTTCGATAAACGTCCGTAAGACTAAAGTCCAATCTTTCAAATCTTTAAATTTTATCCTAAAGGCTTTTAAATTTAGTTCGCAACGTTATATTAAATCGGTCGTAAGTAAATTTAGCGCACACTATTAATACCCCATTTTATTTATTTGAACTATATTAAGTTCCGGATAAAAAATAACCTCGTGATCATAATCGTCCGGCTGTCCCCATTTGTGTTCTTTTTTGTGCCATATTCGCCTTTTATCGTTAATTAGCGCCGTTAGGTTTAAATTTTCGATCGAGCCATAGATCAGATATTCCTTATCACCTGCATAATGATATGACGGCATCGCCCAGGATATTTTAAATTCGTGCGAATTTGTAGTTTCAGCTATGCAATCGGACTTGGAAACAAGCTCATAGCCCTTTTGTAGCATTTCTTGTTGTGTTGCGATAAAAGGCTTATCCGCCTTTATAAAATGCGTGTAACAGATGCAAGTCTGTATTTTTTCGCTGCATGATAAGGAAGGTCTTTTTTTACGATAAATTAATAAAGTTTCTCCATTCGCATTTGTTAAAGATTTAAATTTAATCAAATCTTGATTTTCTATATACGAAAACCCCGTATTAAGGGGTGAAAATAGAAAAGCTATAAATAAAACAAACAATATCAATGCCGCAAACGGTAATATCAATGCTGCGAGTATGACGATCTTGATAACTTTCCACAATGTTTTTAATATCTTTACTGCTTGCATTAAGATTTACCTCCTCTCTATTTTAAAATTTACTGCGGTATTTATAAACTTGCGCCGCCGATCTTAGCGGGTCTTTAAAATTTCATCGCACGGGCTTGCCTCTAAGGCTGTAATAAGGATAATCCATCGCCGCAGCGGCGGCTTCGCGCGCAGAGCTGCCCGCGAATTTCTCGATCACGCAAAGTCCAAGCTCGATGGAGCTACTTACGCCGCCTGCGGTGATGATCTCGCCTCCTGCGGGCAGGCTATCGCGCACGAGCCGCTCATGCACCACGTCCGCGCAGTAAGGCGCCAGCAGATCGTAGCAAAACGGATGCGTAGTCGCGCGCCTACCTCGCAAAAACCCCGCCGCGCCCAGAAGTAGCGAACCGGTGCAAACGCTAAATTTATACTTCGCATCGCGCGCGGTCGCTAGCCACGAGATGAAGCCTGCATCGTCCCTCAGGCGGCGCGTCGCCATACCGCCGGGCACAAAAACCGCATCAAAGCCGCCTAGATCCGTCGTGATCTCGCCCGCATCGATCGTAAGGCCGCCGCTGTCCGAAACCTGCCGCTCGCGCGAACAAAGCCTCATCTCAAGCTGCGGGCGGACGGCTTTAAGCCTTAGCATACAATCGTAAAATCCCACAAAATCGAGGTGCGTCTGTCCGCCAAACATCACAAGCGCTAGATTTTTCATAATCCGTCCTTTAAATTTATCGCTCGCCCAAGCTTTCGTTTTGCCGCCGCTGCAATTCTCGCCGCCGCAAGTCGTAAAATGCGCGGCGGCTAAATTTTATACCGCAGGCTGCCAAAAACCCGTTCAAGCGAATTTTAAATTTTACCCGCATTAGAACTCGCAGAATTTTTACTGCCCGCGAATGAAATTTCAGAAGCGATTTAAAATTTGCGCGCCTTTTATTCCGCTTTATTCAGACCTGCAAAAGCCCGCACGCCCGCATAATGCAGCCTTTTTGAAACATTCTCAAATTCCAAATCCCAAATCCCCTCGTCGTATTTCCATTCAAACGGCGCTTTATAGTTCTCGTAAATTTTACGAGCCTGATTATTTAGCTCTTTGGTGAGCTCCGCGATATTCAAAGCCTTGCCAGCCTCGCTCATCATCAAATGCCAGTTGTCCAAATCGGCGGGGTCTTGCGTATGGATGGATTTCTCTCGCGGCAGATAATACACAAAATCGCTTGTATCGAAGGGAAAGAGGGTGTGGCACAGCGCAATGCCGTAAATTTTTTGAGCAAATACGGTCGGAAGCTGCTCGTCCGAATAGCCGAAAGTTGAAACGTATAAAAAGCTGCGCAAAATGCTCGCTAAATTTCTGCAAACCGGCGCAAAGCCGTATCTGCATGCCTGCTGCGTTAAGGCGCCGTTTCGCATAAAACTTATGGCGCTATCGATCTCTTTTCTTCTTGCTTGCACGTATTTTATCTTTTTAAATCGCCAAGCCTGTAAAAGCTGCAAAGAGCTATCGATTGAGCGCAAATGCTTGTCTCTTTTTTCATCCGCGGTGCCGCTTAGCTCCGCGATCCTCGCAACGGCCTGCCTCCAAAACGGAATCAGGGTTTTTACCCACCCCAAGTAGCTAAGATAAAGCGCGTTCGGCTCCTCCTTTTCAAAAGCCGCTCTCATCTGCGTAAGTTTTATCATCGCAAGCCCTCTTATATCAAAATTTTACTTCGCTCGCTACTCCTCGCCAGGCGTCTTCTCGCCGCCCGCCATGCAGCTTTGGAATATAAATTTATGCTCCTGCGGTAGCGCTTCGTAAATTTTACCCGCAAGCTCGCGGATCTCCCAAAGTGCCGCCTTGCTAGAGCGCAAAGCGAGGAAGTTTTGCAAGCTGCGTGCGTTTATGCTCCAGCTAAGCTCGCTCTTATAGCACTCGGGCAGGCAGTATTTGGCGATATCAAGGCTGATTGGAGTTTGTAAGATTACACGCAGATTTTCAAGAGCCGCGATACTTGCATTATCGACCGCTTCGTTGCCCGTAAGCACGATGTATCGCGCGGCGTTTTCGAAATCGCCTTGCGCGAAGCTGTCCTCGCCGCGCAATTCTTTGAGAGTGTAGCGCGTGGATTTTACGCTAAGGCTTGCTAGGCGGTGGCGCGCCAGCTCCTGAAGCAGCGCGCGCGAAATACCACTGATGTAGAAGTTGTAGTAGAGGTGCTCGAGCGTGCTTGAGTGCTTGAGCTGGTTGCCGACGCGATCTATTAGCGCCAGGTCTTTGGCGCCGCCGCAATCGCCGCGCTCGAAGCTCTGCCAGCAGGTGCGGATCGCATTTGAGCAGACCCAAAGCGGAGTGAAATTTAGAAGTTTGACTTGCATGTTTATCCTTTGAAATTTTAAGCGCATTTTAACGCTATCGCACTTTTAAACCGATAAAATTTCGCAAAACGACGCTTTTAATAAACAAAGCTCGCGCCTAAGCTTTGCGAGCAGAAATGCTTCATTTTATCTTTTTTCGCTGCCGCCGCGAGAGATTAAAATTTCATCCAGCTCGTAGCGCGTGTGCGGGTATTTGCTAGGCTCACCACGCCCCAAAGCCACGACGATTGCAGGACGAAATTTCGTCTCTAAAGCGCAAAATTTTTCCAAAGCCGCGGCGTCAAAGCCGGTCATTATACACGAGCGCACGTCAAAGCCCTCGGCAATATTAGCGATATTTGCCGCTAAGATATAAAGCTGCTTGGTCGCGTAGTTCATCAGCGCTTCGTCGTCTAAGTCCGCAAATTTCGCACGGAAATAATTCATCGCAGCTTCATATTTTTGCGGAGTGTTTGCGCGACGGCGGACGGTTCGTTCTAAATACTCCTCGCCCACGCGCAGATCGTTACGCGCGATTAAAATCACGGCGTGCGAGCACTCGGCTATTTGCGGCTGGCTGTTGCAGGCTACAGAAAGCTCTTTTAGCTCACAAGGATCCGAGATTATCATCATCCTCCACGGCTCTAATCCGCATGAGCTGGGACTTAAGCGCGCAAGATCAAGTATCTCGCGCACGAGCTCGCTATTTAGCTTGTCGCTGCAAAATTTACGGCAGCTGTGGCGAGAGAGCATCACTTCTTTTATCGATTTCATTTTATCTCCTTTAAAATTCGCGGCATTATAGCGGGTTTGCCTAAATTCCACTCGGCTAGCTTGGCGAGTTAAGCTAGATTTTGCTAATATTGCCCTTTCAAATTCCGCTACAAGGCATAATATGAACGATAAATTTAGCAAAATCGGCTTCATTCTCGCAGTCGCAGGCAGCGCCGTAGGGCTCGGTAATGCGTGGAAATTCCCCACTTTAGTAGGCACCAACGGCGGCAGCGCATTTATCTTGCTATATCTTTTGCTGACGCTTTTGGTTAGCTTCGTGATTTTTTTAGCCGAGATCGTCATAGGCAGGCTAAGCGAAAGTGATCCAGTGCGCGCATTTGAAAAGCTCGCACCGTCATACAAAGGCGCATGGAAATACGCGGGATTTTTTATGATTAGTGCGCTTTTGATCTATGCTTTTTACAGCGTCGTAATGGGTTGGATCCTAAAATACGTGGTCTCAAGCGCTTTTTATCTGCCAAAAAGTATAGATGAAAGCGGCGCAGCGTTTAACGCACTTTTAGGTAGCGACTTTTTAAGCGTGGCGGTGTGCTTTACCATAGCGTCGGCGTTTTGCTTTTTCATCGTATCTAAAGGTGTCAAAAGCGGCATCGAGCGGCTGAATGTCTGGATGATGCCCGCGCTATTTATTTTGCTGGTTTTGATGCTAATTTACGCCGCGAGTTTCGATGGATTCGGACGTAGCGCAAAATTCTTGCTAGTGCCAGATTTTTCCAAGCTTAATAAGGATAGCGTTCTTTCGGCGCTAGGACTTGCGTTTTTTACGCTTTCGCTTGGCGTTACTACGATTATGACCTATGCTGCAAGCCTGCCTGCGCGCACTAATATCCTAACCTCAAGCATAAATATCGTCTGCATTAATGTCCTAATCGGCGTGATGATGGGACTTATCGTCTTTACTTTCATCTTTGAATTCGGCGGCGATCCCAAAGCGCAAGGCCCAGGGCTAGTGTTTGTCTCGCTGGTGGTACTTTTTTCAAAGCTCGGTGCGATCGGAAACATCCTAGCATTTTTATTTTTCACCTCGCTATTATTTGCAGCGATTACTTCTGCAATTTCGATGCTGGAGCCTGCGATTTATTATCTCGTAAACTCCCGCAAGCTAAGCCGAAAGCGCGCTTCAATTTTAGTTTTTGCTGTGACGTATGTTTTAGGGATATGCTGCATTTTGGGTTATTACGGGGGTACGAGCGAGTATTTTAGCCTAGGTGGCAAGAGCTTTTTTGACATGCTTGATTACCTAACCTCGAATATCTTAATGCCTCTTAGCGGCATAATCGTGGCGATTTTCGTAGGATTCGTGATCAAAAAACGAGCCGTCGAAATTCTACTGCGCCCATATATGGGACGAATGGGCTTTAAGCTGTGGTATTTCGTGCTGCTGCGCTTCGTGGCGCCAGTCGCGATCGTAGTGATAGCACTCAATCAGCTAAAAATTTTAAATTTTTAAAATTTGCAAAGCGGATGGATAGCATGGATTTAAAATTTGGCGCTAAAGCAGTCCAAAAGCAACGCTCCAAATTTCATAGCGAACTTGCCGCGATCCGTTAGCCTTGCAGCGATAGTTTAAAATTTTATGTTTAGATAGAGGAAGATCAAAGTATGTAGCGACAATCAGCTTTCGGCGCGACCACGCTAACCTGCGCGACGATCGGCGCAAGACCGCGGCAAAGGCGCCGTAGCGCAGCCGCGTCTTATCACGCTGTGGAATTTTAAAATTCTAAACCGAGACGGTTGGTGTGCAGCCGCCACGATAGTTTATGACGCGACCTACGCAATCTGCCGCAGAAGCGGCGCGTAAAATTTTGTGGTGACCCGCGCGACATCGCGCTTGGAATTTTAAAATTTGTCGCCGAAGCGGCGCGCGAGCCCGCGATCCGTCTAATAGACGACCGATCCGTCGGAACAGCGCAGGGATCGCGTATTGCGGCTTGAAATTTTAAAATTTTACGCTCTGACGGCTCGGGGCGATAGGCAAAATTCCATAGCGAGCCTCACGGCGATCCGCGAGCGGCCATGGCGGCCGTCAAAAATCGCGCTTGGAATTTTACGTCTAGATAGGAGCATGCGGCGACCGCAATCAGCCTTCGGCGCGACCGCGCTAACCCGCGCGGCAACCTGCGCAAGACCGCGGCAAAGATGCCGTAGCGCAGCCGTGCAGCATCGTGCTTGGAATTTTAAAATTTAGCGCCAAAGCGGCCCAAAGTAGCGAGCCAAATTTCATAGAGAGATGCGGCGGTAGTTTGGAATTTTAAAATTCCGTAGCTTTAAAATTTGAAAAATCATCGGAGCGAAAATGAACGATAAATTTAGTAAAATCGGCTTCATACTTGCCGTCGCAGGCGGCGCGGTGGGGCTTGGCAACGCGTGGAAATTTCCCACCCTCGTGGGTCAAAACGGCGGCAGCGCCTTCGTGCTTTTATACCTCGCGCTCACGCTGGGCGTGGGCTTTAGTATATTTCTAGCCGAGATGGCGCTAGGCAGGCTAAGTGGGCGGGATCTGCCAAGCGCATACGAGACACTGGCGCCGCGCGGCGGACGCAAATGGCGCGCGGGAGGCGTTTTCATCGCCGGCGGCATGCTGGTGCTGTCCTTTTACCTCGTGATCCTCGGCTGGGTGATCCGCTACATATTTTTGGGCTTTTCTCCGCTGCCCGCAACCGCCGAGGAAGCGGGCGCCGTCTTTGACGATCTCATCTCGCATTCGCTAGCCACGAGCCTGGGCTTTTACGCGCTTGCGCTCGTGCTGACGCTCTGTGTCGTCGCGCGCGGCATCAAAAGCGGTATCGAGCGGCTAAACGTCGTGATGATGCCGCTTCTTTTCGTGCTGCTGCTCGCGATGCTTGCGTATGCGTGCACGATGCAGGGCTTCGGCGCGGCGGCGAAATTTCTTTTCTACCCAGACTTCGGCAAAATCACCGTTAACTCCGTCCTCTCCGCGCTCGGGCTCGCGCTCTTTACCCTGTGCGTGGGCGTCGGCTGTATCGCGGCATACGCGGCGTCGCTTAGCGAGGGTGTGCGGCTCGTGCGCAGCTCGGTAAACATCGTATTTATAAATATCGCAATCGGGCTGATGATGGGGCTCATCGTCTTTACTTTCATCTTCGAATTCCGCGCCGATCCCGCGCAGGGTGCGGGGCTCGTCTTCGTCTCGCTCACTACAATGTTTGCAAAAATGGGGCTAGCGGGACAGGTGCTTGAAGTCGCGTTTTTCGTCTCGCTCTTTTTCGCGGGGATCACGAGCGCGGTTTCGATGATCGAGCCCTTCGTCTTCTATCTCATCGGCAGATTTAAAATTTCGCGCCTGCGCGCAGTCTGCGTCTCGGGGTGCGTCATAGCGGTGCTAGGCGCATGCTCGCTGCTATCGATGCACGCGGATTATGCGAGCAAGCTTAAGTTTTTCGGCGCGAGCTTTTTTGACTGCTTGGACTTCGTAAGCTCAAATGTCATGCTTCCTCTAGGCGCGCTAACCTCGGCGATATTCGTGGGCTTTGTGATGGATGCACAGCGCCTGCGCGGGCTTTTTAGCGCTGATATGGGCAAGCTGGGATTTAAAATTTGGTACTTTTCGCTGCGCTTCGTAGCGCCCGTCGCGATCGTGATCATAATGGCAAATCTGCTGTTTTTCAGCGGGAAGTAGAAAGCGAACGGAATAGATAGGAGCGAGCGAAATTTTACGCGATAAATCGCGCGGCAGATTTGCGCGGCGAAGCGGAACGCGGGGATCGCGAGCTAATTTGTGACGTTTAAACCGGGCTAAATCGCGTGCTACGATCCGCAAAGCGCCCGAGCAAAGGGTTTTGCATAATGAAATTTCATGCGGTAAATCTTGCACAGTAAAATTAAAACGTAAAATTTTACGCCTCGTTTCGTAACAAAAAGAGTTCAAACGCGCCTCTAGATTTAAAATTTACGCATTGAAATTTCGCAATCCTCTCGGCAAAGCTTAAAAGCATTAAAATTTTACTACCCACCAGCATAACGAGCGCCGAAATGCGCAGTAAAGTAGCGGGCTTGCTTACAGACGCGACGAAGATTTTGCGGGTGCGGCCTAAACGGCTAGCGGCGCGCATTTGGGCCGAATGAACCCGTTTTAAAGCCGCACGATTTAAGCCGTCTTTAGCGCGCTAGCACTTGCCCGCTTTTTTAAGCAGAGCGTTGCAGTTACCACTTTTGGAACCTCCAGTACCGCCTGCGCCAACAATTTTTGTGCAAAGCACGTCAGAATCAACTACTATAACGGATGAAAAATAGCAACGATACAAATCCCCGTTTTTGCTCCTGACCTTATAATGTACTGAGTCTATCTCACTTTTTACTGAATCAGGCACAACCGTTAGATTTGATTTATCTATACCAGTTGCCATTTCAGCGCGATCTAAGAGTGTCGCTTCACTAGTCATCGGCTTTTTTATAAAACCACAACCACCTAAGACGGAAGCGGCTACAAAAGACACGGCTAAAGTAAAAAGGCTTTTTGAAACCAGATATTTCATCGTTTTTCCTTTTAATTAAAATATATATAAATTATAACGCCGTCCCAATTTAAATCTCCTTAAAATATGGATTAAACTACTATTTTAAAATTTTAGGCTAAGATAAGTTAAAAACTTTCAAAGGAGTTTTTAACTATAGTTTTGTCGATGAAAAACAGGTATATAGTCCGTTCAAGAATTTCTGAAGCTAAATTTAGAGAAATTCTAAAGTATTTCGCAGAAGATATAGAAGAATCAAAGATATCAAATTTAACTAAAATTTCAGAAGCAACCCTATGTAAAATCTTTAGAGAAATAAGAGCTCTTATGTCTAAAGAGTGTGAGAAGATAAGCGAATTTAGCGGTGAGATTTCCAAGCCCGCCTAGAAGCTTCGCTTTGAAATAGATGAAAACTACTTCGGATCTAAACGAGTAAGGGGTAAAAGAGGTAGAGGAGCAGCAAATAAAACACCGGTATTTGGAATGCTAAAGTGTGACGGTAAGGTCTATACCCAAATAGTTAAAAACTGCTCTGCTAGTGAGTTGATACCTATATTATCTCAATATAGCGAGATTGATAGCTCTACTATCTATTCTGATTGCTGGAAGGCTTATGACGGTTTGGTTGATTACGGAGCTAAGGCCCACTATAGAGTAAAGCATTCCAAGAACGAATTTGCAAATGGTAAAAACCATATCAACGGCATTGAGAATTTCTGGGGATATGCTAAACATAGACTGGCTAAATTTAAAGGGATAAAGAAAGAGAATTTCTTGCTTCACTTAAAAGAATACGAATTTAGATATAATACTAAAACTACACAGGAAAACTTATATCAGAAACTATTAAAATTGATAAGAGAGAATCTGATTAAGTTTAATTGAGCCTAAAATTTTAAAACGTGGCTAGTAAAATTTAAACGTAAATAGCAAGCTTAGATGTGGGATTCATAATGTTAATATTGTCGCAGCTGAAGTGCGCACGTCTTAAAATGAGAGTTACGAGATAAGATGCGACATCCAAACAAAAAAAGGCTACGATGCCACGATTGGATTGCGGACAAAATTTAAAATCAAAATTTTGTGAGTTATAAATTTAAAGCTAAGCTTTAGAATTTCATAGCTATTGGGATTTTAAGTGAAAGTCTAGTGCATTACCGCAATATCAGCTCGCCACATATTTACGGAATTTTACACGTTGCAAATTACCCTCTACCATCATAATTTGCGCGCCGCTTGGAAAAAGCGCATACAAAGCTACGTGGCGGTATTTGCGGCAAGCGACGCGAGCTCCGCCGCTAAATTTAGAGCGAAATTTCAGAATAAGGCTAAATTAAAGAATTTAGCCGTTCATTATCGATAGCAGCTCGGTGTTGTCTTTGGTTTTTAGCATCTTGGCGTATAAAAATTTCAGCGCCTCGACGTCGTCCATCGTCGAGATAGCCGAGCGCAGCGCCCAGATCTTTTGCAAATTTTCGCTGCCTTGCAAAAGCTCCTCTTTGCGCGTACCAGACTTGGTGATATTGATCGCGGGGTAAATTCTGCGGTCCGAGATGTTACGATCGAGGATGATCTCGCTGTTGCCCGTGCCTTTGAACTCCTCGAAGATCACGTCATCCATTCGCGAGCCGGTCTCGATGAGCGCGGTAGCGACGATGGTAAGCGAGCCGCCGTTTTCGATATTTCGCGCCGCACCGAAGAAGCGCTTCGGCTTGTGCAGGGCGTTTGCGTCCACGCCGCCGCTTAGGACTTTGCCGCTGCTAGGCGTGACAGTGTTGTAAGCGCGCGCAAGGCGGGTGATGCTATCGAGCAGAATGACGACGTCCTTGCCGTTTTCGACGGCGCGTTTTGCCTTTTCGATAACGAGCTCGGCGACGCGAACGTGGTTGAATGCGGGCTGATCGAAGGTCGAGCTAAACACTTCGCCGCGCACGCTGCGCTCCATATCAGTCACCTCCTCGGGGCGCTCGTCGACTAACAGCACCAAAAGCTCGACCTCGGGGTGGTTGCGCGTAATACCGTTGGCAAGCTCCTTCATGAGCTCCGTTTTACCGCTACGCGGAGGAGCCGTGATGAGCCCGCGCTGCCCCTTGCCGATCGGGGTGAAAAGATCGAGTACGCGACCGGTAAGGCGCATAGGATCGTATTCGAGCTTGAGCTTCTCGGTCGGGAAAAGCGGCGTGAGATTGTCAAATAGCGGGCGCTCTCTAGCCTCTTGGATCGATTTGTAATTGATCGCCTCGATCTTTAAGAGCGCGTAGTACTTCTCCTGATCCTTCGGCTCGCGCACCTGGCCCGTGACGATGTCGCCGACGCGCAGGGCGAATTTGCGGATCTGACTTAGACTCACGTAGGCGTCGTTGGCGCTGTCGCTTAAATTTGAATCTATGCCGCGCAAAAAGCCGTAACCCTCGGCGGTAACCTCCAAAATCCCCGTAAAAAGTATGAAGCCGCCCTGCTTCGTCTGCATACGTAAAATTTCAAAAACGAGCGCTTGGCGGCGGAATTCGCGCGGGTTCTCGACGCCTAGCTCGTCTGCTATGGCGATGAGATTTTCAAGATCCATCGAGCGGAGCTCCTCGATCTGGTAGCCCTCGACGGGAACGTGCGTTTTAGCGTAAGTTTTTCTGCCGTTTTGATTAGAATTTGAAACGGCGGTCTGGGTGGAATTTTGATTTGTATTTTCCATTTGTCCTCTTAGAGTGTGAAGTTATTAAATTTGGTTTTAAAAAAGTCGCGAAATTTAAAATTTAGTTTTCTTTATAAGCACCGAACCTTAAAATTTTTTGTTGCCTTCTGCTAATTAGCTCGTCTATGCTAAGATCGTCTAGCTTGTGCAGCTCGGTTAAGACGTAGTTTCCAAGCGCTTTTATCGCGCCGTCTTTATCTCTGTGGGCGCCCGTTTTGGGCTCTTTGATCACGTCGTCGATCAAGCCCAGCTCTTTTAGCTCCTCGGCGGTGATCTTTAGCGCTTTCGTAGCGGCCTCGCTCTTGCTTGGATCGTTCCACAAAATCGCGGCACAGCCCTCGGGAGAGATAACTGAAAAAATTGAGTTTTGAAGCATCGCCAGCCGATCGGCTACGCCGATAGCCAAAGCTCCGCCGCTACCGCCCTCGCCTATAACTACGGCGATCGTAGGCGTTTTAATATCGCTAAGCTCATATAGATTTCGCGCGATTGCTTCACTTTGACCGCGTTCCTCGGCACCAAGTCCCGGATATGCGCCCGGAGTGTCGATCAAAAATAGAATCGGAAGGTTAAATTTCTCGGCAAGTTTTGCTACGCGCAGTGCCTTGCGATAGCCCTCCGGATGCGGCATACCGAAATTTCGCTTCAGCTTGTTTTTGGTGCCGCGACCCTTCTGCTCGGCGATCACGGCGATTTTGCGATTACCCATAATGCCCAAATAGCACACGATCGAAGGATCGTCTCTAAAGGCGCGGTCGCCGTGAAGTTCCCTAGCGTCTTGCAAAAGCGCGCGAATATAATCGATCGCGTAAGGGCGATCTGGGTGACGCGCAAGCTGAAGTCTTTGGTATTCGTTTAAATTCTTATAAACTTTGGAAATTTCTTTTTCGAGGTTCTTATTTAAAATTTCGACCGCGTCCTCATCACCGCGAATTTTAGCGGCAGTGATGTCCTCGTCAATCTGCTTTATAGACTTTTCGAAGTCCAGATAGCTAGCCATTAATCTACTCTTTTGAAAATAAGCGATGCGTTCGTGCCGCCGAAGCCGAAATTATTGCTCATGACGCAATCGAGTTTGGCTTTTCTAGCGACGTTTGGCACATAGTCCAAATCGCAATCTGGATCTTTTGAAATTTGATTTATCGTAGGCGGTATGATGCCGTTTTGCATCGCTAAAAGGCTGATCGCAGCCTCTACTGCTCCTGCAGCGCCTAGGCAATGTCCTAGCTGGCCCTTGGTGGAGCTGACCGCAGGCACCTTGCCCTCACCGAAAAGCTCTTTTAACGCCGCGGTTTCGTTTTTATCGTTTATCGCAGTGGACGTTCCGTGAGCGTTGATATAATCAATCTTCGGGCGCCCCGCCATCTCGTAGGCCTTTTTCATAGCGCGGATCGGACCGTCTAGGCTAGGCGAAGTGATATGATAGGCATCGCCGCTAGCGCCGAATCCTACGAGCTCGCCGTAAATTTTAGCGCCGCGCGCTTTCGCGTCTTCTAGCTCTTCTAAAACCAAAGCCGCCGCACCTTCGCCCATAACAAAGCCGTTTCGCTCCGCATCAAACGGACGTGAAGCGTGCGCTGGATCGTCATTTCTAGCGCAAAGCGCCTTCATCGCGGCAAATCCGCCGATACCTACGGGACAAACCGCAGCCTCGGCACCCACTGCAAGCATCTTTTTCGCTTCGCCAATCATAATAACTCTCGCAGCGTCCATAATTGCATGCGCTGAAGCCGCACAAGCCGTAACGCTGGATAAATTCGGACCTTTTAATTTATAGTATATAGAAACAAAGCCGCCGAGCATATTTACTAAAGCAGAGGGGATAAAAAACGGAGAAATTCGCCTAGGACCGCGCTGCAAGCAGGTATTGGCGTTTATTTCGATATTCGGCAAACCGCCTATACCACTAGCGGAGCTAACGCCGAATTCGTCGCTATCGAAACCGCTAAATTTAGCGTCATCCATAGCTTCACCCGCGGCTTTAAGCCCGAGTTGGATAAATCTATCCATCTTTTTTATCTCTTTTCCATCCTCGATTATGCTCGAAGGATCGAAACCTTTTACTTCAGCTGCAATTTGAACCGGAAATTCGCTAGCGTCAAAGAGCGAAATTTTATCAACCCCGGTTTTTCCGTTACAGATATTTTCAAAACTGCTCTGTTTGTCAAGCCCGAGAGAGGTTACCATCCCGATGCCCGTTACTACGACTCGTTTCAAAACTGCTTCCTTAAAATTTTATTTCTTAGGCAAATTTTCTATATAATCTACTACGTCTTTAATGCTTACTAATTTTTCGGACTCGCTATCAGGGATCTCGATACCGAATTTCTCCTCTAAAGCCATTACTAGCTCAACTACGTCAAGAGAGTCCGCGCCCAAATCCTCGATAATTTTAGAGTCAAGTTTAACCTGATCCGGGCTAACGCTTAGTTGTTCTACAACTACGTCTCTTACATCTTCAAATACTGCCATTTTAGCACTCCTTTAAAAAAATACCGCGTAATTCTATAATATTTAACCTTAAATTCCGCTATTTAACGCTACATATAGAGCCCGCCATTGATTTTAAGCGTCTCTCCAGTAATGTAGCCCGCGCCGTCGCTAAGCAAAAACGCAACTCCTTCGGCGACGTCGCTCGTGCTTCCGAGGCGCTTAAGCGGGATGCTCGTTTCGTAGCTTGCTTTTACGTCGTCGCTTAGCGCGTCCGTCATATCGGTGGCGATGAAGCCCGGAGTTATGCAATTAAAGCGGATGCCGCGCGCGGCGCCCTCTTTTGCGAAACTCTTGCTCATCGCGATCATTCCGCCCTTGCTCGCGCTGTAATTGACCTGCCCGGCGTTGCCCATTTCGCCTACGATCGAGGCGATGTTTACGACGGCGCCGAAGCGCTTTTTGCTCATTAATTTTAGAGCTTCGCGGCAGCCGATAAAGGCGCTGCTTAAATTTGCTTCGATCACGCCCATGAAGTCTTCCAGCTTCATCCTAAGCGCGAGCTTGTCGTTCGTGACGCCCGCGTTATTTACGAGATAGCTTAGCTCGCCGTCGCTTTGCGCGATCAGGGCAATCGCCTCGCTAAATTCCGCCTCGTTCGTCGCGTCAAATTTAATCACGGCGCCCTCTCCGCCGTTTGCGCGGATCTCCTCTAGCAGTGCGTCGGCAGGCTCTGGGCTTGAGCGATAATTGATCCACGCCTTAAGCCCGTAGCCCGCCAAAGTCCTTGCGATCTGCGCGCCGATACCGCGGCTCGCGCCCGTGATTAAAACGTTTTTTCCACTAAATTTCATACTTGTCCTTTTATTAAAATTTTAATCTCTAGCGTAAATTTATCCAAATTTACCTAAATTTTAGCCGTTAAAATTTGGCTACAAGCGCGCCGTTGAAATTTCAAAATAGCGCTTCATCCATCTCCGCGGGCTTTGGCAGCCCCATTAGCTTTAGCACGGTAGCTGCGACGTTGCTAAGCCCAAGTCCGCTTTTTAGTTCACGCACGCCGCGCCCCAGCACAAAGCAAAATACGTCAAAGGTCGTGTGGTTGGTTAAAATTTCGCCGTCAGCGTCTCGCATCGCCTCGCAGTTGCCGTGATCGCTAATCTGCACGTAGGCGTAATCGTGCGCCCTCGCCGCGCTTAAAATTTTACCGATACACTCATCCACCACCTCGACCGCCTTTATCGCGGCGTCATAATTGCCCGTGTGGCCGACCATATCGCCGTTTGCGAAATTTACGACGATGAAATCGATCCCCGCTTCGATGCCGCGAATCACCGCATCGCACACCGCTGGCGCGCTCATCTGCGGCTGCTCGTCGTAGGTTTTTACTTTGGGGCTTGGGATCAGCACGCGAGTTTCGTTTGGCAGCGGCTCCTCGACGCCGCCGTTAAAGAAAAACGTCACGTGTGCGTATTTTTCGGTCTCGGCGGTGTGAAGCTGCGTAAGACCGGCTTCCGCGATCACTTCGCAAAGCGTGTTTTTAAGCACGGGCTTCTCAAATAGCAGAGGAAATTTAAAGTTCGCGTCGTATTCGCTCATCGTGATTAAATTTTGCACGACGAACTTTCGCTTGAATTCGCTAAAATTCTCATCGCCCAAAGCCTCGCAAAGCTCCCTAGCGCGGTCGTTTCTAAAATTTATAAAAATCACTCCGTCGTCCACGCCGATACCGCTAAAGCCGTTAAAGCTCGCAGGCTCGATAAACTCGTCGCTCACGCCGCGCTCGTAGCTTTGCAGCATGTACTCGCTAGGCGAAATTTCAAGCGGCGCCGTTTCGCCCATAAGTACATCGTAAGCGCGCTTTACGCGATCAAAGCGCTTGTCGCGATCCATCGCGTAAAAGCGCCCGCAAACGCTGCCGACTTTAAATTTAGCCTGTAGATGCTTTAAAAATTCCACTCCGCTGCTCGGTGAAACGTCGCGCCCGTCGGTGATAGCGTGCGCCCAGGTCTCGCAACCCGCATTTTGCGCTATCTCACATATCGCGTCGAAATGGCGCAGATGCGAATGCACGCCGCCGTCGCTGTAAAGCCCTATGACGTGCAGCCTGCGGCACTTTGAAAGCAGGCTTTGCAGTGCTTCGTTTTTCTCAAGCGAGCCCTCATCGATCGCGCGATCAATTTTGACTAGGTTTTGATATAGAATTCTACCGCTTCCGATCGTCATGTGCCCCACTTCGCTGTTTCCCATCTGTCCCTGCGGTAAGCCCACGGCAAGCCCCGAGGTGTGCAGCAACGTATCGGGCACGTTTTTAAAAAGATAATCATAGGCGGGCTTTTTTGCGTTTGCAAACGCGTTAAATTTATCGCTCGCGTTAAAGCCGATGCCGTCGGTGATAAGTAAAATCGTCTTTTGCCCCATTTTGGCTCCTAAATTTCGTCTAAATTTCGCCGCACAGGTCTTTTGAAACGGATCTGCGGCGCTGTTTTTACGAGCGGCATTATACTTTCTTTTAGCAAATGCGGCAAAATTTCATCCGCCCTAAAAGCTAAATTTTACCTCTTTTATACTAAAATGCGCGTTTTCGTATAAAATTTCATAAAATTTAAAAGGCAAACTTTGTTTTATTATCTTTACCATCTTACGAATATAAATTTTTTCCAATACATCACCGCTCGCGCAGGTCTTGCGTTTTTTATCGCTTTTTGTTTTTCGGTCTGGGCTATGCCGCGGTTTATCCGCTGGGCGCAAGCCAGACACGCCGCGCAGCCCATATACGAGCTCGCGCCGCAAAACCATCAGAAAAAGAGCAAAACCCCAACGATGGGCG
>NZ_CALKTL010000027.1 GCF_937997405.1 uncultured Campylobacter sp. | reverse complement strand
CTCGTCGGCGATTTTTACGTGCAAGCAATCGATGTCGGGTTTGGTATAGATCGCAACGCTTTTAATATGCAGATCTCTGCAGGCTCTAATAATGCGAACCGCGATCTCGCCGCGATTAGCAATAAGAATTTTACGTATCATAAATAATTGCCTCTTTTAAAGAAATACCGCAGTAATAATAGTATAAAAAATTTTATAGCAAGTTGAAATTTGCAAAAGGCAGTTGAAATTACGGATAAAATTTAAAGAATATTTATGGTGCCCGAGGTCGGAATCGAACCGACACGAGGTCGCCCTCGCCAGATTTTGAGTCTGGTGCGTCTACCAATTTCACCACTCGGGCATTTTAAAAAAGTTTTGATTGTATAAATTTAAAAAAGATAAGCCCCGAAGACGGGGCTTGGAGCAAGAAAATTATTTTTTCTTCTTGCCTTTTGCAGCTGCAACAGCCTCTTTTAGCTGTTTGCCGACTTTAAATTTTACTACTTTAGTAGCAGGAGATTTATAAGTTCTGTTTGTGCCAGGAACTTTACCCTCGCGAGCTGCACGCTCTGCAATACCGAAAGATCCGAAGCCAATGAAGCTTATGTCATCACCTTTTACCAAAAGCTCTTTGATAGCCTCAAGTGCAGAATCAACTACCTTAACGGTATCTTTTTTAGAAAGACCTGCCTTATCGGCAACTACCTGGATAAAATCAGCTTTTTTCATGCTAATCCTTTAAAATAAAGTGGCTTGGGCGGTATTCTACAATAGTTTCGCAAAAAATACAATAGTTTTTTAAGAAAAAAACGCAAAAATCGGCAAAATTTAGCCGAATTTAGCCCAAATTCGTCAATTTTTCAGATTTTGCTTCTTTAAATTTTAAAATCTCGCCATATTTTTGGGGCTGATTTTTGAAATTTTGCTAGATTTCGAAAAATTTCAAAATTTCTTCCCCTCCCGCTTCATTTTTATAAAATTTCGCCCAAATTTGCCGCTTTAAAATATATAAACTATATTTTGTTATAATCCGCGCAAAATTTCAAAGGCTTTTTTATGACTAAAATTTTAATGATAGAGGACGATTTAGAACTCGCAGAAATTTTAAGCGAATATCTGCAGCAATACGATATCGATATTACAGTCGCGGACGATCCGTTTTTGGGGCTTTCTAAGTTAAATTTAGAAAATTTCAACCTCGTGATTTTAGATCTCACGCTTCCTGGGATGGATGGACTTGAGGTCTGCAAAGAGATCCGCAAAAACACCGATATACCGATCATAATCTCAAGCGCCCGCCACGATCTGACCGATAAGATCAACGCTTTTGACTTCGGTGCGGACGATTATCTGCCAAAGCCCTATAATCCGCAAGAGCTTTTAGCGCGCATCAAGCGCCACATCGAGCGCTACGACATAAACTCCATCCAGCGCGCCGCAAAGCCGAAAAAAGACCTCGAAGTGGATGATTTCCGCCACGTCATCAGCTTCAAAGGACAACCCCTGTCGCTCACCATCGCCGAATACGACGTGCTTTCGTATCTCATCAAAAAGGAAGGCGGCGCGATCACCCGCGAGGAGCTCATCTACAACTGCAGCTCCATAAGCGAGGAATCCTCAAGCAAAAGCATCGACGTCATCATCGGCCGCATCCGCCTAAAGCTTGGCGAAACATCCAAGGCACCCAGCTACATCCACGCTATCCGCGGCGTAGGCTATAAGCTGATACAATGAACGGGCTTGCGCCGGACGAGCTTGCGCGATGAAATTTAAATGCTCGCGGCTCTAAATTTAATAGATGCCCGTGCGGCGAAATTTAAAGCGCAAGTACAAACTCCGCGCGATTTTGTCCTTTAAATTTAAGGCGCCGCAACTGAAGCGTTAAAATTTTACGATAAAATTTTATAGTTATAAATTTGGCGTGCGATTTTAAATGGGCGTGGAATTTTATCGTTGTAAATTTCGGCAAAATCGGCGCTGCGGGCAAAAACGAGCTGTAAAAGCAGAGCAAAGGGCAGCGAGAAGGGGCAAATTTTAAAATTTAAAGCAGCGCGGATGTTAAATTTAAAAGCGCCCCGCTTTGCGATAAAATTTTAAAATTTACGCGCCGTGCCTTTAAGACGCGCCGTAAATTTAAAGCCGAATGAGCCGTAAGCCGGTCTGCGCGCCAAAGCAAAGCAAGCCCGCGGCTTCAAAGCTTTGAAATTTTAAAAATTTAAGGATCATATAAATTTAATGAAAGTAAAATCGTCGATTTTTTACACCATCACGTTCATCTTCGCGCTCGCCGCTGTGGGCGTTTCGCTCGCGCTACTCTGGCTAATCGGCTACGATCAGCAAAACTACACTCGCGAGCTAAACTCCAAATACTCCATCGTTGCGCGCGCGAACCTATATCAGATGAGTAAGCTCATCAGCGATGTCGAATACGAACGGCAGGTCGCAAATTTCGAGTTTTCGACCATCCGCGATGAAGCCAAGCGCGATGAGATCATTAAAGGCGCTGAAATTTTAGACAGCATCTCCGCAGACATCGGCTCTGCTGATATCCTGCTTTTTAAACGTAAGCACTATCTAAAAATCACTCACGCTGGCGAGACGCGGCTTTTAAACGACAAGGATTATCAGCCCTATCGCTACGATATTTTCAAAGCGATCTACGGCGTCATTTTGGTGATCATCCTGCTTGCGTATATCTTCATCATCCGTAAAATTCGCCCTCTTCGCAAGCTTAAGCGCCAGATCGATAAATTTGCTAAAGGCGATCTTCAAATCAAGGACGTAAGCGTAGGAAACGACGAAATTTCCGAGGTTTCGCACGCATTTTACGAAGCGGTCACGCAGATAAATAAGCTTAACGAATCACGCCATCTGTTTTTGCGAAACATAATGCACGAGCTCAAAACTCCCATCACAAAGGGTCGCATCGCCGTCGAGATGATTGAGCACGGTAAAAATCAGGAACGTCTCATCTCGGTCTTTGAGCGGCTGGAGAGCCTAATCAACGAATTTGCGGCAGTCGAGCGCGCGACTGCGGGCACGGCGTTAGTCGAATGCGGAATTTTTCCCGCAGATGAAATTTTAAAAGAAGCGCTTAGTATCGCGATGATCGAGCCCGGCTGCGTCACACTGCAAAATCCGCTAGGCCTGAGCTTAAACGTAGATCTAAAGCTCTTTTGCGTCGCGGTGAAAAATTTAATCGACAATGCCGTAAAATACGCCGCAGACGGTAAAATTTTAATCCGACTAAACGCTGAGACGATGGACTTCATAACCTTAGGCGAGCCACTACAGAAGGACTTTGGCTACTACAAAGAGGCCTTCGTCAAGGGCACTAACGCCAAGCAAAGCTTCGGCCTGGGGCTTTACATCGTCGATAACATCGCCAAGGCGCACGGGCTAAAATTCCTTTACCGCAGGCAGGATGAGTTAAACGTTTTTTATTTCGAGGGGATCGAAAATATAGCGACGTTATGAAATTTAAGCACATTTTTTATATTATTGCGCCAAAAATTCGAAACGAGAAGATGCGAAATTTCATATTTTTAGCGCTATTTTTAACCGCGACATTATTTTTTCTGCCTCGCGGCGCACAAGCCGAGAGCTTTATCACCGACGAGGAGTACGGCGCGATGCTGTATAAAAACCCCCGCGGCATCGGCTGCGACAAGTGCCACGGCGAAAAGGGCGAGGGCTCGCTAATCGCGACGTATAAAGAATTTAACCGCACCGCAGGCGCTTACTACGAGCGCGCCCTAAACGCACCGCCGATCAACAATCTCTCGCTTCAGGAGCTCGCCGACGGGATCAGCAGCTCGCGCGACGTGATGCCCAGCTACTTCCTGACGCAAAACGAGATCATCATCATCTACAAATATATAAAATCGATAAATCAACCCAAAAAGAAGGAGAAAAAATGAATAATCACGACGAATTTTTAGCAGCGCAAAAACTTATCCCGGGCGGCGTCGATTCGCCTGTGCGAGCATTCGGCAACGTAGACGGCGAGCCTTTTATGGTGGATCGCGGCGAGGGCTCGTATATCTACGACGTCGAGGGCAAAAAATATCTCGACTTCGTGCAGAGCTGGGGTCCTCTCATCTTCGGTCACGCCGACGCAGACATCGAGCGCGCCGTCGTGCAAACCGCCAAAAAGGGGCTAAGCTTCGGCGCATCCAGCCCGCTTGAGACGCAGCTTGCCTCGCTCGTGCTAAAAAATTTCGATTTCCTAGATAAGATCCGCTTTACCAGCAGCGGCACGGAGGCTACGATGAGCGCGATCCGTCTTGCGCGCGCCTTTAGCGGACGGGATAAAATTTTAAAATTTGAGGGCTGCTACCACGGTCACAGCGACAGTCTGCTCGTCAAAGCGGGCAGCGGTGCGAGCACCTTCGGTAACGCAAGCAGCGCGGGCGTGCCTGAGGATATCGCAAAAAACACCTACCTAGCCAGATACAACGACATACAAAGCGTAAAGGACGTCCTAGCGCAAAACGACATCGGCACGATCATCATCGAGCCGATCGCAGGAAACATGGGTTTGGTGCCGGCGGATCCCAAATTTTTAACCGAGCTTCGCGCGCTGTGCGACGAGAAAAAGATCGTGCTTATAATCGACGAGGTAATGAGCGGCTTTCGCGCGAGCGAGCTGGGTAGCTACGGTATCTACGGCGTCCGCGGCGATCTGGTAACATTCGGCAAGGTCATCGGAGGCGGCATGAGCGTGGCGGCGTTTGCGGGCAAGCGCGAAATCATGGATATGATAAGCCCGCTAGGAGCGGTGTATCAAGCGGGCACGCTAAGCGGAAACCCCGTCGCAATGGCTGCGGGCATCGCCAGCCTAAGTAAAATTTACGCTAGCAGCGGCCTTTACGAAAGGCTCGGCGAGCTGGCGCGTAGGCTTACGGACGGGCTTTGCGCTATAGCGCAGCGCCGTGGCATCGCGCTGCAAACCGCCTGCGTAGGCTCGATGTTCGGATACTTTTTCGCAGACGAAGAGGTGCGCGACTATGACGGCGCTTTGCGGGCAGACACCGTGCGCTTTGCGAAATTTCACGGCGAGATGATTAAGCGCGGCGTATTTTTGGCACCTAGTCAGTTTGAGACGGGCTTTATCTGCGCCACGATGAACGAAACGCAGATCGACTTTGCGCTAAACGCCGCGGATGAAGCGATGGCGGCGCTTTAAGGGCTACATTTTAAAATTTTACGGATTTTAGATGAGAGTAACGAAAAATTTAAACAAAATCGTAAAGGGCGCCTGCGACATCAGCCTAGGCATCTCAATCGTCGTAGCGATCGGCATCGGCGTAGCGATCGGGCTTGGGCTGCGACACCTCACGGGCTCGCTGCTTCTGCTCTGGCTTGGCATCGCTATCGGCATCGCGGCGGCGTTTTTAAACGTTTACCGCGCGTGCAAGGCGCTAAATTCGAGCCTAAAGGAGCTTGAGAACGATCCGAAATACAAGGCGGATCCGAAAAATTTCGACGACGACGATGAATGGGATGAGCGAGATTGAATAGGCGATTTTTGCTCATATACTGCGCGCTAAACGCGGCGTTTGTCCTGCTTGGGCTAGCGCTTTGCGGCGCAGGATTTTTCGGCTCGGGCTCTTTCGGCGTGCGGGCGCTTGCGTGGCTTCTTAGCTTGGAGGCTGGATTTTTGGGCGCATTCGGCGCGGTATATTTTTCGTTTCGCGCTTACCGAAACAAAATAGAAGATGAGCTCAGAGCCGGCAAATACGATGAAATTTTGCGGCAAAGCTCTAAAAATTCCACCGGTTTTATGAACGTCAAAACTTCCGCAAACGATACGAATTCCGCAAGCTTTGGCAGCGAAAACCTAGGTGGCGCGAGCGGCGACGATAAAATTTTATATAGCGAAGTTTGCGGCAATGAAATTTTAAAGAGCAAAAGCTTTAGCGATCTAAATTCAGGCGCTGAAATTTTAAATGCTCAAAATTCCAAAGGCGCGGTAAATTTTACTAGCGGCGAGACCCGCGTCGAAAACGGCGATAGCCGCGCCCTGCACGACGAAGCCGCCGCTGGATGTGCCACAAACTCTACCGCCGACGAAGATACCGAAAATTTTACCGCCGAGCGCGACATACCCGCCGCTGCCGAGTGCAACATAAAGTCCACCAAGAGCAGTCGCAACGAAACCTCCGCTTACGACGCGACCGCTTTAGGACACGCCGCCGATAAATTTAATATGAATGGCAGCGCGACTTGTAGCAACTCACACGGCGGCATAAACGACGAAGCTAGCGATAGTTCGCAAGACGGCATAGGCGAGCGTTGCGACGACTTGAAAAATGCAGCGAACAGCGATCTGAGGGGCGGCTTAGATAGCGGCGAGCAGAGCGGCGGCGCAGATCGCAGCAATCATAGCGATGGCACAGTTAACGGCAATCGTGGCGGCGATGTAGATAGCAACGAGCGGAGCGACGGTACGAGCGATTTTGGGGGCGGGATTAGCAGCGCGCGCGACGGATCAAATGATGATTTCGACGGCGCGGACGGCAGCGTCGATGATTGGGATGATGAGCGCAAAAGAGGCGAGGTTCGGAGCAATTTTGCGGGGGCGTTTTTCTCTCCGTTTAAAATTTTGTCTTACGCGGCGCTCGTGGCGGCGATCTACCTGCTTGCCAAGCTGTCTTTGCTAAATCCGCTGGCGATTATCTTGGGCGTTGCGATCATTCCTCTGGGCACGATGATCGTTGCCTTCGCTGACAAAGACGCGCGCTAAAGCTCAAACGGCGCGAGCAAGACGCTTTAAGTTTTAAAATTTAGCTTCAGCGGGATTGAGCGCAGATTGGCGCAGGATAAAATCGCGGCGATGCCTGCCATCGCGAGCCGCGCTACGGACGCCGCGCGTTTCGGCACGTACCCGGGCGGGCTAAATTTATAAAATTTGCGCCGCACATATTTGAACTTCTGCGTAAATTCAGATCGGCGTGGCGAGCCGTAGAAATTTTACGCAGCATTTCGGCGCGTAATTCTAAAATTAAATTTAACCGCCGCAGATTGCAAATACGGCGCGAATTCCTTATCTATATTTAATTAAATTTTAGCTACCATTATGCAAAATTTGAGGAAACATTATGAATTACGATACCTTGAAAAAAATCTTTTTTCGATTTGATCCAGAAACCGCTCATAAGATCGCAGAATTCGGACTTCGCGCGCTCTATGCGACTCCGGGCGGGCTTGAGGCTTTGGCAAAATTCGGCGTTTATAAAGATGAAATTTTAACTCAAAATATATGGAATTTAAGCTTTGATAACCCCGTAGGTATCGCGGGCGGATTCGACAAAAACGCCACGATGATCGCGCCGCTGGCGGCTCTTGGCTTCGGGCACATCGATTTTGGCACCTTTACGCCGCGTCCTCAAAGCGGCAACGAAAAGCCGCGACTTTTTCGCCTCGTTAGCGAGCAGAGCATTCAAAACGCGATGGGCTTTAACAACGAAGGTGCCGATGTTATCGAGCGTCGCGTGCGAAAAATTTATCCTTTTAAAATCCCGATCGCCGCAAATATCGGCAAAAACAAAGCCACTTCGAACGAGGACGCGCTAAGCGATTACGAAGCCTTGGGTCGTAAATTTAACGAGCTTTGCGATTTTTTCATCATCAACGTAAGCTCGCCGAACACCCCGAATCTGCGCGCTTTACAAGAAAACAGCTTCATAAGCGAGCTGATTGGAGCGATGAAAAAGATCACGAACAGGCCGCTCGTCTTAAAGCTGGCGCCCGATATGAGCGCGGATCAGGCGATCGCGCTGTGCGAGTGCGCGGTGCAAAGCGGCGCAAGCGGCATTATTATAAACAACACGAGCGTCGATTATTCGCTAAGCCCCAACGCTAGGGACTTCGGCGGCCTAAGCGGCAGGCTAATCACCGAAAAATCGCGAAAGCTTTTCGCACAGGTCGCTCGCGAGCTCTTCGGCCGCACGATCCTAATCAGCTGCGGCGGCATAGACAGCGCGCAAGAGGCCTACGAGCGCATCAAATCGGGCGCGAGCCTGGTTCAAATTTTTACCGCCTTTATCTTCAAAGGCCCGTTCGTCGCAAAATCGATCAACGAGGGGCTGGCGGAGCTTTTGCGCGCAGACGGCTTTAATAACGTAAGCGAGGCGGTCGGGGTAAATTTAAAAACTCGCGCGGGCGAAGGATACGGCATCAGAGGCGATCAGGCGGAAAATCTCGGCAACGGCGCAGATTTGCGCGCTTGCGAAGACAAAGAGGCGGATGCCAGAACGGATAAAATTTCGAGTGCGAGCAAAAGCGAGGAAATGAGCGAAATTTCAAACGCACCCGAAAGTAAGAATGCGGACGGAATTTTAAACGACGGTGAAAGCAAAATTTTAAGCGCTCAAATGGGTGAAATTCCTGCCGTTCAAACAGATGAAATTTCGATCGCTCAAACGAACTCAAACTCCGAAGCGGACGAAAATTCCGACGCTTCGGCAAATTTAAACGCCTTGGTAAGCGCAGATACCACGACGGATCAAAGATCAATCGAACAAAGCGGTGCGGAGAGCGAAAATTCAGAGATTAAAAGTAGCGCGGAGAACAAAATTTCTGAGGTTAAAAATACAAAACAAAGCAACGCAAAAAGCGAAAATTTAGAGGCTAAAAGCGCAAAGCAAGACGGCACCGATGAGAAGCCAGATAAAATTTCAAAAAGGGTTTCCAAAAACGGTGCGGATCAAAAACAAAGTCAAATTTCAAAAAGCGGCGTAAACTCTAAACGCGGTAAAATTTCAAAGGACGCTACGCAAAAAGACGCCGCACAAAAAGATACTGCGAAAGATAACGACGCTACGCAAAAAGACGCCGTGCAGAATAACACCTCGCAGCAGAAGGGCACCGAAGCTAAAAATCTCTCGAAAAGCGACGCAAAGAGCGAGAATTTAGAGGTCAAAAACGCAAAACAAAGCGGCACGGCGAGCAAAACTGTCAAAACTAAAACCACGTCGAAAAATAAAACCGCAACTAAAGCCGCGTCAAAAAACGACATAGAAAGTAAAAATTCTCAAACTAAAGCCGCGCCTAAAGCCGCGCCGAAAAATAGCGCAGAAAGCAAAAGTTCTAAGGTCAAAAACGTAAAGCAAAGCCGCGCCAAAACTAAAAATGCCGAGGCTAAAGAGACCAGAGAGATTAAAGAGGCCAAAGAGGTCAAAGAAGCGGGCGGCACCCAAGACGCAGAGCAAAACTCAAGCAAAAAACGAAAGGCGAAAAAAGATTAATGTTTTCGAAATTTAAGAAAATCACGCTGCAAAACGGACTTCAAATTTATCACATCCCGATGAATAAAGGCAGCGGCGTCATCAGCGTGGACGTGTTTTACAACGTCGGCTCGCGCGACGAGACGATGGGCAAAAGCGGCATCGCGCACATGCTGGAGCATCTAAATTTTAAATCCACGAAAAATCGCAAGGCGGGCGAGTTCGACGCGATCGTAAAGGGCTTTGGCGGCGTAAATAACGCAAGTACGGGCTTTGATTACACGCACTACTTCATCAAGTGCGCGAGCTCAAATTTAGAGGTCTGCTTGGATCTTTACGCCGACATAATGCAAAATTTAAGCCTCAAAGACAAAGAATTTCAGCCCGAGCGCAAGGTCGTGCTCGAGGAACGGCTGTGGCGCACCGATAACGATCCGTTCGGATACCTATTTTTCAGGCTCTACAACGCCGCGTTTTTGTATCATCCATACCACTGGACGCCGATCGGCTTTCGCAAGGACATCGAAAACTGGAGCATCAAAGACATCAAGGAATTTCACGCTAAATTTTATCAGCCGCAAAACGCCGTGCTGCTGATCACCGGCGACATCGGCGAAAAGGCGGCGTTTGATGCGGCCAAAAAACACTTCGCTCCGGTAAAAAACAAAAGCGAAATTCCGTACCTTCACTGCACCGAGCCAGCGCAGGACGGCGAGAAGCTTAGCATTATTTACAAAAACAGCGAGGCGCAAATCGTTGCAGTCGCCTTTAAAATCCCGCCGTTTAACCACCCTGACGCCGCGGCGATCAAAGCGATGGATATATATCTTAGCGGCGGCAAGAGCTCGCTTTTACAGCGCGTGCTGGTCGATGAGAAAAAACTCGCCAATCAGATCAACATCTACGATATGAGCGGTAAGGATGAGAATTTATTTATAGTCTTTGCCGTTTGCAACCAAGGCGTAAGCGGCGAGGTGCTAAGAGATGAAATTTTGGCGCTGATCGAAAAAGCCAAAAAAGCTAAAATAAGCGACGACGATATGCTAAAGATCAAAAACACCCTAAGCAGTGATCTTATCTACTCCATAGACAGCGCTAGCAAGGTAGCGCAGATGTACGGCAGCTACATCGTCCGCGGCGATCTGGACGCGCTATTTAGGCTGGAGCGCGAGATCAAAAGCCTCGATAAAAACGCGGTTAAAAAAGCGATGAAGACCTATCTAAGCCTTAAAAGCTCCACAAGCATTATCTTACGAAAGGAAAACGATGAATAAAAATGTCATAATCGGCTCTATGACGGCGCTGATCACGCCTTTTAAAGAGGGCAAACTCGACGAGCAGACCTACGCTAAGCTCATCAAAAGACAGATCGCAAACGGCATAAGCGCAGTCGTGCCCGTAGGCACCACGGGCGAGAGCGCGACGCTGACGCACGACGAGCACCGAGTCTGTATCGAGATCGCCGTAGATGCGTGTAAGGGCACGGACGTTAAGGTGCTAGCGGGCGCGGGCAGCAACGCAACTCACGAAGCGATCGGGCTCGCGCAGTTTGCGCAGGCTCACGGCGCGGACGGAATTTTATCCGTAGCGCCCTACTACAATAAACCCACCCAAAAGGGGCTGTATCTGCACTACAAGGCGATCGCGAGCTCGGTAGATCTGCCGGTACTACTCTACAATGTGCCCGGTCGCACCGGCTGCGACATAGCCGCAGATACGATCATAAAGCTTTTTAACGACTGCGAGAATATCTACGGCGTCAAAGAAGCTAGCGGCAGCATCGATAAATGCGTCGATCTGCTCGCGCACGAGCCGCGCCTTAGCGTGCTTAGCGGCGAGGATGCGATCAACTATCCGATCCTAAGTAACGGCGGCAAGGGCGTGATCTCCGTCACCGCAAATTTACTGCCCGATTACACGGCAAGACTAACGAAATTTGCGCTGCAAAATGAGTTTTTAAAAGCCAAGCAGATCAACGACGATCTCTACGCGATCAATAAAATTTTATTCTGCGAGAGCAATCCGATCCCGATCAAAGCGGCGATGTATATCGCGGGCCTCGCGCCGAGCTTAGAGTACCGCTTGCCGCTTTGCGAGCCGAGCGCGGAAAACCTCAAAAAAATAGAAAACGTAATGAAACAATACACTATCAAAGGATTTTAATTGACGAACGAATTTAAAGGAAAAACGCTAGTTATCAGCGGCGGCACGAGAGGCATAGGCAGGGCGATAGTTTTAGAATTCGCAGCTGCGGGGGCGAATATCGCTTTTACGTATAATTCCAACGAGGAGCTAGCGACTTCGCAAGCAGCCGATCTTGAGAAGACTTACGGCATCAAGGCGCGCGCTTATGCGCTCAATATCTTAGAGCCCGAGACATACAAGGAGCTCTTTGCCAAGATTGACGAGGATTTTGCGCGAGTGGATTTTTTCATCTCAAACGCCATCATCTCTGGTCGCGCAGTCGCGGGCGGATACACGAAATTTATGAGGCTAAAGCCGCGCGGTATCAACAATATCTTTACGGCGACCGTAAATGCCTTCGTCGTGGGCGCGCAAGAAGCCGCAAAACGCATGGAGGCGGTAGGCGGCGGCTCGATCATCTCGCTTAGCTCCACGGGAAATTTAGTTTATATCGAAAACTACGCGGGCCACGGCACGGCAAAAGCCGCCGTCGAAGCGATGGCGCGCTACGCAGCGACTGAGCTTGGGGAGAAAAATATCCGCGTAAACGTAGTAAGCGGCGGACCGATCGAGACGGACGCGCTTAGGGCCTTTACGAACTACGAAGAGGTGCGCGATAAAACCGCCGAGCTTAGTCCACTAGGACGCATGGGGCAGCCGGAGGATTTGGCGGGAGCATGTTTATTTCTATGCTCGAGCAAGGCTAGCTGGGTGACGGGGCACACCTTCATCGTCGACGGCGGAACGACCTTTAAATAATGCTAAATTTACCCAATATTTTGGCGAGCTTTCGCGTTGCGCTGGCGCCGCTGTTTTTTTGGCTGATCCTACTAGCAGGCCATGCGAACGGCGGCATGGTAGGCTCGGTGCATGTCAGCTGGATCGATTATTTCGCCGCGCTCGTCTTCGTCATCGCCTCCGTCACGGACTTTTTCGACGGATACATCGCGCGCTCTTGGAACCAGAAGACCAAGCTAGGCGCCATCATCGATCCGCTCGCCGATAAGATGCTTACGCTTGCGGGCTTTTTGGGGCTTATGTTTATCGGGCGCGCCAGTCCGTGGGCGATCTATCTGATCCTAATCCGCGAGTTTTTCATCACGGGGCTTCGCGTGGCGATGGCGGGCGACGGCGTAGAGGTCGCCGCGTCGATGGCAGGCAAGGTAAAAACGGTATTTCAGATGATCGCTATCGGCTGGCTAACGATGCAGTGGCCTTATGCAAGCGCCCTACTCTGGATCGCGGTTGCACTGACGCTATATTCGGGCCTTGAATACGTCGCGGCGTATGCTAAGGCTACGAAAAAGAGTTAGAATTTGGTTTAAATTTGGAATAAAATTTGAACCAAATGAAATATGATGGATCGCAAATTATACGATCTTATCCTTGAGTGTATGTAAGATAAAAATCTGCGTGCCGCTCATTAGATTAATAGTAACATACCGGCAAAATTAAGGAAAATTATTATGATGTATGGGACTTCGAGAGTTAGCGAAGATGTAATTAGGCAAAATGCTGGAGCATTACTAAAATTTCAAGATTCAAAATACGCTAAAAGCGGTGTCGGACAAATAACTACGTTTAATGAACTTGGTTTTAGCGGGGTTAATAAAAAGCCCGACGGTTGGTATTTTCCGCACGATATAAACGAAGTTGCCATAATTTTAGAGACCAAAGCCTATGAGCCGAATTCAAATCTGGATCAAAATTTACCGCAACTTCAAGAATATATAAACATAACAAGAAGCAAATACAATCAAGTAATAGGTATTTTATATAATGGCAACGAAGCAATAATTTATAAAAACGATAAATTTTATAGAGAAGATAGTGAGCTTTTTAGCAAAGATTACTATCTTAAGCTATTTACTCAGAGCAGTATAGATAAGCCTAAAATTTACTTATGTACTATATCAATAAATGATAACCTACATATAAATTTTGGCATCAACAACCTAAAGCATAGGATGATTTTTACAGCTTGCGCTTTGGTAGCCGATAGAAAAGGCGCAAATTTAGCCGGTCTTAAAGGACGCGATTTCGCAACTCTGCAAAGCGAGATCATAAAAACTCTTGAAAGCTCGTATAGTGAGCAAAAGGCATTAAATTTAAAGCTAGACATTATAAAAGAGCAGTTTAATTTAATTAGTTTTAACTACACAAAAAATCAAAAAGCAATTGATAGCTTTATCGACGATGTTGTTTCGATTTCAGGCTATATAAAAGCCGAAAGTTGGAACGGCGAAGACGTTATGGGAATTTTCTTTAACGAATTTACTCGCTATAAGGGCAAGAGCGAAGCGGGTCAAGTTTTTACGCCGGATCATATTACAAGTCTAATGTATCGTATCGCGAACGTTAGCTACAAAGATAAAATTTTAGACGCATGCTGCGGTAGCGGTGCATTTTTAGTAAAAGCTATGAATAATATGATAAACGAAGTCGGCGGAAATTTCAATGAAAGCGCGGTTAAAATTATACAAAATGATAGACTTTTTGGAATAGAATTTGATAAAGAGCTATTTGCTCTAGCTTGTGCGAATATGTTAATCCATAAAGACGGGAAAACCAATTTGACTCATGACGATGCTAGAAGCGAGGCAGCCTGCGAATGGATAAAAAGCAAAAATATCACAAAAGTTTTGATGAATCCACCTTATGAAAATAAATTTGGTTGCTTAAAAATAGTAAAAAACGTACTTGATAATGTTGAGGATGGCGCGATTTGCGCGTTTTTATTACCAAGCAATAAACTTGAAGTGGGTCGCAAACAAGTTTTAAAATGGCTCAAAAAACATTCTCTTTTAAAAATCATCAAACTCCCAAAAGAAGTTTTTGCTCGCATGAAAGGCGCGAATGAAACATCGATTTTTATATTTAAAGCGCATGAGCCGCAAGGAAACAAGGAAATTTTTGGTTGTTATATAAAAGAAGACGGGCTGGAAACCGTTAAAAATCAAGGACGTCATGACTTAAAAGGCAAATGGCAAGAACTTGAAGATTACTGGGTAGATGTAATATATAAACAAGGCGGCGATGAAAGCTGCCAGTGGATAAAGCCGAATGAGAGCTTGCAATATAAAATGCCCGAGCCTAAATTTGAGATAACCGAGCAAGATTTTAAAAAAGTCGTGCTTGATTATATGCTTTTTGAAAACGGTATCGATAAAAAGGAGTTTAAAAAAACTATTTTGGATAGTGTTTTATATGGAAGTGAGATAAATTTAGACGATGACGAGATAAAGATTAAGGTTTGAAATTGGAGTATAGAAATTTTAAAGTAACAGATATTTTTATAGTTGAAACCGGAGCAAATATACCACAAAATGAATTAAAATCTGGAAAAACTCCAAGAATATCTGTGACAAATTTAAATAATGGCATTTCTGGATATTATAATGATTTGTCGTCAAATAATTACAGAGTTCAAGAATCTTTTTCTTTTTTGGGAACTTGTTTTTATCATCCGTATAAGGCGAGTTTAGATATGAAAGTTCATAGTTTAAAGCCAATAGGATATATGCTTAATAAATACACTGCTTTATTTTTGGTAAATCTATTTAAAAAATCATTCAATGGCGTTTATAATGATCAAATTTCGAGTACCGATTTAAAAAAGTCATACATAAGGCTTCCTGTAACTAACGATATGATTGATTTTAATTTTATGGAAAATTATATAAAAAGTATAGAAGCTAAAATGCAAAAACTGATTTTATATCATAACGCGCTTGCCCTTCGAGAGAGAGAGAGAGAGAGAGAGAGAATAATTCGCCTAACGGCGATGTTTTTATTACGAATTCACATTTGGCAAATTATATCCAAGAGGCTATTATGCGAATAGCTGCAAGTCTTTTTGGTAAACTTAATTGCAAATGGGATGAGTTTGAACTTGCAAATTTGTTTGAAATTCTGCTAGCCAAAGGTGATTTACAAGCTAAAAGACTTCAAAGTGGAAACAATCCTTTAATAAGCTCTGGGAATTTTAATAATGGGATAGTTGCGTATGTGCAAAATTGTGATGAGCTAAGTGAAAAATTCGATGGTAATTCTTTAAGTGTAGATATGTTTGGGAAATGTTTTTATCAGCCAAAAAATTTTTATGCAGTATCCCATGGTCGTATAAATATTTTAAAACCAAAATTTGAACTTAATCAAAATATTGGATTTTTCATAGTATCTATTTTAAATAAGTCCTTTGGAGATCGTTATTCTTTTAATCAAATGTGCTCTCAAACTGCTTTAAAAAAGGAAAAAATTGCGCTCCCGGTCAATGGCAATGGAAATCCAAATTTTACTTTAATGGAAAATTTCATAAAAGAAATTAAACAAAATCATACGCAAAAACTAATTGATTATTATCTGCGTCTTGCCGATATTGCGAAATAAAAAATTTTAAATTTATATATTTTAAAGCATGCTTATACCGCTAGCTTTTAGACAATCTCTTTTCTAAGCTTAAAATTTGCAAAATAATAGTAAGCTTAGCCCATTTTTTACAAAGGTCTGAAATTTGAAAAGCATAATTTTAACGCTGGCGATCCTGGCGGTCGGATTTTATTTTTACTCGATAAATTTTATGGTCACGGTGCTGGCGATCAGCTTCCTCATCTTTTTCCACGAGCTGGGGCATTTTTTGGTGGCGCGGGCGCTAGGCGTGGGGGTGAACGTCTTTAGCGTGGGCTTCGGCGAGAAGGTCTTTACCAAGCGTATCGGTGCTACGCAGTACGCCATCAGCGCGATCCCTCTGGGGGGCTACGTGAGCCTTAAGGGGCAGGAGGATCTGGATCCCGCCGCAGTAAGCGCAGACCCTGACAGCTACAACTCCAAAGGCCCGATCGCGCGCATAATCATACTTTTTGCGGGGCCGTTTTTTAACCTGCTGCTTGCGTTTTTGATCTACATCGCGCTGGGCTACATCGGCGTCGAAAAGCTCGCGCCCAAGGTCGGTAAAATTTCGCCAAATTCCGCCGCGGCAAGCGCAGGGCTAATGCTAAACGATGAAATTTTATCAATCGACGGCAAGCAGATCCGCGAGTGGGACGATATCTCAAAGCAGGTAACCGCCGCACCTCTAAGCTTAGAAATCATGCGCGGCGGCGAGCGGCTGAGCCTGCAGCTCACGCCAAAGCTCGGCGAGAAAAAAACCATCTGGCGCGAGAGCATAAGAGTGCCGCTCATCGGCATTTCGCCCGATTACAACGCGACCGTGACGCTGTATCACAAAGGTGCTCGCTCGCTTAGCTTCGCGTGGGATCAGACGGTAGAGGCATCAAAACTCATCTTGGTGGGTCTAGAAAAGCTCGCCAGCGGCGTCGTTTCGCCTAAGGAGATGGGCGGCATCGTCGCCATTACGGACATCACCTCAAAGGCGGTCGATTACGGCGCGGCGGTCCTGCTCGCGCTTGTGGCGCTAATATCGGTAAATTTAGGGCTCATCAACCTCTTTCCGATCCCAGCGCTCGACGGCGGGCACATCGCGTTTAATCTATTTGAGCTCATCTTCCGCCGCCCGGTGCCAAAGCGGGTATTCGTGGGTGCCAGCTACGTAGGCATGGGGATTTTGGCGCTTTTGATGATATTTACGGTGCTAAATGATTTCGCTAGAATTTTGGGATTTTACAAATGAGACTGGATGAAATTTTAAAGCGCATTGAGGCTGCAAAAGCAGGCGCAGGCGAAGTGCAGCTCGTCGCGGTGAGTAAAAACGTAGGCACGGATGAGGTGCGCGAGCTGTATTCGCAAGGACAGATCGCGTTTGGCGAAAACAGAGTGCAGGAGCTAAAGCACAAAAGCGAGCTACTGCGCGAACTGCCGCTAAAGTGGCACTTCATCGGAACGCTGCAAAGCAACAAAATCAATCAGCTCATCGCTCTGCGCCCGACGCTGTGGCAGAGCTGCAACAGTTGCGAGCTCGCGCTTGCCGTAAATAAGCGGCTAACTTATCCGCTAGATACGCTGCTGGAGATCAACGCTGCGGGCGAGAGCTCCAAAACTGGGCTCGATAAAAACCGCGCGGTGGAGGAGTTTTTGCGCATCAAGCAGGAGTGCAAAAATCTAAATTTAATCGGCGTGATGAGCATCGGAGCGCACGTGAGCGAACCCGCGCAGATCGCGCGAAGCTTCGAGGTGAGCCGCGAGATCTTTGATGCGCTCGTGCCGCACGGCGCGCAGATCTGCTCGATGGGGATGAGCGATGATTTTGAGCTCGCGATCAAATGCGGCTCGAACATGATCCGCCTGGGTAGAATTTTATACGCCTAGGCCCCGAAGGACGGGCTTTATCGCGCGAGCAAATTTTATACCGCTTTATTAGGCGGTGCGTTTGATTTGTCGCGCGAGCTAAATTCGGCGCGTAACTTGAAATTTAGCGCAATGCTTGATTTTACGCGCCGCTTAAAATTTAGCGCGTTATTGAAATTTTACGCAGCGCAACAACACGGCATCAAATTTTAAACCTCGATAAAATTTTATTTGCAGCGATACAAATTTCAAAAACGCGACGATATAAAATTCTAAGCGCAATCCATATAAAGACAGAATCTTAAAAGGCAAAATTTCAAGTGGCGGCAGCTGGCGTATATCGCGCGCACGCTGGTTCAGGGCGCGAAAGTGATCTTTATGGACGAGCCTACAAACGGGCTGGATTTTGGCAATCAAATTAGGCTGCTCGAGATGATAAAAGCGCTGGGAGATGAGGGCTACACCTTCGTGCAGACGACGCACTACCCGCGCCACGCGAAGTTCGTTTCAAATTTGACGCTGTTTATAAAAGACGGCGAAATTTTAGCCTTCGGCCGCAGCGAGCGGCTCATAAACGCCGAAAATATCGATAAAATCTACGGCATAAACTACGAAAGATATGAGGATAGATTATAAATTTTACGGGCGCGTAGCGCCGTTAAATTTAGCCGAATTGGGGTAAAATTGCGCACATAGAATAACTTCTCGGCGGCAAAACGGCGCGCCGATAAAACGCCAAGCTGCGAATCGCGGCCGCGGCAATGTAAGCAGCAAACCGAATTGCTAGCGAGCAAAACGCCTAAATTTAAACGATAAATTATCATGACTCCGCGCGAGATATTTTTAAACGGCTGCAATGAGATCGCGGCAAATTTTACGTACTTCAAGCCCACGCAAAAGGGGCAAAAACTAACGAAGCTTGCAAGCGATAAGGAGATTTCGTTTGAAATTTATTTTGGCTCCAGCATGCGCAATTACTCAGGCAGCGTGAGCATCCTGCCGCAGATCGCGATCTACTGCAAGCGCCTAAAAAAGCTAATGCAAGAGGAGCTGTCCTACTCGACCGATCTTGTTTTCGTATCGCACCTGGGCCATCTCACGCCGCGCAAACAGTTTCGCGACTGGCAGCTAGCGGGCGCTAGCTTTGAGCTCAGCGTGCGGGAGATTAGCGCAGCTATCAAGGACTACGCGCTGCCTATTTTTGAGCTTTTTGAGGATAAACAAAAGGCGGTGGAGTTTATGATGCGGCATGTGGCTAAATTTAACAAAAATCTAAGCGCCTTCGATCTGCGCCCGATCTACTTTATCTATTATTTCGGCGGTAGGGATGCGGCGGAGGCGTTTTTCAACGTCTGCCTAAGCGATTGCACCTACAAAGGGCGATTTTATAAGCTTTATGAGGAGCTTGCAAACGGCGCGGAGGCGGATTTTAGCAGAAGTTCGTTTTGGAGCGATACGGAGGCGAAATTTGCATTTGTAAAAGGACTTAAAATTTTAAATGGCTGAAGCTTTAATTCAAATTTTAATCGTAATTTTTAGCGTTTTACTTCTGGGCGGGATTGTTTGGGCGCTCCTTCGGCGCAATCCTCGCAAGCTTAGCTCGCGCCGGCTTGCCGCGATAGATGGGATAAGCGAAGCAAGCGCGGTAAAAAGGCTTTCCGTGCGACCGTTTTTCTTTTGGCTGGAGCGATTTTTTATCTCGTGCGAGAGCCTTTGGTTCGATCAGGATTTCATCTACATTTTTGACGGACAAAAGCTCGCGGCGAGATATAAATTTGAGCAAATTTTAGCGCTTGAAGTCACAAAAATACGGATAAATCATGCTAGGATTTGGCGGATCCGCTTTGCAGGTGGCACGAGCGAGCTTGAACTTGGCGGCGCGGACAAGCCCGAGCAAGACGGCGCGAGCGAATATAAATTTGCGCCCGCCGCTTCGATTTTTACGCCAAACTTTAAAGAATTTTTGCAAATTTTACGCGATAAAAACCGAGGCGCGATCAAGACGGAGTCTAGATTTTGGGAGAGCGTTTAGCGTGGCAGAATTTTACAAAGCGGATTTTCAAAAAATAGAAAAGGCGCGCAGCTTTCAAGTGCGATCGTCGCAAAGGGCGGCAAAAGCTACGCGCGAAACCGCAAGAGGCGACAAATAGATAAGGGGGCAAAATGAAACGTTGAAGCAAGCTTCAAAAACGGCTTTACGAGCTCGTGGATGAAAACATTGATTTTAAGCTCCACTGCACGGTTTATAGGATGCAAAGCAGGCGCGGCAGCACGGATTTGCCGCGATATTTTATCACGCTTGCGGGTGAGATTATTTTTGACTACCCGAAAGATTTCGTGCAAAAAAGCGGCGGCGTAAAAAGCCTAGCACAGGGCGCTCTAACGAAAATTTATCCGTATGGTAACGACATAAGCGACATCGGCGAGCTTATTCGCGAATATATCGACACACCCAAAGATGAACTGTTTGCAAAGCACTTTGGTGCCGATGAATGGGGCTTGCAAATATCCTAAAGGCCGCCGACAAACGCATCGGCAAAAGGAGGCTGCAAATTTTAGCCAAAAACAAGAAAAATCAAGCGATGCAAAAGGTGATAGCGGCTAGGCTGGAGGCCTCGCAATAAGTTTGAGCGGTAATTTAAAGGCGGAGCAAACAAGCGCAGGTGGCAGACTAAAATTTTGATTTATGAGCGGACTTTCTAAAATTTAGCTTCGATCGTTCGGTGAAAATTTAAAGAATTTCGAGCATATAAAATACGCAGGGGTGGGCTTGCCTTAGTATTTCTCGCCGGGCGGTTTGAAATTTCAGGCGGGTTTGGGCGTGGCGTATAAATTTGCGCTAAAATTTAACGAAAAATCGGTTCGATCTGCTCGCAAAATTTTAGAAAGGATAATTATGATTTTGGCTTCAAACTACGATGAAATCGACTTTGACGCGCTTTATAAGGCGCAAAAGGCAAGAAGCTCGTTTGGCAAAAAATTTGCCGCGGACTGGGACAAAAAGGCGCCCAGCTTTAACGAGGGCGTGATGAAAAGCGCCTACGCGCGCGAGTTTATAGACAAGGTTGATTTTATGGACGTCTCCACGCTGCTTGATTTTGCGTGCGGCGCGGGCGCGCTAAGCGTGCTGGCGGCCAAAAAAGTAGATCAAATTTACGGCTACGACTTTTCGCCTAAGATGCTTGAATTCGCCCGCAAGAACACTCAAATTTACGGCGTTAAAAACGTTAAATTCGCGCAAAAAGCTTTTGAGGACGACTGGTCGGACGTGCCTGAGTGCGACGTGGTTTTGGCCTCGCGCTGCCTTGAAGTGGACGATCTAAAAACCGCGCTTAGTAAGCTTCTTTCAAAGACCAAAAAATCGCTTTACATCATGTTTAAGGTAGGCGGCAGCTTCGTAGACGAGGACGTTTTGGGCGCGATAGGGCGCAAGGTGGAGCAAAAGCCCGACTTTGTATATCTTTTAAACATCTTGTTTCAAATGGGTTATTTGCCGAGCCTTAGCTACATCAAAGCCAGGTGTCATGCAGGTCCTGCTTCGAGTGCCGAGGAACTCATCCAAAAGACGCGCTGGGGGCTTGGCGGCGAGCTAAGCGAAGCTGAGGAGGCGCGGCTGGCGGAGTATTTTAACAGCGGCAAATACGAGCCAGAACGCGATTTTATGCACTGGGCGTTCGTGCGGGTGGACAAGGTAAATAGAGCCTAAATTTAAAGCATCTGCCTAAGCTTGCTCGTAAATTTGAGCAAGTTTAGTGCTCTTTATACTCCTGCCACCTTTGCTCCTCAAGGTCGATGTGATACAAAAAGGTCCTGATGATCTCTTCGTCGATTT
>NZ_CALKTL010000026.1 GCF_937997405.1 uncultured Campylobacter sp. | reverse complement strand
CTTGGTTAATGTTATCATTTCATTTCCCTTTCTCTCTATATTTTGAATTTTTATTAAAATATTTTTATTTTCCATTAAGTTATAAGGTATTAAATTTACATAATAAATGTTTTATAACATTTTCTGATTTTTTGACATTTTTCAAAATGTTTTACTTATTTTTTTCTTTATTTACCTGTTTTGCCCTTCCAAATGCAAGTGCTTCATTAGGAATATTCTTTGTAATAACAGAACCTGCGGCAGTTAGCACTTTGTCTCCGATTTCTACAGGTGCTACAATTATTGAATTGCTTCCAATAAAGGCATTTTTACCAATTTTTGTCTTATGTTTATTTTTTCCATCATAGTTACAAGTAATCGTTCCTGCACCAACATTTGTATCTTCACCAATTTCAGCATCTCCAATATAAGTTAAATGTCCTGTTTTCACACCTTTTTCAAGCGTAGCATTCTTTATTTCTACAAAGTTTCCTACATGTACAGTTTCTTTCAAATATGCTTTTGGACGTAAATGTGCAAATGGTCCGACAGTTACACCTTCTTCAAGAGTAGACTGTTCCACAACAGAAGCCTCTATTTTTACATTATCAGCAATTACGGAATTTTCAATTCTAGTATTTCCTAAAATTTCACAATTTTTTCCAATTTTTGTATTTCCTTGAATTGTAACATTTGGATAAATAACTGTATCCTGCCCAATTTCAACATTATCAGGGTCAATTAGAATAACTCCGCTATCCATAAGCTCAATATTTTTTCTGTTTCGTAAAATTTTATCCGCCTGTGCTAATTGAACTTTTGAATTTACTCCCAAAATTTCATCTTCATCTTCAATTTGAAAACTATCCACATTATAATTTTCATTTGTCAAGATTTTTATGGCATCTGTTAAATAATATTCACCTTTTGAATTGTTATTATCAATTTTTTCTATTGCGTAAAGCAAACTTTCATTTTTGAAAATATACACACCTGTATTAATTTCATCTATTTTTTTCTCTTTTTCATTTGCTTCTTTTTCTTCCACAATATTTGAAATTTTACCATTTTCCTTAACAATTCTTCCATATCCAAACGGATTTTTCACTTTACACGAAAGCACAATACAGTCAAGATTTTTTTCCTCAAACACTTTTTTTAATTCTTCCAATGTTTCTTCCTTTAATAAAGGTGTATCACCATAAGTGATAAGCACATCCTCACCATATTCCTGAATTTTATCCTTTGCAATTAAAACTGCATGCCCTGTACCAAGCTGTTCTTCCTGTGTAACATAGTCAACATTCCCCATTTCCGCTAGAACATCTTCCTTTTTATGTCCAAGAATAAAAATATTTTTATCATTCCCGATATTTTCTAGCACATTAACTACCCTTTTAATCATTGTAACACCATTTACTTTGTGTAGAACTTTAGATTGTTCAGATTTCATTCGAGTTCCTTTTCCAGCTGCCAAAATTAACGAAATCATTATTCCTCCTTCAAAATAATAAATTAACAATAAATATTTTTTATCTTTAATAATTCAATAAATTATGAACAAATCTGTCCAAATTTTTAAGATTAAACTTAGAATTACTTTACATCATAATTATATCAATTTTTTGTAATTTATTCAAATGATATGAAAATTTTTTATTTTAGAATATTTAACTTAAAAAGTTTGGTTCAACTTTTTGTAGCAGTAATTTGTTATATACAAAATATGAATATCTGAATAATTTATATTCAAAATTTCAACAAACTGTAAATTTTTATCTAATATTTTTAAGAATTAAAATATTATAGATATTTAAATGCATAAAAATGAATAAAACCCAAACCCATCCTTTTAAGCCGATTTTCGATCAAAATTCTAAAATTTTAATCCTCGGCTCCTTTCCCTCCGTAGTTTCTCGCGAGCTGGGCTTTTACTACGCAAATCCGCAAAATCGCTTCTGGCGGGTGCTGGCGCAAATTTTAAACGCGCCGCCGCCTGCGAGCATGGACGAAAAGATAAAATTCCTGCTCGCCCGCGGCATCGCCGTCTACGACGCGGCGATCTGCTGCGAAATCAAGGGCTCGAGCGACGCCAAAATGACCGCCGTCGTGCCTGCAAATTTAGAGCCGATCTTTAGCGGCGCACGCATCGTGCAGGTGTTCGCAAACGGCGGCAAAGCGCATGAAATCTGCGAAAAATACCTAAAAACTCAAATTTTAAACGCAACCGGCAAAGAGCCCGTCAAGCTACCCTCGACTAGCCCGGCAAACGCAAATTTTAGCTTTGAAAGGCTCGTGCGCGAGTGGGCAATCGTCGCGGAAATATTAAATCGCGCCGAAATTTAGCGCTCGGCTCCGTTAAACAGCGCGCGACAGGTTTACGGGCACGGCTTACGCTCCGCCCGCATCATAAACCAAGCCCGCAGCCCAAATTCCGTGAGGATTTATCTAAAATTTAGCTTCAAATTTTAAAATTCTTCAAATTTAACCGAGCCAAAGGAAGCAAAATATGAAAACCTGCAAAGCCGCGCAAAATTCGCTCAATTTGGGCTTAAATTTAATGCGAAATTTTAGCTTTTCAAGCGCATTAAAGTTCCTGCTTCTGCTTCCGTTTTTGGCGCTAGGCGCGCAAGCTCTGGAGCCAAAAATCGTAATGCAACCCGAGCCGGTCCTGAAAAACGGCCTGTATTTCGTAGCGGACAAGCCCTATAGCGGGACGCTCAAGGTGCTGCATTATAGCGCCGAGGATCTCTACGACGTAAATTTTATGGGCGTTGTCTACCCCAGAGCAAAGCCGCTGCCGCCGACGCTTATCAGAGAGATCGACGTAAAGAACGGCACAGCGGTGCGCGAGCGCAATTACTTTGACGGCAGAGATAAGCCCTCAAACGAATATCCGCTAAAAAACGGCCTATACGACGGCGTCGCGAAGAGCTACTACGCGGACGGCGGCGAGCTGAGATCGCAGAGCGAATACAAAGCCGGCAAGCGCGAGGGTTTTTACAAGCTGTATTATCAGGGAAGCGGCAAGCTAAATCAGCAGGGCGCGTATAAAAATGATAGGCGCGAGGGCGTTTTCACCGACTACTACGAAAGCGGCGAAGTAAGCGCGCGCCATCCGTATAAGGACGGGCTGCGAAACGGCAAGGACGTGGATTATTATAAAAGCGGCAAAGTGCGCGGGGAGCGCAGCTATAAAGGGGGCAAGAGGCAAGGCACGGAAAAATGGTACTACGAAAGCGGCGCGCTAAAGCAGACGGGCGCATACAAGGATGACCGCAAACAGGGCGTTTGGAAGTGGTTTTACGAGGACGGTAAGACGCGTGTAATCGAAAATTTCAAAGACGGCGAGCGCGACGGCACCGTGCACGAATACTACAGGGGCGGCACACTACAGGGCGAATACGAGTTCAAGCGCGACAGCCAAACGGGCGAGGCGCGGCAATACTACGCAAGCGGTGCGCTTGCGGCGAAGGTAATGTTTAGAGACGGACGCAAACACGGGCTATACGAAACATATCACGAAAACGGCGCGCTCAAGGCTAGAGTGACGTTCAAGGATGGGCTCGAGACGGGCACGGCGAAGCACTACTACGCAGACGGCAAGCTCGAAGCCGAGGGCGAGTTTGAGCGCGGCAGGCTCGTGCGCGTCAAAAAATACGACGAAGCGGGCAAACTAATCAGCGATAAATCCGATAAAAACGGACTAGCGAGGGAGTAAAGCGGTCTAAATTTTAAAATTTTAAGTGAATTTGAAATTTTAAAAAGGTTTAAAATTTTGAGTAGACGCGGTTTTGCATTTTGTAGGCGCAATATTTTTGAGCGGAACGGTTTCGTGCCTTGAGCGAGCGCAATTGTAAATTTGATTAGGCGCAGCTCTACACTTTAAATAGACATGACTTCGCGTTTCGATTGATTTCTGCTTCACGTCTCTAACATTTGATTAAGACGCGGCTCCGCACTTTAAAGAGACGAGGCTTTGCGCTTCGAGTGAGCATGGCTTTATTTTTGAAGTGCAGCTTTAAATTTTAAGCGAGCGTGACCTTGAGCATCTGTTTTCGGCTATACATACCGCGCCGTCAAGTGCCGTCTTTAAATGATGCGGCTTTGTATTTGTATAGCGACGTGCTACGTTTAAACGAGTAAAATTCTACGCCGAGCGGCTTTACACGGCACGCGAATACGGCTGCTGCATTTGATGAGGTCTCGTGCAGCGCAACTTGCCGCGTGATTTGAGCCGATGCGGTTAAAATTTCACGCTGTATTTTGGCACACATAACGCGCAGGTACGCCCGACGTAGCATAGCTTGGTTTCGATGCGGCTTGTCTTTTTCGCGTAACGAGCAACTTTGGCGCGGTGCAAATTTTTAAAATTTAAAGCGAAATTTTAAGCCGAAACGACGCTAAAAATTTTAACTGCCAAAAAGTAAAATTTGACGATCAAATTTTGTTAAATTTAGCCCGCGGTTCGCAAGCCGCAATCCGTACTATTCAGGTCCAAATTTCAAATTTACCGCGACCTTGTCTTTGGCGCGGCAAATTTAATCTAGCTGATATTTTAAAATTTGCCGACCGCTTTACTAAACAAAATTTTACGAATAGGGCATGGGTGAACAAAGCAGGGAGGCAGAGAGTGCCTCTCTATATAATTACGGAAGCAAAGAATGCGCTGCTTATTTCGGTATGAAAATTTCATGGGCTTATTTGCAACTTTAAAATTTTGCGTGGTGTTCGCTCGTAGCGTTAAATTTCAATGCGCGGGTGGCAAAAATTTTAAGAAAGCAGAGTCAGATAGAGCTAAATTTCGTATAGGAGTCCGTGCAACGTGGTATTTACGCACAAGATATAAGCGCTGAAAAGGAGAAGCACTCGGAATTTGGCGCGTAACGAGCGGTGAACTATAGTCAAGCAAACTTCAAATTAAAAATCTTAAATTTTAATCCGTGGACGCCAAATGAGCTCAAGATCAAAATCCACGTAAATTTTATACGGCGAGATAGCAAGCCTAAGGTCTCGCGACGCCACGGGCGATACGATGCAGTATTCGCGAGGCAAAATATAGACGCCAAGAAGCGGAAGGCGCTTGAAATTTAGCGCGCGGCGGGCATAGAGAACCGAAAATCCGCAGCGCTAAAGTTTGCGCAGCAAAAACCCAAATCTACCCGCAACAGCCGCAATCGCAGCGCGAAGATGCGGCGGGGTGAAGCTCGCTGATGTAGAGCTTTACGGAGTCAAGTCCTTGCTTTTTCGCCTGGAAGTAGGCGTCGCTTGCGAAGCCGAAGTCGGCAAAATGCAAGAAGCTCTCCACGTAGAACTTGCGCGCATTTTGATGATCGGCATAATAGGCGTGCTCCCAAAGATCGCAGGCTAAAAGCGGAATTTTACCATGCACGATCGGCGTGTCCGCATTTTGCGTCGTGATGATTTCTAAATTTGCGCCGCGCTCGTCGCACGTGAGCCAGCACCAGCCGCTACCGAAAAGCCCCAGTGCGCGCTTTAAAAACTCGCTTTTAAAATTTTCCATCCCGCCGAAAGCCTGAGCTAAAGCGTCCGCGAGCTCGCCGCTAGGCTCGCTTGGCTGCGCGATACAGTCGAAGTAAAAATCGTGGTTGTAAATTTCAGAGGCGTTGTTAAAAATACGGCTAAAACCTAGGCAAATTTTATAAAGCTTTGAAATTTGCGAAAACTCGCACTCCTCGCCGTGCGCCTCCCTGAAAGACTGCGTAATGATCGTAAAAAGATCCGCGTTTTGTATCGGCGTGTCCGCTATATCTCGATTTAGGGTGGAGACGTAGTCCTCGCAAAGCCCGCCGTGGTGAAATTTTAAGCTTTGCAGGCTAGCGATTTTATTCGCGCGCGGATCAAAAGGCAATGCCCTGGATCTAAACACTAATAATCCTCGCTGTCCAAATCGCTATAATCGTTGAAACCATCGTCGTCTTCGTAGCTGTAATCGTCCTCGTCGTAGTTGTAGTTGTAACTCTCGTCGCCTCCGATTAGATCATCGTCCTCGTATTCGTCCTCATCGAACTCTTCGTCTTCGAAGTCATCGAAATCAGCCATTTTGCTCTCCTTTGTCGTTGGAATTTACTTTTGATTTTACGCATTCGCTTGCTATTTCCGGGATATTTTCGATATAAACGCTCTGCGATGGGAAGGCAAACGATAGTCCGTTTTGCTCCACGATCTCCATTATTTTAAATAAAACATCCTCTTTCGTTTGGATGAAATTTGCCCATATTACGGTTTTTGTGAAGCAGTAAACTAAAATATTAATGGACGAATCGCCAAAGCTATCTAGCGCCACGAACATGGTGCTTTTATAGCCCGCTAAATCGTCGATAGAAACCATGTTCTGTCTATAGCGCATACGAAAATCTTTAGAATTTAGCGCTGTATCGGCAGATTGAGCGATGCCTGGGTGAGATTTTAACATCTCTTTTATGTCGTTTACGCACTTTCGCAGTTGAGCCGTGCTCGCACCATATTCGACGCCCACGGTAAGCTTTAAATTCCGCCCTACCTTCCTGCGGCTCCAGTTTTTGATATTTTGCGCCATTATGTTGGAATTCGGCACAAAAACAAGAGCGTTGTCAAAGGTTCTGATCGTCGTCTTTCTGAAGCCTGTTTCTACGACGTTTCCTTCTATGTCTCCTAATACGACCCAATCACCTTGCGAGAACGAGTTATCAAACAATAGCATCACGGATGAGAAGAAATTCGCGATGATGTCCTTGGTCGCAAACGCGATCGCAAGTCCGCCGATTCCAAGAGATGCCATAAGCGCCGAGATGTCAAAGCCCAGACGCTTTAGCACTAAAAGTGCGGCGATGATGATTACGATGACGTATAGAATTTTAACAACCAGATTTATGATATCTTTTCTGACGCCTTTTTTCGTGATGTTTCCAAGCACAACAATACCGTAACCATCGATGATTTCGATGATGAGCCATGCCCAAAGTACCACGTAAACGATCGAGAATAAATTTGCAAATTTTATCGGCACAGGCGCCGGATAATAAAATATACTAAGACAGATATCAACTGAATAAGCGATCAGTAAAATACCCATCGGACGCTTGATGATGCCTACTACTTGCGTTTTTAGAGTTTCGCTATCCAGCGAAAAGCTTTTATTAAAGAATTTAAATACGAAATAGATGATGTTGGCAAGCAGCCTACGAAGCGAGTAGAAAAATAGTGTAATCAGCGTGATTAGAATGAGTTTGCCGAAATTTACGTGGCTGAGCTTAAACGGAATTTTATCGTTGATATAATCAATCACAGATTTAAAATTTAAGCTCGTAAAAACCACGCTGCTTGCGAGCAGATCGCTATTTCGCGACAGATACGTAAGCACCTCGTCGTAGGTCTGCTTGTCGTTTTTCAAATCGTTGATTTTAGACTCTAAGGCGTCTATCTGCTCTTGACTGCTTAGATTATTTTTCAAATCATTAAGTTTGCTAAAATCCCTAGTTTGGATATTTAGTAGCGTGCTACTTAGCTCGCTTTCAAGCGCACTTCTGCTTGCGCCGTTTACAAACATATCCTCAATTTTCATAAGCGAGGTATAAAAGATCTCTGCCATCTCCATTTTTTCCAAATCCGCGCTTGCATTTACGTATTCGGGAGAGCTCTGCTTTTTGGCGTATTTTTTGAGCGTAGTTTGGATGTTCTTTTTATTTTGCGCATACGACATTATGCTTTCGATATCCATATCCTGCTGCGTAATCGCGAAAGGCAGGCGATCAAAGAGCTTAGCTTTATTGCGGTCGATGGCGTCCAGTTCGTTTTTGCTCGCGTTGGCGTCGCCGCCGTTAAGCAGGGAGCTACGCTGCAAATTTAGCTTTTTAATCTCTTTGATTACAGAGATAAGCGTCTCTCCATTAGGAGCTTTTTTCTGCGAAGTCTCCGTTTTAGCGACCTTTTCTGCGATCATATTTATTACTTCGGTTTTATTGCCATCCTCCGCACCGAGGGATTTGGATAGAATTTTAGCGACTTCTTTTTTGATCTCGGTTTTGTTGTTTTCTAAAGTAAGATTTGCCTCTGGAGTAGAAGAATTCGTCTCTACAAAGCTTCCCTCACCGGTCGTGTTGAGGTCTGCAAACGCTAAAGCAGCGCTAAAAAGACTAATCGTTAAAAAGCTGATTATAGATTTTTTCATAATCCATTCCCTTATTTAATAGCGTAAAATGTGCGCCTTCGTCGTCGTAGTTGAATAGTTCGCCCGTTTCGATGACGTAGTGCCAGCCGTAAATTTTAATCTCGCCGTTTTTGTAGGCATATTTGATGCCAGGAAAGCTAAGTAAATTTTGCATGGAATTTATAATATTTAGTCGCTCGGTTATCCACTCACGCTTGTCGGTGCCGAGGTCTTTTAGCTTTTCGACCTCGTCTTTTACAGGCTGCATTAAATTTAGCCAGCGCCTTACGTTTGGAATTTTTTCGAGCTTTTTTGCGTCATAAAACAGCGCCGCGCAGCCACCGCAGTTGCTGTGCCCACAAACGATGATATTCTTGATATTTAGCGAATATAGTGCGTATTCAATCGCCGAAGTAGTTGCTAAAAATTCCTCGCTAATGCGGTATGGAGGAACGACGTTTGCGATATTTCGCACGACGAAAAGCTCGCCCGGAAGCGTCGAAGTAATTAGGCTCGGCACCACGCGCGAGTCAGAGCAGCCGATAAAAAGCGTGTGAGGTTTTTGATGATTTGCCAGACTTCCGAAAAGCTCGGCATGCTCGGCAAAATTTTCTTCCATAAATTTAATAGCTCCATTTATTAACTGGCTGGGCATACTTTCTCCTTAAAAAAGTCGGGAATTATATATTACTTTCATAAATAGATAGAATTCCGGAAATTTTTAATTATATATTTACCAAATTTTCGCTAAACTCCCCGCTCATAAATCAAAAGAAGGAGAAAATATGAGTCTATACGACAGACGAAATTACGCGGACGGCTATGAGCTATCGGACGCATCACTGGAACAAGGACGAATCTCTCAGACTATCAAACAAACCTATGCGCTTTTAACCGCTTCTATGATAGCTGCGGCGGCAGGGGCTTTTGTGGCGATGAGTTTCGGCGTGAGCTTGGCTCTTCATCCGATTTTATATCTGGTAGTTTTAATGGGGCTGATCTTCGGTATGCAAGCAGCCGTAAATCGCGGCGCCAACACGATCGCGCTGGTTTTGCTTTTTGCATTTACCTTTATTACCGGTCTTACTATAGGCAAACTGATCGCTATATATATCGCAGCGGGCGCAGGTAGCGTAGTGACGCAGGCTTTCGTAGCTACTGCGGTGACTTTCGGTGCGCTTACCGTTTATGCAATGAATACCAAAACCCGCTTCGATTCGTGGGGCAAGCCGCTATTCATATCGCTTATAGCCATTATCGGCCTAAGCCTTTTGAACTATTTCTTTTTCAGAAGCTCTATGCTTGATCTAGCGATTGCGGCGTTTTCGGCTTTAGTCTTTTCGATGTATATCATCTACGATACTAAAAATATCATAAACGGCACCTATGCCTCACCTATAATGGCCGCCGTGAGTATGTATCTAAACATCTACAACCTCTTCCTTGCGCTACTAAGAATTTTCGGCGCAAGCAGAGACTAAATTCTATGCACCGCTTCGTGCGGTGCACTCTTAACTTAAAATTTATAAATCTTTTATTATAATCGCGAATTCAATTTTTTCAAAAGGTTTTTATAGTGACTACGTTATTTTTGGTTTTGCAGGTCGTTTTTGCCGTCATCATCACCGTTTCGGTATTATTACAAAAAAGCTCATCCATAGGTCTCGGTGCATACAGCGGAAGCAACGAAAGCTTATTCGGAGCAAAGGGTCCGGCGGGATTTTTAGCTAAATTTACCGCCGCGATGGGAATTTTATTTGTGATAAATACGCTCGTGCTTGCATATTTCTATCAGCAAGACGCTAAATCTTCCGTAGTCGATCGCGTAAAGATCGAAGCAAATGCTACTAAATCCGTACCAAACGCTGTCCCTGGCGTGCCGTCTATCCCTACTTCTGGCATAAAGCCTAATTTCGCTCCTGCAAGCACTGAGTCAAATTCTATAATTAGCGGCGAGACCAATGCGACGGATACGAAAATCGAAGCGCCCGCAGCTCCTGCTACCGATACCGCCGCAGCTAGCGCGCCTGCTCGGTCGCAAGCATCAAGTGATACCAATGCCAGCGCCGCTTCCGCAGATCAAAACACAACCAAATAAACTCTAAATTTTAAAATTTAAAAGCGCAAAATCCGCGCTTTTAAATGCTATTCTTATTTTTTTAACGCTATAATTCCGCAAATTTTATTTAAAGGATTTGAATGCTAGAAGCTATCTATAAAGAGCAAAGAGCAAACGGCGATCGAGCTATCGAGGCTTTGAAAAAGGACTTTACGACGCTACGCACCGGCAAAGTGAGCGTGGCGATCCTGGATCATATTTTCGTGGATTATTACGGCTCGCAAACTCCGCTAAATCAGGTCGCGACCGTCCTTTCGACCGATGCGGTCACGATCTCGATCACGCCGTGGGAAAAGCCGATGCTAAAGGCGATCGAAAGCGCGATCGCAGCGGCAAATATCGGCGTTAATCCGACTAACGACGGCGAGAGCGTGAAGCTCTTTTTCCCGCCGATGACGCTCGATCAGCGCCAAGAAAACGCCAAAAAGGCTAAAGCGATGGGCGAGAAGGCCAAAATCGGCATTCGCAACGTCCGCAAAGACGCCAACGACGAGATCAAAAAGCTCGAAAAAGACAAAGCGATCTCTGAAGACGACGCTAAAAAGGGCTACGACGAGGTGCAAAAGATCACCGACTCCTACTCAAGCAAGATCGACGACGCAGTCAAGGCCAAAGAAGCCGAGCTTTTGAAGGTCTGAGCTGTGAATATAGAAAAAATCTATCGCGACTGCGGCGCGTATCTGCAGGGGCATTTTCTGCTTTCAAGCGGCAACCACTCGCAGTTTTACCTCCAAAGCGCAAAAGTACTAGAAAATCCGCAGCTCGCAGGACGGCTCGCAGACGAACTTGCCGCGATCATCGAAAAAGCGGGCGTGGAGTTTGATAGCGTCTGCTCGCCCGCGCTGGGCGGAATTTTAGCGGGCTACGAGCTAGCTCGCGTGGCAAAAAAACGCTTCATCTTTACTGAGCGCGTAGATCGCGTAATGAGCCTGCGCCGCGGCTTTGAAGTGCATAAGGGCGAGAGATTTATCATCTGTGAGGACATCATCACGACGGGCGGCTCGGCTCTTGAGAGCGCCAGGCTCATCGAAAACCTCGGCGGCGAGGTCGTGGGCTTTGCCGCGCTTGCCAATCGCGGATTTTGCAAGGTTGCAAATTTAGCGGGCAGCAGTGCAAAGGCTGGCGCCAAGCTGCCCGCGGATAAGCCGTTTTTTGCGCTAGGCAATTTCGAGTTTGAAATTTACGAGCCCGCGACTTGCCCGCTTTGTGCCGCCGGAAGCAAGGCAATCAAGCCCGGTAGTCGCGGAAACTAGGCGCCGATTTGCTGCTAACAAACCGCAACGAGATTAAATCTTATCCTCTAGGCTCTAAATTTAGCGCGCCGGAATTTTAAAATTTAATCCAAAATGGATCAAAATGGCAAAACAAAAAGCTAAAATTTCACCGATTTTTCTGCGCATAAAGGCCTTCATCGTCGATCTTTTCATCATCGCGATGCCCCTGTTCTACGGCGTTACCTATCTCGTCTTGGGCTCGAAAGAGGCTCTGTGGCGCAACCAAGCTGCAATCGCGCTTATATGGCTCGCATACGGCGCTATTTGCGCGGCATTTTACGCCCGCAGCGCCCAGACGCCAGGCTACAAGCTGGCGGGGCTTTACCTCATCGATGTTCGCAGCGGGCGCAAAGTAAGCTTCTTTAGGGCGCTGGCTCGCTTTGCGTGCTTCGTTTTTGCAGGCTTTAGCGTCATCGGGCTTTTGATCTGCTTTTTTCGCAAAGATAGGCTGAATTTACACGACCTGCTAAGCGGGGCCGCGCCAGTCGTGCGAAAGGACGCGCAGTGAGCGGGCAAATTTGCGGCATCGACGAGGCGGGGCGCGGCTGCCTTGCAGGACCGCTTTGCGTCGCGGGATGTGTGCTGCAACGCGAGATCGCAGGCCTTGCCGATAGCAAAAAGCTAAGCGAAAAGCGGCGCGAGGAGCTCTACGCCGTAATCACCAAAAACTCGCGCTACAAAATCGTCGAAATTTCAAGCGCACAGGTCGATGAGATCGGACTCAGCGCATGTCTAAGATCGGCGCTTGAGCAGATTCTCGCGTATTTTGGGGATTTTAGCGGACAGATCATCTACGACGGCAACGCAACCTTCGGCGTACGCGGGCTTCAAACGCTCGTAAAGGCCGACGCGCAAATCGCCGAAGTAAGCGCGGCGAGCATCCTCGCCAAAGTCACGCGCGACCGCACGATGTATGAGCTCGCGCAGCGCTACCCGCAATACGGCTTCGTGCAAAACAAAGGCTACGGCTCGCGCACGCACATCGCGGCGATCGAACGCTACGGGCTCACGCCGTTTCACCGCACAAGCTACAAGATCAAATCGCTGCAACCCTCGCTGTTTGATTAACGCGGCAATAAGCCTGCTTTATTGGCGAGGAAAACCGCCGATTTCGGTTGATACTCCGTCGGCAGACCACGCCGAAACTCATATTTGAATGCAAAGCACGCCGATTTTAGCCGATACGACAATCGCTAGTTTTGGCAGGCGAATACGCTTTTTGCCTAGCTAGCAAGAAATTTAATAGCCCACAGCCTGCGCTCTCGGCTATAGTCTACTCTTGCGCTGCTTGCAGGAATTTTAACCCGTACTTTCGTATCTTGTAAGGGCCCGTATAAGGTCGAATTTATCTAAAACCTCAAGCTCGGCTCGCTAGCTTATCCGCGCCGCGCGGTATGTTGAATAAAATTTAAAATTTCGCGCAGCGAAAATTCAGCCCCCGCGCCGCAATGAAGCTAAAATTTAAATTTAGCCTTGGCGACGAGAAGGCATCGCGCTTTAAATTTAAAATCCACGTAAAATTTTGAATGAAATTTTGCTATAAGAATGGCGGCTAAATTTTAAAATTTCATAAAATTTAGCTGCGAGTAAAAAGTGTTTTTATCTTTCGTAGAAGCCCGTAAGAATCTTTTTTGAGCTTATTCTATTATTAGAATCTTCTTTGCCGTCTTGGGTAAATTTAAATTTATCGGACAGACTTACGCTCTTGTCGGCATTTACCACAAAATTTAGTTCAATCGTGGAGGATGATAGCTTTGCCGCTTTTCCTAGCTGCGCTTTTTCTTGTTCGGGTGTTAGCTGAGATAAATAAACGGCTTCTTTCAAAAACATCATAATCTCACCCATAGAATTTGTTTCGTTAATTCTAGAATCGCCGGGCTTTAATATTTCATCTTTTAGCTTATCGTCACAATCAACTAGCATTTTTTGATCGTCATAAGCTATTTTCCCTTTAGTCTTGATCGTTTCTTGAAATTTCGCATCGTTTATTTTGCAATGCTCGTTCGCTATCTTAAGCAGATCTTGCTTATCATAAGTCTTTCCTCCATAAAAGATCATAGCGCTATCTAAAATACGGCTCAACATATCTTGCTCGCGCTTTTTATTTGATTCTATAATATTTGCCAGTACTTTCTCCATATCCAAGTCGCAAACCATTTTGACTGTCTTTAATCCGCCGTTTTCCTCTCTGCTCCACGTGATATTTTTACACATTTTCGAGCCCTCGATTGCCGTGCCGATACTCATAGATTTAAAATCGGGCAAAGTGTAGTTTTTCACGAGCTCTACTTCGTCTGCGCCGCATCCTGTTAAAATCAACGTCGCAAGCGCGACACCTAGTGCATATTTCATCTTCGCTCCTTTGAGATAAATTCTGAAAATAATGCTACCCCCCCTGCTTAAAAACGGGTAAATTTATAGCCTAAATTTTAAAATTTCGCCGCAAAAATTTCGCTCTCTTAATCCACGAAATTCCGTGCGCCGCAATTTTGCCGCGCATGCGGTGCTTTGCACCTTTTAGCGAAATAGTCTTGCGGTAAAATTCCAAGATAGCCCGTCCGCATCGCATCGCAGAAATTCCCCGCGCAGTTTCGCGCACGAAGGCGGTAAAATTTAGAAATTTTAACCAAACTTTCGCTATCATCACGGCTTAAATTTCACCCAAAGGAAACCGATGTTTGAATGGATCGCCTCACCCGAGGCATGGATCAGCCTGGCGACGCTCACGGGGCTTGAGATCGTGCTTGGCATCGACAATATCATCTTTATCGCGATTTTATGCGGCCGCCTGCCCGAGGCACAGCGCGGACGCGCCCGTATAATGGGGCTCGCACTTGCGATGTTCACGCGCATTTTGCTACTGCTTAGCCTAAGCTGGATCATGGGGCTTACCAAGCCGCTATTTAGCGTGCTTGCGCGCGATTTTAGCGGACGCGATCTCGTGCTGATCGGCGGTGGATTGTTTCTGCTCGTCAAATCCACGCTCGAGATCCACTCCAGCGCCACGGGCGAGGCACACGAGCGCAGCGCTAGCAGCGGCAAGGCAAGCTTCGGCGGCACGCTCGTGCAGATCGCCGTTTTGGACATCATCTTTTCGCTCGACAGCGTCATCACCGCCGTGGGCATGGCGCAGCACCTGCCCGTGATGATCCTCGCAGTCATCATCGCCGTGGGCGTGATGATGCTCGCTAGCGGCGCGATCGCGCGCTTCGTGGACACAAACCCGACGATCAAAATTTTAGCACTTGCGTTTTTGATCCTAGTGGGCGTCTCGCTGATCGCAGACGGCCTGGGCTTTCACATACCTAAGGGCTACATCTACTTCTCGATGGCGTTTTCACTGCTTGTTGAGCTCATCAATATCCAGGTCCGCAAAAAATCCGCCGCGAAATAGGAGGAACGGAATTTTGCGAGATCTCAAAGGCGCGCATGGGCTTTGCTAAATTTTTTCGCCGCGACGTATCAAGCTTGCTCGCGGCACGGCCAGGGATTTAAAGCTAGAGCTCGCGGCTGCAGACACGGCGAAATTTAGCTTTACGCTGGAGCGCTTGCGCTTTGCGGGGAATTTGGACTTAAAGCGCGACGGACTTTATCTTCTGATACGCGAGGGCGACGAGCTGGCGGTGATATACGAGGCTTCAAGCTCAAATTCCAGCCGCGAAGCTTTGAGAGGCTTAAATTCCAGCCGCAGCGCTTTAAGCGGCGCCGATTTAAGCGGTGAAAATTCCGCAGAGCGCCCTAACTGCGAAGTTTCAAGTAACGGAAATTCCACCGCCGCAAATTTAAACCGCGACGCATATAGCGATACCGCGACAAGTGCGCGCCAAAATTCTACAGCATCTGATTTATCGGACAAAGATCGTAGCGGTATAAATTCCGCCGCTTTGAGCCTGATCCACGAAGGCTTTAACGAGCAGGCGAACGCTAATACGGAACTTTATACTTCGAGTTTGAATTGCAAAGATTTAAGCGGTCCCCTCTCTTTAAATTCTACTCTCGAGAGCCGTGACGGTGCTTCGGTAAACCCCGCCGCTTCCGCCCTTCCGCTAGATTTCGTTAATCTAAGCCTAGGCGCGCAGCGCTGGAAGGACGCCGGCAGCACGGCACTCGCCGCGATATTTGCAGCCTTCGGCGTAGCGCTGACCGTGATGAGCATCTACTGCATAATCTTTATTTTTGAAAAGAGCGACCCTGCGGTGGCGATAGCCCTACCCGTCCTCGCGCCTTTTGCGTATTGCAGCTTTAAGTTTATGCGAAAAGACTGGCGCGCCGCAAAGTTCGGACGCATATTCGCAGCGCTTCCGCACTCCAAAGAGCCCAAGCGAAGCGGCGAAGCGGGGGGCTATGCTAGCGGCGTGCGCGTGCTGCAAAGCGGCGACGTTTATTATTTTGGCTTCGCGCTGGACGGAGTGTATTTATCGGGAGGTAGCAAGCTGCAGATCGTTTCCAGCGCGCTACGCGCGGATCAAAATTTAGCGGAGCTCGCAGGCGACGAAAATTCTGCGGAATTTAAGAATTTAAACGCAGAAAATTCCACAAATTCTGCGAGCATCAAGAATTTTGCGAAATCAGCGAATTCCACAAGCTCTGCAAATTCTACTAACGCAGCAAATTCTATAAATTCCGTCCGCTCCGCCGAAGCCACGGCACCCGCCAAGGCGAAGGACGCCTCGCAGAGCTTCGAGCTGCAAAACAGCGATATTCTCCGCGCAGTGGATTTCGGCGCGCAGTGGATTTCGGCGCGAGCGTGGCGCTACAAATAGGTCTGCGTCTAGGTGGCGCGCTCGTGCTGACGTGGCTCGGCGATCATATCGGCGGCTCCTTCGGCAACGCCCTAAGCTTCATCGGATTTTTGCTGCTGCTTAGCCTTATGCTTTGAAAGGCGAATTTCAAACGGTAGCCTCGCAAAATTCTATAACTTCACGAAATTTCAAATTCCGCAGTTTCGCAGAATTCCGCATCGAGCGTATTTGGATTTTAAATTTAGAGGCGTAAATTCTAAATCCAAATCTCGCGCGCGGGGATAAATTTGCGCTATAATCCAGCGAAAATTTAAAATTTAAAGGAAGCCGTTTTGAAAATTTTAATTTCGTTTTTATGCTTATTAAACTTCGTATTCGCTGAGGTGACGCCCGCTTTGGCGGGAGGTGCAAACAGCGCTCAAAAGGATCAAAACCTAGAAATTTTAACGGCAAATTTAGACGCGGCGCTGAAAGAAATCGACGAAGCCAGGCATCGCCCCGATGGGACGCCCTGCGAGAGCATCGTTAGGCTAAGGGCTGCGTTTATGGAGTTTTTGCAAAGCGCGGGCGAGAGCGCTCCGCAAATTTTAAAATCCTTGAGGTTCGCCCCGAATATGGCGATCTCGCAGGACGGCAAGTTTCGGGCATATTCGGTAGATATCAGCACCGGCGGCACGATGGGCGCGAGCTACGTAGCGTATCAATACGCAAGCGGCGGGCAAAATTTCATTATGGATTTTGCAGACAAAGGTGCGCAGCAGATGCAAGAATGCGTTCTTGGCGGCAGGCGGGATTGCGCCTGCGGCGATTGGGCAGTCGGTACCGCATGGGGCGGCGATCGAGTGATAAAAGTTTTTAAAGTTAAAGAAAATCTATATCTTATTTACGGAGCATCAAAGGGCTCTACTAAGCTCACAAACGACGAATTTTGGGCGCTAGAAGCAAGCGAAGCGGGTATAAACCTAGCGAATATATTCCACTACGTCCGTTCATGCGGCGGAGATTGCGACTGCTCTAAAAGGAGCTCTTTGGTGCCGCCGCCGCACGACTCCGCTCGATTCGGCATAGAATATGATTTTTTCTCATATTTAGACGGCAGTGACGAGATAAAGAATAAATACGCTAAAAGGACGTTTTTGACCTTTGAAAACGGCACGTTGGGCGCTCTTAAGGTAAAATATAGCGATAAATACCTGGACGGCGAGCTTGTCGATGAATATCAATACTTTAAATTTGACGGCGAAAAATTTACGATAGAGAGTAAAATAATTCATTGCGAGCCCGGTAAAATTATAGAGGAGTTAGTCGCGCCCTCTAGCGCGCAGGGGCTTTGATGGGTACCGTGATGCTTGGCGGGTGCGCTAAATTTTAAGGCGCGACAAAATTTCAAATTTTAGGTGCGTAAGATTTCGGCCGCGGAATTTTAAAATTCTAAATTTTAAAGCGTAGAATTTCAAGATGCGGATTTTAATTTCAGAATTTTAAATTTTGCAGTGCAGAATTCCTCGGCGTGGATTAAAATTTTAAATTTCAAAACGCGCAGAATTTCAAGGTGCGTGAAATTCCAAAGCACGAAGTCAAAAAGCGGAATTTTAAAATTTCAAATTTTACGGCGTGCGAGACCGCGGCACGGAGCGTGAGACCGTAGCATGCCAAACTGCGGCGAGCCGCCCGCTAGCTCCAAATTCTTTCGTTTAGTTTTAGGTTTTTTACGATCGCCAAAAAGTGCGAAAGCTCGCGCTTGAGCTGCGCGGCAGGATCGTGGCGCAGTACGCTTTCGTCGATGTCGGGCTCGAAATTATCGCGCCCCGTATTTACGAAAATGTAAATTTTGCTATCTGCGAAGCTAAGGCTAACGGGCGCGGCTACGGCACCTGCGAAGCGCAAGAGCCTCCGCATAAAGGCGGGCGTTAAAATATACATCGCGCCCGCCGCGTCCTCGCAATACACGGCGAAGGCGGCGTTAAACTCCGCATCGTCCATATCGATCTTTTTTAGCCCGAGGGTGTTCGGCGCGCCGGCGCAAGCGGGAAAGATCAGGGTTTTGGCGCTTATGCGTTTGTGAAATTCCGCGTAGAAAAAGGTGCCGAGGATTTCACTTTCCAAAATTCTATTAAACAATTTCACATCGCAAAATGCAAACCTCACGCCGTCATAAACGCCCGAGACCCTGTCGTTGCCGCCTAGGTATCTGTCTAGTCGAAAAAAGAGCCCGGAGAGCTTGAGTTTGGCAGGATCGATATCACCTGAAATTTCATATCGATAACCGAACGCCTTAAAATAAGGCATTAGATAGTGCTCTTTAAAAGCGCACTGAAATTTTACCGAATAATCTTGTTTAAAGCCTCTAAACAATACGAATAAGCTATAAGCAGCCAAGATTAAAATTATAATCGCGAGTAAGATATATTTGGAAATCGTGGGGCGATTTTGTAAATCATTTAGAAATAGGCTCATAGCAAAAAGGCAGGCAGCGTAGATTATCTTAGCTTTTATGGAGCTTTCATCGCACAAAAGGGCTACTATAAGAACAACCGCGAATAATCCGATAAGAGACAACAAATCTGCCATCTCTCCTCCGTCGCGTAGCTTGTATAACAAAAACACGTCGTAGCCGAGCATGCACGCCGCCGCGAAGATCGTATTTCTTTTCGCCTTATACAAAAGCTCCAGTCTGATCTGCTCCAGCTCGCTTGCGTTCAATCGCCCTCCTAAAATTTAAATCCGATTATGGCGCTAGCGAGCCTTAAATTTGCTTAGGAACGGCGCCGGAATTTTAAAATTTAGACTTGGATAAATTTGCGATTAAATTTTAGCGGCTGATTGTTTAAATGGAGCGAAGGCGGAATTTCTGTAGAAATTTAAGCGGCGCGAAATTTTAAAAATTCCGCGCCGCAAGAGAGATAAAATTTTACGGGCGCGATTTAAATTTCGCTATAAAATTTCACTGCGTGACAGCGTAAAATTTCGCAAAATAGACGCCGTAGTTTATGCCGCAAAATTTACGAGCGCCTGAGCGAATGTCGCGAAATTTACGAACGTCCGCGCCGCAAAAAGCACCGCGCGGACGCCGCTAGCAAAATTTAGATTTTTCTATAAGGCGCCTGACCTACTTCGTAGAAGTTATTGCCCTCGCTGTCGATCGCTACGATAGCGGGGAAATCCTCGACGGTAAGTCGCGCGACCGCCTCGGGGCCGAGCTCGGGGTAGGCTAGCACTTCATATTTTTTGATGCTTTGGCTGATTAGCGCGCCCGCTCCGCCGATAGCGACCATATAGACGCAGCCAGATTTTTTCATCGCTTCGACGACGGCGTCGCTGCGGTAGCCCTTGCCGATCATGCCGTTGATGCCTACTTCGTTTATCATCGTAGGAGTGTATTTATCCATGCGTCCGCTAGTCGTAGGCCCTGCAGCACCGATTGCCTGACCGGGTTTAGCAGGAGTCGGCCCCAGATAATATATAGTCTCGCCGACTAAGCTTACGGGTAGCTTCTCGCCGCGAGCGAGGGTTTCGGTTAGCGCCTTGTGCGCGGCATCGCGAGCTGCGATGATGGTGCCGCTGATTAGGACGTTATCGCCCGCCTTTAGGCTTTTTACTACGCTTTTATCGAAAGGTGCGGTAATTCTTTTAACTTCTGACATAATTTCCTCCTTATAGTTCGGCGTCGGCATGGCGAGCCGCGTGGCAGTTGATATTAACGGCGACCGGAAGCCCCGCTATGTGGGTCGGATACCACTCTACATTTACCTTAACGGCGGTATTTATGCCGCCCAAGCCCTGCGGACCGACGCCCGTAGCGCGCGCCATCTCCAGTAGCTCATCCTCTAGCTTGGCGTAGCGCTCGTCGGGATTTCTGCTGTCGATCGAGCGAACCGCGGCTTGTTTGGCTAAAAGCGCCGCCTTATCCATCGTGCCGCCGATACCGACGCCTACGACCATAGGAGGGCAAGCGTTAGGGCCTGCGTATTTGACCGCCTCTAAAAATACCTTTTTTACCCCCTCGATGCCGTCTGCAGGAACGAGCATTTTTAGTACCGATTTGTTTTCGCTGCCAAAGCCCTTAGGAGCTACTTTGATCTTAAGCTTATCTCCGGGGACGATGCGGGTATTGATGACAGCGGGGGTATTGTTCGTGGTGTTTTTGCGCTCAAAAAGTGGCTCTGCGACCACGGATTTGCGCAGGTAGCCGCCTACGTAGCCGTCTGCAACGCCTGCATTGATAGCGTCCTCCAGATATCCGCCCTCGATATGCACATCCTGACCGAGTTCGACAAAAACCACCGTCATACCGGTATCTTGGCAGATCGGCGCGACCTCTTTTGCCGCCAAATCGGCATTTTGTAAGAGCTTGCCTAAGATATCTTTGCCGATAGGCGAAGTCTCGTTCTCGCGCGCTTTCTCAAATGCCGCGCGCATATCTGGCGTGACGTGATAACAGGCTTTTTTGCAAAGCTCGCTGACTACTTTGGTAATTTCATCCGCTTGGATCGTTTTCATGATCTCTCCTTGTATTGAAATTTTAATGGATTATATTCCGTTAAACTAAAAACTTAGTTTAAAATTTTATCTTCATTTAATAAATTTTAACAAAAGGCTAGAAAATAAGCGGCTTTTAATCTTTTTATAATAAAATACCACTTTTCGAATTATCAAATACTAAAAATTTTGCGAAGAAATTTTAAAATCAAGGAAACCTATGAAAAAGAAAACTCTTGTGCTGCTCGTGGGCGCTTGTGTGCTTATAGGAATGATACTTTCTCTTGGGATTGCGGAGATGGTTCACCTTACGGGCACCGATAAATTCTGCGTATCCTGTCATACGATGCAGCCGATGGCAAACGCATTTCACAACGATGTTCACGGCGGCAATAACCCGCAAGGCTTCAAGGCCGATTGCGTCGCCTGTCACGTTTCTCATGAAAATACCTTTATGTATCTTTGGACTAAAGCTCTAACCTCCGCAAATGATGTCTACAAAACGGTCTTTACCGATGCCGATAAGATCGACTGGCAAGAAAAACGCAAGGAGCGAAATCATTTCGTTTATGAAAGCGGCTGTCTAAGCTGCCATCGAAATTTAAAAGAGCAGAATAACCAAGTAAATAAAGCCTGGCTCGCGCATAGGGATTATTTCGCGGGCACTACCGGCAAAACCTGCGTGCAGTGCCACGAAAATGTCGGCCACAAAAATATGGGTATAGAGATTACCAAATATTGGGATAAATACAACCGAGAAAATAACAAAACCAAGTAAAGGAGAAGCAATGCTAAAAAAAGTCGCTATTTTAATAGCCTGTATCGCATCGTTTGCATTCGCAGAAATGCCCGCGCAGCATGCGAATATGTCCGCGTCGGACGCGAACGTAAGCAATTCTGTAAACGTTAGTCTTACGAAGAATTTAAAGGTAAATAGGCAACTTACGCCGCTAGCTAGACGCTGTGTTGAGTGCCATGCCGAAAAAACTCCGGGCGTCGTTGCGGATTGGAAGATGAGTCGCCACGCTCACGTAGGCGTTAGCTGTACCGACTGCCACTCGCAGCCAGCAGATAGTCCTATGGCAGCTAAAGAGCCGCATCCGAAAGACACAGATAATCATATTTCGGTGCTAGTTAGCCCAAAAACCTGTGCTAAATGTCATAGTAACGAGGTTAAAGAGTTTGAAAACAGCGGTCACGCAAGAGGTGCTATGCAGATGCAAGCCAACAAAGGAATGGTTGATCTAATGTATCACTACGAAGGACGTGATATCCCTGATCTTAAACACGCGCCTGATATTACCGGCTGCTCTCAATGCCACGGTAGCGTCATTAAAATGGATGAGCATAACAAGCCTACCAAAGAGACCTGGCCCGTTTACGGCATCGGTACGGTTTATCCGGACGGTAGCGTAGGCGGATGCAAATCATGCCACTCGGGTCATAAATTTTCGATTGCCGAAGCTCGTAAGCCCGCTGCTTGCGCATCTTGCCACTTAGGACCTGATCATCCGGATATCGAAATTTACAATAACTCAATGCACGGACACGTATTTAACGCTGAAGGCAATGAATGGAAATTCGACAGTGCTCCTGGTACTTGGGCGGTTCCTGATTACCGCGCTCCTACATGCGCGACCTGCCATATGAGCGGCGGTGTGGGCGATTTAAACTCCACTCACAACGTATCTCAACGCTTGAAGTGGAATTTGTGGCAGCCTAAGAGCAATCTACGTACCGGCGGTAATGAGACTGCGGTAAGCGAGTTTTTAAATACTGGCAAACTAAACGTTGGCAATCCTTTGGCGGGCAACCTAAACGGTCCTGAGGCAGCGCGTGCCGAGATGAAGCAAGTATGCAAAGAGTGCCACGCAAGCACCCACACGAATAATTTCTTTGAGGTAGGCGATAAGCAGGTACTTCTATATAACGTTTACAACGACGAAGCGACTAAGATGCTAAAAGAGCTTAAGGAAAAGAAACTTCTAAAAGATGATCCTTGGGCGGATGCGTTCCAGCGTATTTATTACACTTCGTGGCATCACGAGGGTCGCAGAATGCGCCAAGGCGCGCTAATGGGCGGACCTGATTATTCGCATTGGCACGGCGTATTCGAGGTCAAAAACGACATTAGAGAGATGCGCGAAATCTATGAGCGCCGCATCAAAACCGGCAAGATCGAGGAATAATCCTTCTTAGTCTGCTAAATTTTGCCAGACTAAACAGATCGAGCTTGTAAGCCCCTGCACTTCGCGGGGGCTTTTTTATTTGGATAAAATTTTAGAATTTTATTTCGTAATCCGCAAAGCCCATCGAAAATCGCCCCTAAAAGCCACTACAAAATCACTGTCTAATTATTTAAGATCATTGAGAATTTATGACGGAAGTAGCTGATAAATTAGAGTAAATTTATCTCTTTGCAATCCAAAATTAGCTACAATCGCGCATATCATTTAAAAGGAATTTTATGGACAAGCAAACGGCATTAGACTTTTTGAGACTTCATCAGCCGATGCCTGCGCAGCTTTCGGATCAGCTCGCGGCAGAGTTTCGCGCGGTGCGGGAGTTTTTGCGTGATAATCCCTGTGACGAGGCGCTTGAGCCGCTTTTGCGCTCGCTAAACGAGGGCGACGGCGCAGGTGAATATCCGCTCGTGGACGAGGTGCTAGGTGCAGCGGACGATGCTGCTGCGGTAGCTGCGATTAGAGCGGTCTTGGAAGATCCGAGCACGGGCAGCGGAGCGCGATTTTGGGCGACGCTTTTTAGCGTGAGCTTCGTTCGTAAGGAGCTCATCGCAAGCCTGGAGACATCGCTTAAATACGCAAACGATGATTTGATTGAGCTTACGAAGGAACAGATCGAAATGTTTAAACAGCTGACGTAAAACTAGCTGCGTAACTTATAGTTGCGCCTTGCTCACTAGATTGTGCCGTTACAAAGCAAATCTAAATTTATAAAAATCGGCTTAATCGAAGGCTGCTTTTAAATTTTTAAAATTTTGTGGTCGCTTAAAATTTCTAGAGGCGCGGCGATTATGCAAGAGGCGCGCTTTCTTTTCTATGTGCTGTGGCAGGCGCCCTGTGCGCGGAATTTCTATCGGCAAAGATATAGCGTCGCCGTTAAGCGGCAAGCGGCACGGGCACCGCGAGATATGTATCTAGGAGGGTAGAAATTTCACGGCGTCGTTTGAAGTAAAATTTTAAATCTACAGGCTTGTGATAGAATTTAAGTCGTAATAATGAAGCAGAATTTAATATGCGGCAAGCATGACGCCGAAATTTTAAGCTTGCGTCGCGCAGTGACTGGATTTCGCTCAGTGCGATCCGTACGAAATTTTAAGCCGTAAAGATAAAGCGGAATTTCTCATACGCGATTTTTTTGAGACGAAATTTTAAGCAATGAGTTTGAAGCGGAATTTTAAGGTGCGAGTTAGAGACTATAAACTCGCACCGCCGATAGAGGATACCGCGTCTTTTTTGCTCTGAGAACTCCTACCGCACGGCAAAGAATTCTACGCCATTTCGCACTACAGCTACGGACCTCGACCACGCAGTGAGCAAGGCTGCGCTATGCGACTAAGGATGTTGTACTATTTCGCAAGCGATCTTGTAGCGAGATTAGATTATGAGTCTCGGCGTGCGGCATAGGAATTTGGGCGGGTGTGATCCGTGCAAGGTTGCGTGGCACAGATTTTGCGCCTCCATCTGCACCGCCAAAAAATTCTACCGAGCGGAGTTGTGATCTAGAAATTTTGCAGCGGCATGAAATCTCCTAGCGCGGATTTTGAGCTTGCGCAAAATTTTGCACCGGCTAGCATTTGAGAGAGCTGAAATTTTAAATTGCATGTCGCTTTAAAATTTTAAACTTATAAAATTTGAGCCGCGCTTACTTTTAAATCCTAATTACGCGCCGTGCTTGGTGATGAAATTTTAAAATTTTATCACGCCAAGAGCAGCTCGATCAATCGGCGGACGCAGTTAAAAATTAAGTATAGATAAAATGCATCGGCGCGCGTGAAGCGGAGCTAAATTTAATTTGCGGGCGAAATTTTAAAGCGCGGCCTAGACTGCTTACGGGCACTCGATCTTGGCTTTAAAATAGTTAAATTTAGCGCTGGTGCTCGCAAGACGCTTCGGCTACCTGGCTTTTACGCTGCCGAAGCAAAGTCCGTTTTCGTTGCACTGCATATTTTCGATTTGCGGATCCTCGCTTTCGCCGCAAATTTGGATCATCTGATGCGACGCCTCGTCCATTTTAGGCTCGCTGCAATGCGAAACGCCTGGCTTTGGATGCTCAGGATTGGAGCAAGCGCATATAAATAGCGCTGCGCAGGCGAATAAAAGAGCATTTTTCATTTTAAATCCTTTTAAAAAATTTCGTAATTTTATCTTTACAAAACTGAAATTTTACGGAATTTAAAGCGTTTTGGCTAAATTTAATGTAGCTGCATCTGCAAATATAAATTTTCTAAATTTCACGTTAGATACGAAGAGGCGGCGTGTAAAGCGAGATAAATTTAATATTTGTGAGCGAGTTTTAAGACGCAGCTCAAATCATTTTGCAGAAAGATAAGATTAAAGGCGCACTTAATCTTATCTATCGTTTTAAAATTTTTTACCGAAAGCCGCTAGAATTGCGCCTTTTAAACCAAAATAAGGAGAAAACATGGCAATGACGAATTACATGGAAATTCTGATGGCAAATCAGCCGTGGAATTTGATTTTATTTATGGCGGTGCCGATGGGCTTAGCAGAAGCGATAGTAGCGAGCGAATTTTTTAGCTTGTACCGCGCGAAGGAGGGCTCTTTGGCACTAAAAATCAATAGATGCCTTAGCATCATTCTCGGCGCTTATTTTACGATATTAATTATTTACGTAGCGGTTAAAATTTTGCCCGTCATTCATTTACGTGGCGCTGCGGACACCTTAGCTTTGGCGGCATACGTAGCGGCGGCGCTGCCTGCGCTGGTGCTGCTACTTTTGGAGCTCGGAGTTATCGCAAAAGGAGCGGAATTTAGAGCTAGGCTTAAATTTCATTTCTTGGCGCTGATTGTATTTTTGGTGCTAGGACACATCGCGATGATTTTTGGAATGACCGATCCAGGTATGAGCGGCATGGAACATTCTATGATGGATCATGGCTCGATGAGTGGGATGAGCCACGATATGGGTTCGATGGAGGGGATGGATCATTCGCATATGAATCATGGCTCGATGGAGAACATGGATCATGGCGGCATGGATCACTCAAAGATGGAGCATTCACATTAACTTTAGCATGCCCGGCTTGGGCTAAATTTTAAATTCTATTCCGCCGAGCTATGGAGCTGATAGATTTTATGTTTTAATTGCCTTTGTCTGCGAAATGCATATGCAAGCCCCTCTAAATAAAATTTTACCGCCTTTCATCTGTCGCCTGCGAGGCGGTAAAATTTAATATCAAGCTTATCGCCCCACCTTTTTACGTTCTTGCGATCTTTTAAGCCGACTTATGCAGGCGCAAAGCTCACACATAGGTGGTTTGAGGTTTAAATTTGCGTGCAAACCGCTTTGGTATATTTTTTAACGTTAGTTTAATGCTAAATTTATATAATCTAAGTCTAGTTATATTTTAAGAGACGATTAAGAATGAAATGTGCTAAGCTTGGAGGCGGATAGAGTATGCAAGATTACGAATTATTGGATGTTTTGTCCAATAAAAGGGTTCTTTGCCTAGAGGATGAGCCCGGGATTTTAAAAAATATAACCGAATCGCTACAGCTGTTTTTCGGCGAAGTGGTGGGGGTTAAGGACGGGCTGGAGGCGCTTGATGAGGCGATGAGCGGCTCATACGACGCGCTGGTTTTTGATATCGGCGTGCCGCATATGGACGGGCTAGAGGTCGTTAAAAAGATCCGTGCTGCTGGTATCTCGGTGCCGATCGTGATACTTTCGAGCCACACCGAGCAGGAGTATCTGTGGCGGGCGGTGGAGCTTAAGATCACTAGGTATCTGCCTAAGCCGTACGACAAAAGCTCGTTTATAAGGGCGCTACAAGACGTCGCTGCGGAGCTGATAAACCATGCGCCGATATTTAGCATAAGCGGCGAGTTGAAGTATGATTTTGCCAAAAAGATCATCTACGTAAAAGACAGCGCCTGTCATCTTTCCAAAAGCGAGAGCAAGCTTTTGGAGTACTTCTTAGCGCGCAAAAACCAAACCGTAACCTACGAGCAGCTATTTAGCTATATGTGGGAGTTCGAGCAGCCCAGCAAGGAGGCGATCAAGGCGATCGTCAAAGAGCTACGCCGCAAGATTGGCAGGGACGTGATCAAAAATTTATATGCGGTGGGGTATCTCTTTGAAGTATAAATTTAAATTTATCGTAGCGCTTTTCGTGCTGCTATATATTGTAATTACGGCTTTGGTTTTTAACTTCTACCGCGAGCTTGCGCTAAAAGATACGAGGCGCGAAGCGTTTTATATCCTAGATACGATGAATGCGGTGCGCGATTATGTCTCGACCGTGCAGCGCCCGCTAATAAACGAGCTTAAAGAAAAAAAGCTTCTAAGCGAGGACTTTTTCGATCCGAGGCTGATGTCCTCGACCTACATAACGCGCGAAATTTATAAAATTCAGCTCGCCAAAAATCACATCAACTACGACTACAAGCTCGTCGCTACCGATCCGCTCAATCCCGAGCACGAGGGAAGCGAGTTTGAGAATGAAATTTTAGAGGGCTTTAAAGAAAACAAATATAAAGAATACTCCAGGATCGTCTATGATAAAGGTGGCGCCTCGTATCTTTTGAGTCTGCCGATAACAAACTCTCAGCCTTCGTGCACCGAGTGCCACAGCATCAACGCAGCGCCTAAAAAGATGCAAGAGCTCTACGGCGATGTGGGAAATTTCAAAGGCGGCCTGGGCGATACGATCGCGATGATAAGCTTTAAAATTCCGATAAAAAGCATTCTGCTCTATCACACCAAAGAGTTTGTCGTTAGCGGACTAAGCTTGCTTGTGGTATTTTTGATCTGTATATTTTGTATCTATAAAATTCACAAAAAAAACGAGACGCTGAAGATGCAAACGCAGCTTTTACTGATAAATCAAAGCCGCCTAGCGCTAATGGGCGAGATGATCGGCAATATCTCGCATCAGTGGCGCCAGCCGCTATCGCAGATCAGCTCCACGCTCATAAATTTAGAGCTTTACAACGATCGCGGCAAGCTCTCAAAAGAGAGGCTCGAAGGCGGCATAAAAGACGCGGGCGAGCAGGTGAAATTTATGAGCGATACGATCGAGGATTTTAAAAATTTCTTCAATCCGAACATGCCAAAGAAAGAATTTAGCGCCAGCGAAGCGATCGAGCAGGCGCGTAAAATTTTAAACGCCTCGCTTAAAAAACACGTCATCGATATAAGCGTGCGGATAGAGGAAAATTTCACCCTTTACGGCAACGTAAACGAGCTAATCCAGGTGATCATAAATATCATAAATAACGCAAAGGAGGCGTTTTTGGACGTGCCGCTTAAACGGCGCGAGATTAAAATTCACTCATTTTTAAAGCAGGGCGAGCGAGTAATCACGATCGAAAATAACGCAAGCCGCATCGACGAAGCGCAGTTAGATAAAATTTTTGAGCCGCACTTTACGACAAAACAGCAGGGCAGCGGGCTAGGGCTATATATGAGCAAGATGATAATCGAAAAAAATGGAGGGAGCATAAGCGCTGCAAATTCTGACGAAGGCGCGATATTTACGATCTCTTTTCGTTAAATTTGATCAAATCCGCGCAGAAGCGCTAAAAATTTGCGATAAATTTTTTGCCGCTTCTGTTTTGAAGCAGTTCAAATTCCACGCCGAAAACCTCGCTCAGTAGAGCCGTATTCAGATCTTTCGGCGCGCCTAGAAACGCTATATCGCCGTCATGCAGCACCATTATTTTATCGCCGTAATGTAGAGCGTGATTGATGTCGTGGATATTTATGACGGTCGAAATTTTATAAAATTTCGTGTAGTCTCTTATTAAATTTAATATATCTTTTTGATGAAGCAGGTCTAAATTTGCGGTAGGCTCGTCCAAAAGCATGATTTTAGGCTTTTTTGCAAAAACCATAGCTATGAGCACCAGCCTCTGCTGGCCCCCGGAGAGCTCGCTAAAGCTTCTTTTTGCGAGATGCTCGATGCCCACGTGCTTTAGCACATGCTCTACCCTCTGCAGATCGCTGCGGCTTACTTTAAAATTTAGCTTCGAAATGCGACCCAAAAGCACCAGCTCAAATACGCTAAGTCCGCCCTCTTGCATAATATTTTGCGTCAGATAGCCGATCTCCTTGACGCTCGCACCGCACAGATCAATTTTAGCATCCGTCTTTAAGATGCCCGCTAAGCATTTCATCGTCGTGCTTTTGCCCGCGCCGTTTACGCCTAGGATCGTTAAAATTTCTCCTTCGTTTACGGCAAAGCTTATATTTTTTAAAATTTCTTTATTTTTGTATGAAAAGCTTAAGCCTTCAACCCTCATCCGCGCCCCTTATTTAGCACGATCGCTAGGAAAAACAGCGCCCCGATGAAGGAGGTGATTATGCCGATAGGAAAGATTACGCCGCTTATTAAATTTTTACTCAAAATCGATGAAAATGAAAGAAGCAGGGCTCCTATCAGGGCCGAAAACGGAAGGAAAAATCTCTGCTCCGCGCCTATTAAAATTCTAGATATGTGCGCTCCCAGTAGTCCAACAAAGCCGATCGTGCCCACGAAACAGACGCAAGTAGCGGTTAGGACCGAGGCTAAGATCAGCATTTTTATTTTAAAAGAGTGCACGCAAACGCCCATGCTCTGAGCTATTTCGTTGCCTAGTAAGACCGCGTTAAAGCTCCAAGCATTGTAAAGCGATATGAAAAATGCCGCCGCAAATACCGCGAACATGATCGATAAGCTCGCGTAATTCGCCTTTGAAAGCGAGCCGAAGGTCCAAAAAACAATACTTGAAACCTCTGCTTCATCCGCGACGTATATCACGAAGGCCTGCAGGCTCTGATAGATAAAAACCAAAATGATCCCTATTAAAATGATGCCCGAAGAGCCTAGATTTATGCGATTTGATAAGCGGTATATGAAAACGATGCTTAAAATAGCGAAGAAAAATGCAAAAAATCCTATGCTTAAAAAATTCCCCGCAAAAAATACTATGCCGACGGCGGCTCCAAAGCCCGCCGCAGAGCCCACTCCTAGGGTGTAGGGGCTAGCGAGCGGATTTGCTAGTAGGGTCTGCATGACGGCGCCGCTAAGTCCTAGGCTCGCTCCCGCTAAAACAGCCGCTATAGCCGCAGGCAGCCTCATATCAAAGACTATAACGCTTAGGTTTTTATCTGCGCTGCGCGAAAAGAAGGATTGTAAAATTTCAAAAAAACCGTAGTTTGCGGGCCCGTTTGCTATATCAAGTACGAATAAAACTAATAAAAGCCCCGTGCCGCAGCATATTAATAAAATTTTTCTAAAGACGAGGCTTTTATAAAATTCTGCGGACATTAAAAATCGATCATCCACGTTCCGCTAAATTCGACCGGATAAAATTTATCGAAAAATTCCTTCAGCTCCGCGGCAGGATCTATATCTGCAAAGAGCTCGGGATGTATTTTTTTCGCGAAAAACAAGATCCCCGCAAAATCGAAAATATGCCTGCTTAGATCGTGATAGATCGCGTAAATTTTATGATTTTTGACGGCGTTTATGTTTTGCCAGCCGCTTCTTTGGGCGTAATCATTAAAATTTGCCGCAGCCTCCTGCTTGCTCACGCCGTAGCCTAGCGGGATGTTCTTGCCGCCGTTTGGAAAATAATTCCCCGCAAATATGATAATATCTGGATTTTTATTGACTATAAATTCCGGATTGAGCGGCGAGGAGGCGCCTTTTATCAGCCCTTTTGCGATGTTTTCTCCGCCGGCGGCGCTGACGAAGGCTCCCCACATCTTATCGTCATACGATACGCCAAAGACGCTAGCGCCCGCCTTTTCGCTAAATTCTACGTAAACTTTGGGCTTGGTCGTATTTTTGGCTTTGGCGAGCCTTTGTTCTACGAGCTCGAATTTTGATTTATAAAATTTATTTACTTCGGCTATTCTGTCTTGCTTACCGAAAATTTCGCCTAAAATTTCCATGCTTTTCATGTGGTTTTGTAAATTTTCATCATGAAAATCTACGAACACCGCAGCAATGCCCGAGCTATCTAAATTTTTCAAATTTTGCTTAACTTTTTCGTAGTCGTTTTTTGCAAACAAAACCACATCGGGCTTTAGCGAGACGATGCGCTCGAACGACAGAGTGTTTTTGCCGACGTATCCGACATCGGGGATCTGATCTATGCTCGGAAATTTTTTCAAAAAAGCCTGCCATGTCGCTTCTCTGCGACCCTTCCAGTACCCTTTGGACCATCCGGCGATTTTAGAAACGCCCTCTTCGCCCGTGGTTACGAAGTACTCTTCAAAATAAAACGTCAAAACGACCTTTTCTACCCTGTCCTTTACCTCGACCTTCCTGTCTAGAACGTCGGTGAGCGTAGCGGCATTTGAAAAAACAAGCAGCAGCGATATAAATAAAATTTTCCTAACCATAATGAAGCCTCCTTAAAACGGTTAAATTTCACTGCTATTATACCATAAATAATATTTTTTATAAAATAGTATTATAAAATATCTTTGCCCAGGGGTTAAATTTTACGGCGCGCGATTTTGAATAAATTTCAATAAAATAATAAAAAGTATCAATATTTACAATATCTTTTTGTTAAATTTATACTTTATTAAATTTTCTCCCTTTTTCACCCTTTTTTGTTGATATTATTCCAATCGTAGAACTTTGCTAATTTAAAAATTTGATTTTCAAAGGAGGAGCCATGAAAAAATGGAATAAGATGCTACTAGGCGCGCTAGCCTGTATTAGCATTTTTGCCGCAGGAGCCTGTGCTGATGAAGGCATGGGGCATGAGATGGAAATGTCGCAAAAATCGCGCGACGTCATCGCAAATCCTAAGGGCACGTTGCAAAGCAGAGGCGTCATATCCTTGCAGGACTACGTCGTAGAAGAGCGAGAGATGTATGACTGGCTATTTAAAAATCACCCGATTTTTACCAAATACGGCGGTAAGACGGTCGGTAAGATGGATGTACACGACCGAGGTTTGGAGTGGCTTGCGGAAGGGCATGGATTTGACTTTTCAAAGGCTAGCAAAAGAGACGACGGCAAGGGCTATAGCTCTATGATGTATAGAATCCCTGCGGGCTCTTCTTTGCAATTTCCGAATAAATTCATAGGTCCTGAAAAATGCGGCGAGTGCCACCCCGCGCAGTATGAGACATGGAGCAGATCGCGCCACGCCACTACTATCCGCTTCCCGGGCGAGCACCCGGAGGTTAATAACAACCTAACCGATCCTGTATTTAGCCCAGATACGGCGTCGATCCTTCCAAAAGGTATCACCCCTGACGTAATTTATGCGACCGTGGGGCATCTAAGGACAAAATTTGGCTACGTAGATGCGTGGCTTCTACGCGGAACCTATCACGTAGAGGGCGGCTTGCTAAGAGATGGTACCGGTCAAATCGTAGCCGGTGGCAACCAATTCCAAAGGACTTGGGCGTTAAATTTAGACGATGAGACGGTCAAAAAGATCAAAAAGATCGTTCCGGAATTCCCGGGCACGCTTGAGGAATACGGCGATAACGGCGGTTACGTAAGAGGTCTTGCGTCGTATGCTGCGAAATACAAAAAATCGATGTTTTTCCAAGCAAACAGCTCGTATTGCGAAGTCTGCCACCCATTCAAATTCGACTTTAAAACTAAAAAAGAATTCTATGCTGCTTTGGGTAACGCAAAAGAGCTTCAAAAGCACACTATCTCCAAGGGTATCACCTGCGAAGAGTGTCATGGAGCGGGCGGTCACCTTGACGGCGCTACAAATTTTAGAACCTCAAACTGCGAACGCTGCCACCAAAGATTTAACTATAGCCCTGATTTAGCTCGTGCTAATCCGCTAAACAACGGAAATCCCGATCTATCTCTTAGCTCTAAATTTAAATCTATGGGTCCAGGCTGTGGCTCTGAAGGCTCTCAGTCCTACTTTACCGCTCACTACGAGAAGGGTATGCGCTGCGTAACCTGCCACGATCCGCACGATAACACCGGACCGGTAGTTGGTGATAAAACCGTCAAGGGCGTAAATTACAACTCCGAGCAGGGCTATTTGAGCGCGTTTTATACAAAGCCTAAGATCACAAAAGAGTGTAAGGATTGCCACCAAGAGCAAGCCTATATCGCCGCAAGAGCCGATACGCATAAAGACAACACTTGCGCATCTTGCCACATGCCGTTTATGATGAGCTGCGAGAACTTCTATGCTATTCAGTTCCAAGACAACGCGGGATTCGATACTCAAAGAAGATCGCACATCTGGAAGATCGACATCGATCCTGCTAGAAAATCTCTAGTCGCAGGCGATGCCGCTAAGGGTCCGAGAGATGCGAAAGATTGGCACTTCCAAAGAAATAAAGATGGACGAAATTTCGTCGATCTTATGTGGTCGTGCGCACGAACGTCTTGGGCGGATAAAGATATGCAAGATACCAAAGGCTGCCACAGCCCTGTCGTTTCCGAGCTAAAAGAGACGCTTCACTTCAAGAATCAAAAGCAGGTTTACGATGAGGTTATGGGCTGGCAAACTCCGATTAAGAGCGATTTCTCGCAAGTTAAGATCGGTATTCAAGGAATTTACTCTATCCTCGAGACTAAAAAGCTTAACTCCAGCGACAAAACTCGCGTTTACGAGCTGATCGAAAAAGCTCAAGACACCGTCGATCTTATCGAAAAAGACGGCTCATGGGGAATGCATGGCTTTAAATATACTAAGCAAAGGCTAGAAGCCGCTAAAGAGTATATTAAAGAGGCTCAAAGAATTCTAAATAATAATTTATAATTCTTTCGGGGTCGCGTAAGCTCGCGGCCCCGAAATTTAAAAGGCAGATGTATGCAAAAAAGACTAAAAATTTTCTTGCCTATCGTTTTGGCAAGCTGCGCGTTGGGCGCGAATTTAACTACGCAAGAACAAAAAGAATCTTATAGCATCGGAGCTTCTACCGGAAGCTATGTTTCAAACCAGCTGTATTCACAAGCCGCGTTAGGTGTCAAATACGACTTAGATGCGGTAATAGAGGGGTTTTTGGACGCTCTTAAAAAGCAGCAGAAGCTAAAAGATGAGGAAATTATTGCGCTTTTGAATCAAAGAGCCGATAAACTAAATAAGATCGTAGAAACAAATTCCAAAGCGGAGCTTGATAAAAATTTAAAAGCAGGCAAGGAATTTATGGCGAAAAATGCCAAAAATCCGGACGTTAAAACCACAAAATCCGGTCTTCAATATGAAATTTTAAAGCTAGGTATGGGCGAAAAGCCAAAACCTGAGAGCGTAGTGGTGATGAACTACAAGGCGTATTTGACGAACGGTAGCGTATTTGACGATACTTTCGCGTCTAAAATTCCGGCGCATCTTTCTATGATAGGCTTAATTGACGGATTACGCGAGGGATTGCTTTTGATGAATACGGGCTCGAAATATAAATTTACAATCCCTAGTAATTTAGCCTACGGCAATGTGGACGTAGATAGAATTCCTGCGGGTTCTGTGGTGATTTTTGAAGCCGAACTACTAAAAGTTTTAAAGCCCGGCGAGCTTGCCGATGCAGCCAAAAAGCTTAGCGAGAGCGAAGCTAAAAGCTTTCACGAAGCGAATAAAACAAAGTAGTTTTGCTTAAATTTAGTCGGAGGAGAATATGCAAAAGCAAAGAAGAAATTTTATAAAATCCGCCGCACTCGGCTCTTTGGGGCTTGGCGCAATCGCCTCAAGCTTACTCGCACAAAATAGCGCGGATAAAAGCGCGCAAGACGCAAACGTAAGCGTTCAAAAGCAAGAGCCGAAAAAGCCGCACTACGGCATGATATTCGATCAGAACAAATGCGTGGGCTGCACCGATTGCGAGATCGCTTGCAGGAAGGTAAATTTAGTCCCGAAAGGCCAGATGAGGCTTTTTATCCAGGATAAAACCGATCCGCTAAATTTGAAAGAAAAGCGCTATGTTAGAGTATCTTGTCAGCAGTGCGAGGACGCGCCGTGCGTGAACGTCTGCCCGACAAAAGCCTGCCACAAGGATGAAAAAACCGGCATCACGACGATGAACACCGACGATTGCATCGCCTGTAAATACTGCATCGTCGCCTGTCCTTACGACGTGCGCTTTATAAATCACGAAACAAGAGCCGCGGAGAGCTGCAACTTCTGCTTAGATACGAATTTAAAGGACGGTCACGAGCCTGCCTGCATCGAGGCGTGCAGATACGAGGCGATCGTATTCGGCGATCTAAACGACGAAAGCTCGCACATCAGCAAGCTACTTCGCGTAAAAGACAGCCTGCGAATGCATCCTGAGTGCGGCACGAAGCCGAGCCTGCGCTATATTCCTGCGGTTAGATTGGGGGTGTGATATGAACGGAGCTATAAATTTCACTGCGACCTTCTCGCACGGCGTGGAGTGGGGCTGGCCGATCGCGGTTTATCTTTTGCTAGCGGGCATGAGCGGCGGCGCTTTGATAGTCGCGATCCTCGTCAAATTTTATAAAAAGCAAACCGAAAGCACGCCGCTATTTAAGGCTGCGTCGCTACTATCTTTCGTAGCGATCCTTCTGGGTATGGTCTGCCTGGTAGCCGACCTTGAGAGGCCGCTTCTTTTTTGGAAAATTTTGATCAATTACAACTTTACTTCGGTTATGTCCGTGGGCGTGGCGGCGCTTTGCGTCTATATCCCGCTTAGCTTCGTAGCCTGCCTTTATGCGTTTGAAGCTGATCTTAGCGGATTTTTATCGCGTAGACTTACTTTTTTAAAAGGGCTTTTCACGCTCGTAATGAAAATTTTAAACGCGCTTCGCCCACTGCTTCTTGCGCTTACGCTAGTTTTTGCGGTCGCGATCTGCGCCTATACCGGCTTTTTGATCTCGGTTTTAGTTAGATTTCCTATCCTTAATACAGCCGTTTTGCCTGCGCTTTTCGTGGCGTCTGGCTTATCGGCGGGCATCGCGGGATCTAGCCTAATAGCCGCGCTTTTCTTTAAAGCGGAGCTGCACGGAGGCGATCTTAAAGCTTTACACGCAGTCGAGTGGCCGGTTTTAGCGATGGAAATTTTACTAATCGGCATGATTTTCGTCTCGCTAGTAACGGGCAGCGACGTGCAAAAAGCCGCCAGCGTCGCATTTAGCGAGGGATTTTATGCGAAGATGTTTTGGCTAGGCGTCGTGGGCGTAGGCTTTTGCGTACCGCTCGCTTTAAATTTCGCACTGGGCAAAAAGATCGCCCACACCGCGTTTGCGTTCTACGCGAGCGCGCTTGCCAGCGTCATGGGCGTGCTGCTTCTTAGGATGTTTATACTATACGCGGGACAAACTTACGATATAATAATGTAAAACTGCGGAGGGTTAATGAGCGCGCTAAAAATATTAAAATTTTTCATCTCTTACAAGTTCGCGCTCTGCCTCCTTTTTATTCTAGCCGCAGGTGCCGGCGTCGCGACCTTTTTAGAGAGCATCTATGACACGCAAACGGCTAAAATTTTAGTCTATGAGGCGCGCTGGTATGAGTGCGTCATGGGCGGGGCGACGCTTAGCCTGCTCGGCATTATAATTAAAACCAAAATGTGGCGCCGCTTCGGCTCTTTCGTGCTTCATGCGGCATTTATCGTCATCTTTATCGGCGCGGCGCTGACGCGCTATTTCGGCACCGAGGGCGTGCTGCACGTAAGAGAGGGCGAGAGCGAAAACGAGATGGTAAGCGTCAAACCATACTTGCAAATCCGCACGCAAGACGCACTGTTTGAGCACCCGCTAAATCTATCTCAGATCGGCGATAACGATTTTAGCTTCACGCAAAGTATAAATTCTAAAAGCTTCACCGTCAAATTTAGCTCCTACAAACCCGCGCCCAAAGGCGAGCAGGGCACGCTTGCGGTAAAGGCGGGCTTTGAGGGCGAAAGCGAGCAAGAGGCGGAGCTGCGCGGCGGTGCGGGCTGGCTGGGTGAACCCAAAATTTTAAACTTTGACGGCGAGGAGATAATGCTAAGCTGGGGCTCGAAACTCATAGAGCTTCCGTTTGCGGTAAAGCTTTTAAAATTTAAGCTCGAACGCTACCCGGGCTCGCAAAGCCCATCATCCTACGCTAGCGACGTTGAAATTTTAAAAGAGGGCAAGAGCGCGGGGGAGCATGAAATTTATATGAACCATCCGCTAAACTTTGGCGGCTTTAAGCTCTTTCAATCCTCCTACGACACCGACGAGCAGGGCACGGTGCTGGAGCTTAACCGCGATCCGGGTAAAATCCCCACTTACTTCGGTTATTTCTTGCTTTGCGTCGGATTTATCGGCAATCTTTTTACCGCGGGCAGCAGGTTTAAAAAGCTCGCTAAATTTATTAAAAACAACGCACCCGCCGCGCTACTTCTAATCGCGCCGCTTTTTTTCAGCATTGAGCTTCGCGCCGCGGATGAAAACTATCTAGCAAACCTTAAAGCCAACTCGCGCGTTCATGCAAACGGCGCGTTCGCGGAGCTTTTAGTGCAAGATTACATGGGCAGGATCAAGCCGCTTAGCACCGAAGCAAGCGAGATCGTAAATAAAATTTCAGGCACGGACTCGCTCTACGGCTTAAGCGCCGAGCAGATGATCCTAGGAATGAGCCTAAATCCCGCGTTTTGGCGCGATCAAAAGATCATCAAGATCAAAAACGACGAGATTAAAAAGATGCTAGGCTTAGCGCCGCAGGAGCGATATGTGAGCTTTAATTCGGTCTTTGATGAAAACGGCAACTACAAGCTCGCGCGCGTCGTGGATGAGGCTAATGAAAAAAGCGCCTCGCGCCGCGGCGTGCTCGATAACGAGCTGATTAAATTCGACGAGCGGCTAAATATCGCGTATCTGACCTTTAGAGGGGTGTTTTTTAAATTTATCCCCGTGCCGAACGACCCGCAAAACGCGTGGCTCTCGCCGAACGACGCCTTTGCGGATTATAGGATCGCGCCGCAGATCAAAGGCGTGCTAAACGACTATCTAAACGGCTTGCAGGATGGAATTTCGGATAATGATTGGGCTAAAGCGGATGCAGCACTTGCGGAGCTGAAAAACTACCAAAGAGCCACCTCGGCGGCTATTCTTCCAAGCGTTAGTCGCGTCAAAGCCGAGGTGTTTTACAACAAAGCTTCGGTTTTCAAAAAGCTCGTTTATTGCTATATGATCCTAGGCAGCGTAGCTCTAATATTGGCGCTTATCGGCGCGCTTTGCGGCAAGCGCTTCACGCTCGCACAAAAAATTTTATTCGCTGCCTTTGCCGCAAGCTTTGCGGCACATACCCTCGCGCTTGCGCTGCGCTGGTACGTCGCGGCTCACGCGCCGTGGAGCGATAGCTATGAGTCGATGATCTACATCGGTTGGTCGGCGGCGCTTGCGGGGATCATATTTTTTAGAAAGTCCCTACTTACGCTAAGCGCGAGCTGCTTGCTAGCTAGCATCGTGATGCTCGTAGCGCATATGAGCTTCGTAAATCCGCAGATTACCAACCTCATGCCAGTACTAAAGTCGTATTGGCTTAGCATCCACGTATCTGTTATCACGGCTAGCTACGGATTTTTAGGGCTTAGCTGCCTGCTTGGGCTTTTGGCTCTTGTTTTGATGGCGCTTAAAAACGGCGCCAATCGCGAGCGGCTCAACGCGCAGATCAGATATATAACGGCGATCAACGAGATCAGCCTCATCGTGGGGCTTTCGATGCTGACGCTAGGAAATTTCTTCGGCGGTGTGTGGGCGAATGAGAGCTGGGGGCGATACTGGGGCTGGGATAGCAAAGAGACTTGGTCGTATGTCTCGATCATCGTCTATGCGATCGTGCTGCATCTAAAGCTTATCCCGAAGCTCGGCTCGATCTATGTTTATTGCGTGAGCTCGACGCTTGCGTATAGCTCGATCATAATGACCTATTTCGGCGTAAATTTCTACCTTACCGGCATGCACTCTTACGCCGCAGGCGATGCGCCGCAGATACCCGCGCCGTTTTATTGTATAATAGCGGCGGTCTTTTTAATAATCGCTCTTGCTTTCAGAGGTAGGGACGTAAAAACGATATAAAGGAGTAAATTTGAAAAAATTTCTAATAGCGTTAGCCTTGGCTGCCGCGGCAAATGCGGGCTTTATCAGCGAGGGCATTCAAGCTCAGCAAAGCGGCGATCATAAAAAACTCGCAGAAATTTACGAGCGAGCGTGCGGTTTGGAAAATAAAGCTTCGGGATGCTATAATCTAGCCGTTTTGTATTTTGAGGGTACCGGCAACGTAGAGAAAAATTTCGAAAAAGCGATCAGCCTCTATGAAAAAGCGTGCAGCGCTAAATTTGCGCTTGCGTGCAACAATCTAGGCTATATCTACGAAAGCGGCAACGGCGTGGATCAAAATTTTACCAAAGCCGCGGCTTATTACGAAAAAGCCTGCAAAGATAACGAAGGCTGCACCTCGCTCGGGCTTTTATACGCAAACGGCGCGGGGCTTGCAAAGGACGTCGCCAAGGCGGCGAGCCTTTATGAGAAGGCCTGCACCTACGGCGATATGATGGGCTGCAACAACCTGGGCTATCTGTATCTAAAGGGCGAAGGCGTGCAGCAAAGCTTCGCAAAGGCTAAAATTTTTTACGAAAAGGCTTGCGGCGGCGACATCGGCATCGGCTGCAACAACCTTGGCTATCTATACGCCTTCGGGCAGGGGGTGGGCCAGGATTATAAGCAAGCAAAGCAGCAGTATGAAAAGGCGTGCAATCTCGGCCACTTCGACGGTTGCAATAATTTAGCCATAATGTATGCCGAGGGTAAGGGCGTGAAGTCCGATAATGCCAAAGCAAAAGAGTTTTTCAAAAAAAGCTGCGACGGCGGCATCAAGATGGGATGCGAGAATTTGGAATTTTTAAATTCGATTAGTAAGTAGATTTAAAACATCAAATTTTTAAGGAGATAGTATGATTTTACGTTCGTTTTTGGCTTCGGCTACGCTTGTTGCGCTCGTTTGCGGCGCCTCCATGGATGGGGCTAATAAGTCGGCAAATCCTATGTTTCAAAGCGTGGATCCCAGCAAGGCTACGCTTGTAGGAAGCGGAGAGGGCAAAGAATACTGCGCCGTTTGCGGAATGAGCCTGGTTAAATTTTATAAAACTAACCATGTTGTAAACGGCAAGCAAGTAGCTTCTCTACACTGCCTGTACGAGCTAACGGAGGGAAAAATTCCAAGCGATGCGCAGGTCGTCGATACGAAAAATCTAAATTTGATCGACGTAAATAAAGCCTTTTACGTCGTGGGCAGCAAGGTCAAAGGCACGATGAGCCGCAATAGCAAATACGCCTTCTCAACCGAAGCCGATGCGAAGGAATTTCAAGCCGAAAACGGCGGCGAGATAGTGAACTTTGCCAAGGCCTACGAGATTGCGGGGCAGGACTTCGCGGGCGATAATAAGATGATTAAAGCCAAGCGTGAGGGCGGCGTTTACGCGCACGGTAAAGAATTTTACGAAGCAAACTGCGCTAAAACTGAAGCGAAAAGCTTTAAAGCCATCTCCGAGCTTAAAGCTCATCTCAAAAATGTTTGCGACGCAAAAGGCGCGAGCAAGGAGCCTGAGTACGACAAACACCTGCAAGCCGCGGCGCTGTATCTATGGGACGCGCCGGCAAATTTAGGCAGCAGCGGTAAAGATACAAAAGCGAAAAAGCCTGAAAAGATCGTCGTGCCGCAAGGCGCTAAATGCCCGGTCTGCGGTATGCTAGTGGGTAAAAACCCTAACTGGGCGGCGATGATAGAGGTTCAGGGCGGCGAGAACCTGTATTTTGACGGCGTAAAAGACCTGATGAAGTACTACTTCCAAAAGGGCAAGGGCTTTGATAAAATTTTCGTAACCGATTACTACAGGCTACATAAGATCGACGCTAAAAGCGCCTTTTTCGTGCTCGGCTCCAATGTCTTAGGGCCGATGGGCGACGAGCTTATTCCGTTTGAGAGCGAGAGCGCGGCTAAGACCTTCGCCAAAGATCACGGAGGCAAGATGCTTAAATTTGACGAAATTCAAGAGAGCGTAATAGAAGGGCTATGAGGCTCATTTGCGCTTTAATGATCTTTTTTGCCGCCCTTTACGCGCTCATTGCGGTGCATTATGTAAGCTTTGATCGCGCAAAGAGCGAGCAGTGTCTGCAAAAGCTAGCGCGCGAGATAAAGGACGTGCGGCTCTCAAGCAGCTTTAAGAGCAAAGCATACGCGGAGTTCGTCTATGATAAGTAAAAATTTTATCGACTACTCCGTAACTCTGCTGCGAAAAGACAGGGCCGATCACGCCTTTAGCTTCGCGATCTTTGCATTTATCGTTTTTATTTTAAGCTCGGTGCTTTTCATCTCGGGCTCCATTCAAAACGATCTTGAAAAGGTCATCAAGCTCAGACCCGACATCGTAGTAGAGGCTCTACGCGCGGGCAAACGCGATCTGATGCACGACGGCTATATCTACGACATCTCCAAAATCGCGGGCGTCAGCGAAGTGCAGGGCGCCGTGGACGGGATGTATTACTTCGCTCAAAAGCGCGTTTGGTTTCATATCGTGGGCGACGAAAATTTGAATGAAAATGAAATGATCGTAGGCGAGGGGGTAAAGGCGGCGATGGGCGAGTGGTACTACGAGGACGAGTTTCACTTCTTAACCGAACAGCGCCTAATTGCGATTAAGATAAATAAAATTTCGCCGCATGAAAGCAGCATCGTCTCAAACGACGTGATCTATCTAAACCCCGTTACCGCGCGCGAAGTGCTAAGCCTGAAGGAGGGCGAATACACCAAGCTCTACGTAAGCGTGCCCAACCCCAACGAAGTAAGCGAAGTGGCGCTTAAGATCGTAAATTTATACCCCAACACGCAAGCTCTCAGCGCCGAGGACGCGGTAGCTGAAGTGAGGCATCTGTATTATTACAAGGGCGGAATTTTTATGGTGCTTTACGCCGTGGCGATGATCTCATTTTTCATCTTACTGAAAAATCAAATTTCGCTCGCATACGGCGAGAAGAAAAAGGAGATCGCGATCTTGCGTAGCATCGGCTTTTGTATAAAAGACATCATCGCGATGAAATTTATTCAAAATTTCATCGTCTCGCTAAGCGCGTATCTACTCGGCGTCGCGGGCGCTTATGCTTATGTTTTTATCCTGGATGCGCCGCTTTTGCGCGATATATTCTTAGGCGGCGAGCTGCGAAATTTCATCACCTTCACGCCAGTGGTAAATTTCAATATGCTCTTTTTGATCTTCGTCTTTAGCGTGATCCCGTTTTTAGCGTTCGTCATCATCCCATCCTGGCGCATCGCTATAGGCGATATGAGCGAGGCGGTCAAATGAGTAAGATAGAGATTAAGCAGCTTTGCAAAATTTACAACGAGGGCAGGGCGAATGAATTTCGCGCTTTAAAAAACATAAGCTTAAGCGTCGAGGAAGGGCAGATCGTAATCTTAAAAGGGGTCAGCGGCAGCGGCAAAAGCACGCTTCTATCCATCATAGGCGCGCTTGCTAAGCCTAGCAGCGGCGAGGTTTTAGTGGACGGCGCAAACGTCTCTAAGCTCGCCGATATCGAAAGCTCCGCGTATCGCCATAAAAAAATCGGCTTTATCTTTCAGTCATTCAATCTGCTTGAGGCGCTTAGCGTCTATAAAAACGTCCTTGCGCCGCTTAGCCTTGAGCGGCTGAACAGAGATGAGCTTAGTGCGCGCATAGACGAATCGATGCAGATCGCTAATATCGCGCATAAAAAAGATCAGATCGTCTCCAGCCTTAGCGGCGGCGAGAAGCAGCGCTGCGCTATCGCTAGGGCGCTCGTGATGAATCCGCAGATCATCTTGGCCGACGAGCCGACGGCAAATTTGGACAAACAAAACTCGCTCGGCTTTATCGAAATGCTTTCAAAGCTCAAAGAGCTTAAAAAAACCGTTTTGATCGCGACGCACGACATACTCTTCGACGAGCTAAGCTTCGTGGATCGATACGTCTTTTTAAAAGACGGAGAAATTTCAGCATGAGCGTATTTTTATCGGGTAGCGTGATCGCGTTTTTGGCCGTAGAACTGATCGTAATAGCGCTGATGGCGATCTCGCAGTTTCACATCGTGCGGATCATGCGCTACTGGGACTTTAACGCCACCTCAAATTTACAATACGCCCTGGAGAAAAGAAACTATCTCATCAACACCATTTTGTTCTTCACGATAGCGTGTAAGATCATTTTGTTTATATTTTTCGCGCTCTGCCTGAACGAGCTCTCTTCGGTCGTGCCCGGCGCGATGTGCTCCGCGGGCGTCGTGGGCTCGAACCGCTACGGCAACATTTTGCTGCTTTTAAAAATTTTACTGATCTTCGGCTTTGGGCTCTGGCTCATTTTAAACAGCCTCGATCTTAAAGCGGGCAAATTTCCCTATCTAAAGCGCAAATACCTGATCTTTACCATCCTTTTTATGGGCGTTTTGGCGGAGTTTATTTTAGAAATTCTATTTTTTACCAATATCCCGCTGCGCGTGCCGGTGTTTTGCTGCTCGGTCGTATTTCGCGCGCCGAAGCTTCCGTTTGGATACACGCAGGCGCTTTTGGCGACCTTTTTCTACGCGATATTGGGCGCCATATTGATCTTAAATTTCTTAAAGCAGTCGATGGCGAGCTTTGCTCTGAATTTGCTCTTTTTGTTCGTCGCATACTATGCGATCACCTATTTTTTCGGGCTTTACGTTTACGAGCAGCCCAATCACAAATGCCCGTATTGCATGCTTTTGAAGGATTATTACTTCGTCGGCTATGCGATTTGGGGCTCGCTGTTTTTGGGTATATTTTTCGGCATCGTGCCCTTTTTAACGGAGCTCATCACTAAGCGCGCCTACACCCATCTGCTTAAATACTCCTCGTTCTGGCTCATTCTAAACGCGCTCATCTGCAGCGCCTACGTCGTCAAATACTACTTCGTGCGGGGCGCGCTGCTATGATTAAGAAAATTTTTGCCGCGGTTTTACTCGCCTGCGTGATGGGGCTGCTTATATCGTCCATGGATATAGCGGAATCCAAAATTTCCGTGCGCCACGGCAACACGGATAAGCAGCCGCTGCAGATAGAATTTGGCAAATATCTATGTCACGAGAGCGGCACGGTGATAAACGATCTGTACAACACCGCTCAGGCCGTTATGCCAAACGGAGATACATATTTTTTCAACGACATCGCAAACGTCTTCATGTGGCTGATGCGGCAAAAAAATAAGGACGAGATCGTAGTGTGGGTTTATTCGCAAGACACCGAAAAATACATCATCGCCAAGGACGCCTGGTACTCGCGCGTCGAGATCACGCCGATGGGATATGGCTTTGGCGCGTATGAGTTTCACAACTACGGCAGGAGCGACTACTACTACGACGAGATCGTGCTGTGCGCCGCGCGCGGCGAGACGCTGCTAAATCCGCTCATCAACATCCTGCTATCTGAAAATAAAATTTAGCCTCGCAGCGGATCGGGAAATGAAATTTAGTCCTGCGATGGATCGGAAATAAAATTTAGCCGTGCGTCAGGTAGGAAATAAAATTTAACTCCGCAGCGGGCGCGGCTTGTCGTAGATGCGGCTCGTCGTTTGAATTTTATCCGCGCCCGCACCTTTTATTAAATTTTGCCCGCCGCTGCCGCTTTCGTTAAATTTAGCTCGCGTCCGAGTTTGCGTTTGCTCGCAATTATTAAATTTGCTCGTATTTGCCCGAGCTCGCGCCCATTCGTATTCATTAAAATTTATCCCGCATTCGCTCATTAAGCTAGCCTAAAATTCAGCCTGTATCGGCTTACCATTGTTAAATTTACCCGTCTATATCCAAACTCTTGCTCGTCCGCTCTTATGGAATTTAGCTCGTATTTGCCTGCTCGCATCGTCTTGCTCGTTTAAATTTGACTCGCCAGCACCGCTTGCTTGTATCGGCCGCTTCGTCCGCGTTAAAATTCCAGGCCGCACTCGCTCGTTAATTTTATACGGCTTTCGGCATGAGGCGCGAAAATATCGCCTTTAAAATGCGAAATTTACACCTCATACGCCGTCTTGCCGTAGAATTAAAAAATGTCTAATTCGATCCAAATTAAAACGCTTGGCTCAAAATTCGGTGCCACCGATATCATTACCTTTCTACTAAAATTCCAGTCTAAATCTTAGTCCTATGCCGTTAGATTTAACATCGCTTCCATATGCTCCGACGTAGGAGAGCTTAAGCGTAGCGCGGCTTGAAAGAGACGCCTCGATTCCTGCTTCGGCGGTCGTTAGGTTTTGTAACTTCTCACCTTTTAGCTGCGTACCACCTAGCCCGTTTACGTATAAATAAGCCTGCGGCTGCTTATCCGAAAAGAAGCGATTATATGCCACGTCTGCACTTGCTCTTAAACCTACTCCGCCGATTCTAAACGGAACGCTAGGTTTTATACCAACGCTTACGGCTTGTAAATTTCGCGTTTTGTTTTCAATGCGAATCAAAGAGTTGCTGACATCGTCTATTTTCGTGCGAGTATGCGAAACACCAGCATAGGGTTCTACACTAAAGCTGTCCGCGTTGCTAAAACCCATATAAGAAACCTGTGCGAATGCACTTAAACTAGAGGCATTTGAACCTACATATTCGTAAACTATAGGCGAAACCGATGAGATTAGCTTTCTATCTCGATCATATTTCGAATATATCGCACCGAAGCTAAATTTAACAGGTTCAAAACCGATGTCGGAATAAATTCCGCTATGAAAATCCTTGCTTTTGACTTCCTTGGTGCCGCTTATTTTATCGTCCGTACGCCCTGCGCCTACAAATACACCGACGCTTGAACTATCGCCGATTAAAGAGTCAATACCGATTAAATTTACGAACGAATCGGAATGCAATTTACCAATACCGGTATCTTTATCGGATTTAATTCGATTTGTGCCCGAAAAGATCCAAAATCTAGTGTCTTTATCAATATTTACAGCATTCGCGCCACCTCGGTTTTTAACGATGCTTGCCATCATTATGGAATTTATCGCGGAATTATTTACCGCAGCGAATTCAGCATCATTTGCGAACGCGCTATAATACTCTCGCGCTTGAGCATGGTTTGAGCCTAAAATTTGCGTATAAATTCCGCTGCTGCGATTGGCGACGAGTAGATCTGCGAACGCTCTTTGCGAAGAGCTTAGTGCAAAATCTTGCATACTCGTTCCACTTTGGATCGAAAGGCGTAAATTTGAGCCACTCGCCTCCTCTTTGCTCGTTTTGAAAAACGCATAGCTATCCTGAGTGCTTGCTAAATTTGCACCGCTAAATGTGCCCGTGGCGGTTAAAATTTTCTTAGAGCCGGGGTTGTCGACGAGGTTTTGAAGATCGCTAGTATTAACTTGCCCTGCTCTTAGTAATGAGCCTTGCTTAAAGCTCAAATTTAAATTATTCACGCCATCATTTACTACGAATGCGCCACCGCTATTGATTGTTGCTTTTACGGTGGTTGCATCGCTTGCCTTGCTCACGCTTCGCCAGCCGTTCCTTTCAGGTATCCTATATACTGCAGAGTGCAAGATTTCAAGTTCGCCGCCATTTTGTACATCGATATGTTTGCTTTTACCGATTGATTGATTGAGTGCCGAAATTTTACCACCATAGATAGTGGTAACCCCGGTGAAAGTGTTGTTGCCCGTAAGTGTTAAGGTACCGTTGCCTCTTTTGATGAGCGCACCCTCATAGCCCTGTGCGGCCCGCTCGGCTCTCGCCTTCTCTCTTGCGGTCTCAAAAGTAAGCTCAGCTTTTTCCTCTGGGCTTAAATTTTGTTTTGAAGCAAGGATGGCTTTTCTTGCTGCCCAAACGGCTGCTTCGTTTTGATCCTCGATTTTTCTAAATTTGATAGCTTTATCAGATATATCGTTGCTCCATATATCGTCTTGATCCATAGTAATGTCGAAATTTCCTAAAAATTGCCCAGGACCAAACATTGCTTTGCCAAGGTCTAAGATACCCCAGCCCCAGACTTTGCTTGGTACGCCGAGCCCATCACTGCCCCAGCGCTCCAAGGGTTGCCCTTCGTGACCTGCTCTAAGCGTAGTTTGTCTTGCGGTAGTAAGCATCGTATCGCGGACCTGTGCCGCATTCATATATGGATAGCGCTGGAATATGACACCTAACGCACCGCTTACGTGTGGAGCCGCCATAGAGGTACCACCCCAGCTAGCGTATGAAGCCTTTTTAGTTTTTAGATTTACGGTGGAGGAGTAAATATCTGCAGCGGGTGCGGCGATCGTCCACCATTTGGAATTTCCTGCGAGATTAAATCTCTGTGCATCACTTACTTCGCCGTTTGCGTTACTGCCGTTAGGATAGCCCCAAGTACCATTTTGTCCCGTGACATTTACCCAGTATTTTTCTGCATCAGGCCTAAAATACGGCAGGGCTGCACGAGTAAAAGACTCCGCCATAAGGCTTCTATTTCCTGCCGTAAAAACCTGAATGACCTGTCTTTTGACCGCTACTTCGTATGCGGCATCTATGAAGCTTTTCTCGCCTTTAGTAACAAACTGATAGTAAGCTTTTTTAGCTGCGTTTAAGTCTTTTAGATACATATGATCTTTAGCGTTGTTAGTTTCAGTAACACTGATAGTATCTCTGATGTTCGTATTGTATTCGTTTATATGCCTTAAGCCGGAGGATGGTTTATAGCCCGTAGCGCCCGAGTAGGCGGAATTTACCTTTCTATTTGACCCCCAACTATTGTTGATTACCCTGACGCCTGCATCGGCAAGCGCGTTGTAACCTTTTAGAAAAAAATTGTAATCCTGATTCGGTCCGTAAGTCATACCATCGTTGCCACCTGTATTTGCGGAGTATAAATTTGACTTATACGCTACGCCGTGCATTCCGTTACCATCCCTGCTTGCAGCCATAGTACCGCTCACATGCGTACCGTGGCTATCATTTACGCCTGCTTGCCACGAGCCATCGATGTCGAATTTTTCGCCCTTTTTAAACTCACCTTTATTTGTCTCGTCGTATTCACTGCTTGAACCTGCCTTAAAGGGTGAATTGCCATATTTAGTATCGGGATACCTCATTCCGTCTTTATCGTATACGCCACTGCTTTTTACAATATTTATCCTTCCGCCTCCAAATTCTGGGTGGCTAAGCAGTACGCCCGAGTCCATAACGCCGATTTTTACGCCGCTACCGTCAAAGCCTAGCGCATAAGCCGTAGAAGCATTCATTGAGGTTAAACCCCAATCTTTTTTATATTCGTCACTCTCCCAACTACTCGTATTACCGAGCATTCCCGTTTCGGTATAGGCGCCTAGACAAGTACCCGACAGCAGCAAACATGCCGCTATGGATAGCGTAGGTAGGTTTAAGCGCTCTTTGCAGTGCAAATTTGTAAATTTCGATGTTAGATCGTAATTCATAGATATCCTTTCGTAAAAAATTTATTTAATTATACATTGCTTAAAATTAAATATTAATTATTATAAATAAGAAATTTCAATTACAAATTTTAGATAATACCAGAAGGAATGAGCTTGCGTAAGTTAAACTTTTTATATATGGCTCTAAATGTTGTAAAATACATTATCAGTGCAAATACTGGACTAATTGT
>NZ_CALKTL010000025.1 GCF_937997405.1 uncultured Campylobacter sp. | reverse complement strand
ATCGGGTGATTCACCGGATCACTGTCAAAGTACTTCGCAATCCGGTGCGCCGCGCAGCAGATAAAATTTAATGCTTCAAAGCCTATATCAAAGCCTTCGGAGTGCACCGAATTTAAAGCGCATAAATTCGGCGCGTCCGAGAAGGCAAATGAGATGAAATTTGGCGCACAAGCTATGCCGAATGAGCTTGCTGCTTCGGCTGCGGCGGAGTTTGCCAGCCTTATGGCAAGCGAGTTAGAGCCTAGCTCTAAAAGCGAGCCGCTGCGTAACGAGCACGGTAAAAAACCGAGTGCCGAGGAGCTGAAAACCAAGTTGCGCGATGATCTGGAAGCGGGCATCGCAAACACGATCGAGAGATTTGCGGGTAGCAAGGACGCCAAAGACGCGCTGAAGGACTTCAAGATCAATATTGACATATCGTTTGGAGATAGATAGTGAAAGGCAAAATTTTGCTCGTCTCCGGTCCCAGCGGTAGCGGCAAAAGCACGCTTATAAAGCGTCTTGTTGCAGAATTTGGCGAGCAGATATACTTCTCGATCTCCTCTACGACGCGTGAAATGCGTGCGGGCGAAGCGGATGGTGTGAATTATCATTTCATAAGCGAGAGCGAGTTTCGCGCAGGCATCGAGCGCGGAGAGTTTTTAGAGTGGGCGTTGGTCCACGGCAAATATTACGGTACTTCGCTAAAAGCCGCTACGAGCGAGCTTGAGCGGGGTAAGATCGTGATTTTTGACATCGATGTGCAAGGATATGAGATCGTGCGTAGCAAAGTGCCTAAAAGCGGGCTTACTAGCGTATTTATTACTACGCCGAGCTTGTCGGAGCTTAGAGATAGGTTGCGTGCTCGTGGCGATAATGATCCTGCCGATATTGCTTTGCGCCTACAAAACGCGCAAGAGGAGATGGAGCGCCTAGGCGAATATGATTATTTCATAATAAACGACCGCCTGGAAGCGGCGTATGAAAATTTAAGATCAATCTACAAAACTATCAAACTAGAAACGGCAAGCCGCGACATAGGCAAGCTAATCGAAATTTGGAAAATTTAAAGGAGAAAAAATGGGCGTAAGCGTTCAACAACTGCTAATTATCTTAGCGATTATCGTGTTACTTTTCGGAGCTAAAAAAATCCCCGAGCTCGCAAAGGGCGTAGGTAAGGGCATTAAGACCTTCAAAAAAGAGATGGAGGACGATACGCCTGAGAAGGTCGAGAAAAAGGCAGAGGAAGAGATCAAAGACGCCGAAATCAGCGATACTAAAAAGGCGTAAAGGATTTGAAAAATTTAGTCTTAAATGAAATTTTTAAAATTTTATCTCGCGAAGTCGTTTTAGAAAAACCCAAAGATAAAAGTTTGGCTCATTACGCCTCGCCCGAGGCTTTCGCGCTGGCTAAGGAGATGCGAAAGGCGCCTAGGCTCATCGCTGAGGAACTTGCGGCTAAATTTAAAGATAGCGAAATTCTAAGTGCTACGGCGGTGAACGGCTATCTAAATTTTCATCTAAAGCCCGCTGTGTTGGGTGCGCTTGCTGAAAATGCTCTTAGACTGAGCGGCGATTTTGCGA
>NZ_CALKTL010000024.1 GCF_937997405.1 uncultured Campylobacter sp. | reverse complement strand
AAATACCGTTTCTGAATTTTTATATTTTAATTTTTAGGAGATGCTATCTTGAATTATTATTATAAAACTAAACTAAAAATTTGTTTTTTTGTATTGATTTGCTTTGTTATATATCATATATTCGTATGGCTATTGATAACAAAAGAGGTTTTCGATAGAAACGACGGCATGATGATAGGCGACCTTGGCAGATTATCGTATAAGATAAACTCATATTCCCCTAGAAAAACGGCAGTGACCCTACCTAGAACTCATTATATTTTGGATTCGGATTTTCAAATGAGGCAGGTAGATGTAATAACCATAGGCGATAGCTTTTCTAACGGCGGCGGGGGCGGACTAAACCCGTATTATCAGGACTATATTCAAAGCGATAAGAACCTTACGGTTTTAAATATTCCGCTAATCAACGAAAACTATTATAAGACGCTATTTTCGCTCATAAATTCCGATCTATTAGAAAAATTAAAGCCAAAATACATCATACTGGAATCTATCGAAAGACGAGCGGTGGATAGATTTGCATTCGATTTGGATAAATTTAAAAATGAAAGATCAAATTTAATAGCTCAAAAACGTGCTCCATCGTATCTACAAACCCCAAAGCCATTTTTTATAAATACATTAAACTACAATAGTGTTTTATATCGCATAGCTTACAGGTTCAACGATCATGCCTTTTTATCAAAAGTGTATTATCTGAAGCTGGATGGAGATTTTTTTACCTCCAAAGATCAAAGCGGACTATTATTTTATTATGAAGATCTATATGGGCTAGATAAATCAAATGCCGAAAATATCGCAGCGCTAAATAGAAATTTAAATGAAGTGCAGGGGCTTTTAGATAGATTCGGCATAAAACTATATTTTATGCCGATGGTAGATAAATACGATCTGTATTACGACCATATTTTGGATAAGAAATATGGGAAGAGCCGCTTTTTTGAACTGCTTCGCGAAGAGAACAAGCGATATCTATTTGTAGACACTAAAAAAATTTTAAACAGGCTAATAAAAAGCGCCGTAAAGGACGTATATTTTTCCGACGATACACATATGAGCACTATGGCACTGAAAGAGATCATAGACAATATGGAATTTTAATTTTAATTAATACCGAGTTAAATTTTACGATATCCAGTAAGCGGAAGCGGTTGTGAAAATAAATTATTGCTGCATACCAAAAACATTAGAGGCTATACTGCAAATTTGAAATTTAGACTTAGAAACGAACATCCTTGTTAAATTAAAGAATCGGCGCTAGTTTCAAATTTTTAGCAGCTTTTGAACGAGACGGCTTCTAGGAGTTTTAAATGCGCGAGTAAACGCTCTAAAATCGCTTTTACATTTTTAAACGCTAAACGCGCAACTAAAATTCCAGATGGATATACACAAATACAATCGTGACGAGATTTGTAAAAGGTACGAAAATCATCTATAAAGCAGCCATTCCTCAAAGCTTGCGAGTATCGTCAAAGGGAATTTATCGGCGGCGCAAAAAGAGTAGTGCGCGAGTGGAATTTAAATAGAGCAAAATCTGAATTAAATTTAATCTTTTGGTTTTGAATGAGGATTGTTCCAGGCAAATGGGCACTAGAAGCTGAATTTTAAAATAAGTGTTCATTTATGAAAAAGTGAGCATTCAAGCTAAAATTGAAATTTTGCCAGGAAAGCTTATCGTAGCGTAATGCGCAAATCGCGACGAGTTAAAAGCGCAGCCTACGCGCGGCAACTACAAATTTCGCGAAAGTTTTCACATGGCGTAATCCGGCTTTTAAATTTAAAAGCCGGAGTAAAATTTAGAGCAAATTTAAACTATTTTACCTCAAAAGCAAAGGACGCGATGATCGTCTCTTCGTCGCATTTCTTTGGATCCGAAAATGCGAGTTTATTTCTTGCTTTTAGTATCCAAGGACCCGGCTTTAGCGCCATTACCTCGATTTCGCCCTTATCGTCGGTCATACCATAAAATGCGCTCATATCTTCCAAAAACCCATCTGGCGCACCTTCAACTGCGGCATTTGCAAGCGGCTTGCCTTCAAATAGCACTTTAATTTTAAACGGCTTATTAGCTTTGAAATTTACCGGATTTTCTAAAGGTACGAGCTCTAGTCGCTCGCCCACGGGCTTAGTTATGAGATCGCCTGCTTGTGTGTTGATTACGCCCTTTGCGAGCATAGTGGCGCGACGGCAAAATTTAGCGTCTTTGATCGTATCTTTCGTGCCGCCCATATGCCATTTGCCGCTTTTATCCTCGGTCCAAAAGGTCGGTTTATATTGCCCGGTAATAATATAGACGCCTTCCGGCTGCTTTTCGCCTTCAAATTTATAGTTCTCGCTCGTGCGCTTTAGCTCGATTTTTTTGCCGTTTTTATCTATGACTACGGGGATTTCAAAATTATTTTCTCTCTGCTTATCAATCGGCTCGCACGTGGCAAATCCATCTCCAAATCCGATCTGAACCCTTAGTTTGTCGTCATTTTGACCCGCAAGCCAAAAATCATGCGCGCCTGCTACGCTAAATGCACCTAAAACTGCCAATACAGCTAAACTTTTCCTCATTTTTCATCCTTTCTTTTAATAAAATTTACTAAATTTAAAAACTATATCTTACGCCGACGCCGAGCATTCAGGTGACTAAGACATTACTCGCTCTGTCGCGTATGTGCGAGAAATACTCTTTGTCGGTCAAATTTTTGACGTAAAAATACACGTCAAAGCCATCTTTTAGGTAGCCTACTTTTGCATCCGCCGTAAAATAGCTCTTTTGGGCTAGCTTATTTTGAGCATCGAAGTAGGTCTTGCCTATCATATTTCCGTCCAGTCTTGTATAAATTCCCATCGGAGCGTAGTATGACGCGCCCAAAGAGAGCTTATACTCGGGGTTTTTTTCGATTTTATTACCTTTATTATTCGTGCCGTCTTTGTTGATGTAATCTCCGTATTTGGTCTTTAGCAGACTTGCGGCTAAATTTATATCAAGCTCCTTGCTCGCTTTTGCGACGCCTTCAAATTCCACACCCATAGATTTTGATTTATCGGCGTTTGCGGTTGAGTAGATGTTGGGGTTATTGGGGTCGGTATAAAATATATGCGTGCCCTTGATGTCCATATAAAATAGCGCGGTAGAAAATCTAAAGCTCTCATACGAACCCTTTACACCGATCTCGTAGTCATCGCTCGTCTGTGCGTCAAATTTATTATCCTCCCTGCTGCCGCCGGTGGTGTAGAAATTAAAGCCGCCGGCTAGATAGCCCTTTGAATACATCGCGTAAATATTTAGCTCGTCGGTGATATCGTATCCAAGTGTGATTTTTGGCAAAAACGTCCTAAATGTCGCTTTTTCGTCCATCGAAAACGCGAGCGCACCGGGATTGTGTCCCAGCTCGTATGAAAAGTAATCGACCTTTGTGTGTTTTCTGATCTGCTGATACCTGCCGCCAAGCGTAGCATCAAATTTCCTCGTGATCGGATAGATGATCTGACCGAATACCGATGCCGTCTGCGCGCGATTGATTGAAGGCCAATCCTCGACTATCGTCCTACCGCCGCCGTCGCCGTATTGATCGCCGATCGGACCGAAGACTTGCTTTTCGTTTTCGTAATAAAGCCCGCCGACCCATTTGAAGCTTTGCTCGTCTACGCTACTAAATCTAAGCTCCTCGGAGAAGGTATCATTTTTAGAATTTAAAAATGTAATTAGCCCGTAGTGATCGGGGTCGAGATAGGTTATTTTACTACCGAAATCCTCGTCGTAAAGCCCGTCTTTTTTGGCTCTACGAAAGGTCGTAGCCGAGGTCGCGTCAAATTTGTCAAATTCATATTTTAGATCTAACGCTCCCGAGCTAGAGGTTTGCTTTACGCGGGCGGGAGTTTCTAAGTTTATATGCTTGGCTTCGCTTTTTGAGATATTGCCAAATCTCGATTTTGGGATAAAAAGCTCGTCGAGCGAGCCGTCCTGGCGGTGAAAAAGATCGCCGTAAATTTTAATCGTAAAACGATCGGTCGGCACTATCTTTAAATTTAGTCCGAAATTGTAATTTTTCTTGTCGTTGGCTTTATCTCCGTTTAGATCGTTGATGATCCAGCCGTCCTCTTTGGACGCCGAGCCGTTTAAGCCTAAAAAAAATAGTTTATCATCAATCAGCGCGCCGCTGGTTTC
>NZ_CALKTL010000023.1 GCF_937997405.1 uncultured Campylobacter sp. | reverse complement strand
CCCCCCCCCCCGTTCTTACTTCAGCCTTGCATTCGCAGCTTTTTAAGAATTAGTTCGAATGTAGCTTGGTGTTTCCTCTTGCTTGTAAACTGTTTTAGCGGAGTGAAAAAGACGGTAGCAAACGCGGCGAATAATAAATAGCCTGCGAAGCTCAAAATTTTAAAACTAGCAACGTATATTTCTTTTGCGGTTGCAAATTTGCGAAGCAAAAAGCGCACTGAAATTCAAACGCTTAAATTTTAAAATTTCAAACTCTCTTGTTCTAATAGTCGCAAATCCGAAATCTTTCGCCTAAATTTGGCGAAATTCGCGTCCAGCTCGCGTTTGCGCTTTAGGGCGATATCTATAAACTCGTCCTCTTTTTCGATACCTACGAATTTTAGTCCTAGTAAATTTGCAGCTACGCCGGTCGTCGCAGAGCCTGCAAAAGGATCACAAACGACGCTATTTTGAGTGCTCGCCATTAAAATTAACCGCACCAAAAGCGGTAGCGGTTTTTGCGTCGGATGCTTGCCGCACGCCTTCTCCCATGGCGCGATCGCGGGCAAGCTCCACACGTCGCGCATCTGCTTGTCGCCGTTTAGCTTTTTCATTAGCTCGTAGTTGAAAATATGCTTAAATTTCTCGCTTTTTCTTGCCCAGATGATCTGCTCCGAGCCGTGCGTGAGATAGCGGCAGCTAAAATTTGGCGGCGGATTGGTCTTCGCCCACGTGATGACGTTTAGGATTTTATAGTCCAGCTTTTGCAGCGCCCGACCGATTGAAAATATATTATGATACGTCCCGCTTATCATTACGCTGCCGTTATTCGTGAGTGCATCTTTGGCGAGCGCAAGCCATTCGAGATTAAATTTATCTATCTCATCGATGCCGTAGCTTTTGTCCCACTCGCCCTTGTTTACGCTTACGATTTGCCCGTTTTGAATACTAAGTCCGTCATTTGAGAGAAAGTAGGGCGGATCGGCAAAAATGAGGTCAAACTCGCCTTTAAATTTAGGCAAAATATTGAAGCAATCGCCTTTAAAAAGCTTAAAATCATCGGCTAACTTAAACATTTTTAAGCTCTTTTATAAAGTGATAAAGCGTGGCGAGATTATAAATTTTAACGCTTTTGTAGGCTTCTTCCAGTTTGTTTTTAGCCGCCAGCCACCCCTGTCCGTCGGTTATCCAGATAAATTTAAATCCGCCACAAAGCGCAATCTTTTGTGCTATTTCGATATAAGACCTTGCGACTTCATTTAGCTTCGAGCCGCCCGTGCTGTAAAAATTAGCTTCTATCAGATACGTTACGCCGCCCGCGGCTATAACGAAATCAAAAATCTTTTGATCGCTTCCTAAATTTAGAGCGAATTTTTTGCTACTAACTTCGGTTTGAAAGCCGATATTTTCACTCTTTTTAAGCAAAATAAAGAGTGCTTTGATACGCTAAATTTGCTCATTGCCGTTCGCGATAAAAATACGGACGTAGTCACGGCAAGCAGCGAAATAACGAAGCTTGAAACATATTTTGAAAGTCCCGAAAAAATTTACGAGTTTTGCAAAGAAACGGGACTAGATAAAATTTTTATGGACGCAAAGATAAAGAATTTGCACGATTACGTGTTTGGCGTGGAAGTCGGACTCGATACGAACGCGCGGAAAAATCGCGGGGGCGTAAATTTCTCTCGAACTATTTCAGAGTATTTTAAGAGTGAAAATATCGGTTTTCAAATCCTTTGAACCGAGTAAAAAATCAAGCGTGTGGAGCTTGATAGAAACGGCTTTTAGATTTTTGCCGCATTTTTCAAAGTCGGTAAAGTAGTCAAGGCTTGCATTTGTTTTTCTAAGTGAGCGTAAAAAGTCATCGAATTTCGTTAAATTTTGTTCCATAAAATCCCTAAATTTCGGTTTTAGGCTCGTCCGCGATCGTCGCTTTAAAGTCCGCGCAGACGAAGTTCTCTGCACTCAAAACGATCTCGCAATTTTCGTAAGCCGTCTGCGCGATCTTACACGCTTCTTCTTTATTTTTCGCTTTAATTACAACCTTTTTGGCCAAAATTTCGGCAATCTCTACTTCAAATTCTTTCATCAAATCCCCATTTTTACTTTCGCGCTCTCGCTTTCTAAGTCGTATTGTTTGGCGATACTTTCGTAGCTCGCAAATTTCACGCTACCGGCAATATCTTTGTATATCGACGCGCTTATCACGCTTTGAAACTGCCTCAACCTGCCCTCATCCGCAACGATAAACATTTTGGCGTTAAAGTCCTGAAGTTCGTAAAATTTATTGAGAGAATTTTTAAAGTCTGTCGAGTGCTCAACCTCGAAAAACGCGTAAGGTAGATTTCGCTCGTTAAACCAGATCGCATCGACGCTGCGCGCCTTATTTAGTATGCTCGGGTAGGCAAATTCGTAAATCGCCTTTAGCGAAGTAAGATCGTCCAGCTTTTTGCTTGCGACGAAGCTTTTATTTTTATCCTGTGGCGGCACGTAGGTTTGAAATTTGCGCAGGTTGCCGATCTCTACGATAAGACCTTGAAAATAGGAGTGAGTGAAGCTATCTCGCGGATTCGTGCCACTTTCAAACTCTTTTAAAATTTGCGTCTCAAGCGACTTTAAGCCCCAAAGACCCGGGCGAATCTTAAAAAACTCCGCATTTTCTTGCACGATACGCCGTATAGAAGCGAATGGCGTTTTCGTCGACCACGAACTAACGTCGGTCGCAGAATAAAGTTGCGATAGAGTCGCTGCACCGCCAAGCTCTATCATCGCCGCTATCACGAAATCTTTTTGTTTCATCTTTGCTTGTCCGTTTTTGTTGTCGCTAACGCTCGGATAAAATTTAACTTCATATTAAACAAGCCTTCGCTTCGGACGCAGACGAAATTCGCAGGCGGGACGGTTAAAATTTGCGGCGTCTGCTTTGGCGCGTAAAGCTGTCTAAACTCTTTTTTAAAGTCAAACATTTTATTCCTTTTGCGAGGTAAATTTCATAAAATTTTGCGCTAGAAGCGGAGCTGAATTTTAAACGGTCATAAAATTTTACAGCATTACGCGATCGCGCGTATGCGAAATTCTACGAAATTTTACGTTCGCCACATCGTTACAAGAAATCTTGCCGCAAGCACGTCAATATCCAGTTGCGCAATAAAATTTAACGCCGCTACAAATATTTTAAAATTTCGCCGAAGCGTGCGGCCAAAACGGCGCTTTAAATTTAGACTAGCGCGAGCTTCAGCACCTCTTCGATCCGATCTACCGGCGTTATTTTCAGATCGTTTTTGACCTCGTCCGGGATCTCCGCCAGGTCGCGCTCGTAGTTTTTGCGCGGGATCAAAACCTCGGCGATTTTGGCTTTGTGCGCAGCGATGAGCTTCTCCTTAAGCCCGCCGATCGGCAGCACCTTGCCGCTTAGCGTGATCTCGCCCGTCATCGCCAGATCGGCGCGCACCTTACGCTCGCTTAAAATCGACGCGATCGCCGTGCTCATCGTGATGCCCGCGCTCGGTCCGTCCTTGGGCGTCGCGCCCTCGGGCACGTGAATGTGAAGGTCGAATTTGTTATAAATCTGCTCTGAGCTTTCGGAATTCTCCTCCGCGCCTAAATTTCGCGCCGCCGAGCTTTTAGATGTCGCGCTGCCATTTGCGCGTAATGCGGAGTTTTTACCCGCACGTGAGGCTTTTTCTGCGCCCCCTTTCGCGTCTTGAGCCGCTTTGAGCTTGCCCTCGTCGATCAGCACCTTTACGACGCTAAAGGCGATCTGCGCGGATTCTTTCATCACGTCGCCGAGCTGGCCCGTGATCGTCATCGCGCCCTTGCCTTTGATCTTGACCGCTTCGATCTTGAGCACGTCGCCGCCTACCGCAGTCCACGCAAGCCCGTTTACGATGCCGATTTGATCGCACTTTTCGACCTCGTCGATCTCGAAAACCTTTTTATTTAGAAATTCGCTTAAATTTTTCGTCGTAACGATGATCTTTTTAAACTCTTTGTCTTTTAAAATTTTAACCGCGACCTTGCGGAAGATCGCTGCGATCTGGCGGCGCAAATTTCGCACGCCGCTTTCGCGCGTGTACTCTTCGATGATCTCGGCAAGGGCTGCGGGGTTGATCGCTACGTCGGCGGCTTTGAGCCCGTGGCGTTGCAGCTCCTGAGGGATCAGATAGTCTTTGGCGATCTGAAACTTCTCCTGCGGCGTGTATGAGCTAAGCTCGATAAACTCCATCCTATCGCGCAGCGGCGCGGGTATGAGAGATACGTCGTTTGCCGTGGCGATAAAGATAATCTTGCTAAGATCGATATTGAAATTTAGATAATAATCCCTAAAGCTCGAGTTTTGCTCCGGGTCTAAAATTTCAAGCAGAACCGCCGTCGGATCGCCCTTGTATGAGCTTGAAATTTTATCGATCTCATCAAGCACGATGACGGGGTTCATCTGATTTGCCTCGATGAGGCCCTGCACGATGCGGCCCGGCATCGCGCCGATATAGGTGCGGCGGTGTCCGCGTAGCTCGTTTACGTCCTCAAGCCCGCCCAAAGCGATGCGGATAAGTTTGCGCTTAAGCGCGGTCGCGATAGAGTTCGCAAGGCTCGTCTTGCCTACGCCGGGAGGGCCGTAGAAGCACAAGATCGCGCCGTCTCCCTTGCCGTCCCCCTTACTCTGCTTACCGTTTATGCCGCGAAGCTCCAAAAGCTGCTTTAGCGCAAAATACTCCTCGATGCGCGCCTTGGGCTTTTGCAGAGAGTGGTGGTCTTTATTTAGCTGCGCGGTGACGCCCTCGATGGACATCTTGTGTTTGGCGGTCTTTTCAAAAGGCACCTCCAAAACCCAGTCCAGATAGCTCTGCACGAGCCCCGCATCGGCGCTGTCCGGATGGAGGCGGGCAAATTTATCGATCTGCTTTTTGATCTCTTTGTAAGCATCCTCGCCCAAATAGGGCTTTTTGGCTTCCAGCTTTTTGCGGTACTCCTCGATCTCGACGTCGCGATCGGCATCGCCGCCGAGTTCTTTTTGGATCTGTTTGAGCTGCTCTTTTAAAAAATACTCTTTGTTCGTCTTGTCGATCTTGGAGTGGACCTTGCTTTTGATCTCTTTTTCAAGCCTCTGCGCTTCGATCTCGTCGGAGATGTAGTTGATGAGGTTGAAAAGGCGCTTTTGCAAGTTGCTCTCGGTAAAAAATGAGTAGGCTACCTGCTTTTTTAAGCGCAGTGCGCTTAAAATCAGATCGCAGACGCGCGCGGCGTCGGTGCCGTCATCGATGGTTTTTAGCAGATCGTTCGGGAAAAAATGCGTGAGCGTGCTAAGCGTCTTGGTTTTTTCCTTTAGCACGCTTACAAGCGCGTCTAATTTTTGATCGTTGCCGCGTTCGTCGTGGATGATATCGACGGTAGCGACCAATGGATCTTGCGAAATTTCTTTTACGATTTTGCCTTTTAGCGCGCCTTGGAATAAAATTTTAACCCGACCGTCGGGAAGCGGCACGGTTCTCATCACGGAGCCCACGACGCCTGCGTTGTAGATACCGCCGAAGCTTCTATCGCCGCTAAATTCCGACTTTGAGCTTACGACCATTATCATAGATTCGTTTTTAGCGGCTAGATCGAGAGCCTTTTTGTTATGCTCGTCGCCGATGAAAAGGGGCGCTATCATAAAGGGATATAAAAATAGCTCGTCCTCGACGATGATAGGTAGATCACTAGGAAAGGTTGTGTTTTGCATCAGTTGCATCGCTCCTCCTACTCAAAAATCGCGCGATACCAAGGCGAGCGCGGTTTGATGACGTCGGTGCCGTTTAACGGGGACTCTTCGATTCGCTGCTCGTAAATTTTGGCAGAACTTTCGCGGTCGGTGCGCTGGTAAAGGTCTTTGATGTCGATATTTAGCTGATGCTCTGCAAGCCTGAGCTTCGTTAGCATCGTCTCAAGTAGCGGACGATACTCGCTCTGCGGATATTCAGCTATAAATTTTCGAATTTCGTCGATGCTGTTTAGCATTAGCTTTTGGTTGCGATTTGGGCGGCTAAAGGAGTCGAAATTTGCTCTGATCTTTAGAAATCTCGCGTATTCGATCTTTTGTGTCGTGCCGTAGAGGCGGATGTATTCGTCTAGGTATTTGTTTGCTTTCTCGTAGTTTTCGTCCTCCACAAAAGCCCACGCCATAATGAGTGTCATCTCCTCAAGCAGCGGAGAGGCGATATGCTCGCTCGAAAAGCTAGTGTAATGCTTCTCGGCATCCTCCATGCTGGCGTTGTTTATATCTTCTAAAATTTTAGAATACCATGCCTCGGGGCTTAGGTTAAAAAGCTCGCCGTCGCCCTTGCCACTGCAGCCGCCGATAAACGCGATAAATAGGAGAGCAGATAGAATTTTACTTAGATTTGTCATAAAAAATCCTTGGAATTTATTTAGCTCGTAATTTTATAGTCTTTGAGTAAATGCAAGCTTAAATTCCGCGTTCAAATTTAAAAATGGAATTTCTTTAAAATTTTTTATGCGTTTGGGCTTAAAAATCTTTGTAAACCAAAAAAATTTACGCGATAAATTCTAAATTTAAGTTTAACAATAGTATAATTAGCGCCGATAACGCAGAGTAAGTTTGCGTTTCCGTAATTTCAAAATTTTAAAGAAAGGATGTAAGATGAAAAAAGGTTTTACTCTAATCGAGCTGATCTTTACCATCGTGATTTTAGCGATCACTACGATGGCGATCCCGCGTATCGTCGCGCAAACCACCGAGCTAAACGCCCTCGCGATCAAAGAGGAGCTCGTATATAACGCTAAAGCTTTTATGTCTCGTATATCTAAGGCGCAGTGGGATAGCGCATACGCAGGAGATGCTAGTTGCGGAGGTGATGCAAGCTGCATGAGGAGAATTCTAACGGTAAATCCGCCTTCTGATGGTGCCCCCGAGGTCAGACCAGGGATTTTAAATGAAGCTAGCAGGCGCGGAATTAGCGCTCAAGCTCCAGCTACAAAAAGACAATTCGGTAGAAATGGAATTTCTTTTGGTGGCGGTCGTTATAACGATATCGACGATTTTGATCGATTCACGACGAATATAACAGTCGGTAATTTGGTGGGCTCTAGCAGTAGAGGTGATTTTATCCTCAATACTAGGATTAATGTCGATGTAGATTATGTAGCAGAGCCTTTTAATGCTGCGCAGTATGCTACCGGTACCGATATAAGTGGTGTTCTTAGTGATCGGCCTAACGACGAGTCCGCTGCCCCTACTAATATAAAGATGGTTAGGGTTGCTGCTACGGATCTCAACGACGCCGTAGCTAAAGATGGTACCGCCAAATCAGTTGTTTTAAAAGCGTTTTTATCTAATATCGGCGTCGGCGTTCAGACAACCGTCACTAGACTACATAACTAATAGGAGCACGAGATGAAAAGAGGCTTTACCCTTATAGAGCTTGTGTTTGTTATCGTAGTGCTGGGGATCATCTCGATGTTTGGCGCTGATCTATACACCAAGATCTATAAATCTTACGTGCATGTACGTGCGGTAAATCAGCTGGAAGCCAGAACGCAAAATGCGATGATGCTAATCACAAATCGCTTGGAGGATAGAATAAAAAGCTCTACCATAGGCAGAGATCTTGCCGTAAATGATTTTGTGCCGATTAGCGGCCTTACTAATCCGAGATTTGATATATTAGAGTGGATCGGACAAAGCGTAGAGACGAGAAATATAAATCAGAGAACTCCAGGTTGGAGCGGCTTTATGTCAATGTCTCAACTCCGAGATAGCACATGGACGGCCGATGCGGATAATGCCGGATATATCGCAGATACTAGGGCTGCGTTTAATATGGTATCCTTGGGTAGTAATTTTCCGCAAGTAGCTAGGATAGTTGGAAATTTAAGGGCTACGGAATACGGTAAATCGTCTACTAATACTCAAGTCGCCGTTATCTTTAGGGTCGTTACGAATGATGCTTCACCTACTAGCGTAGATATAGGCTTCGGCTACGATAGAGAAGCTAAAGATGACGGTAGCAATCGTGTGTTAATCGCTGTAGGCACTCCTAGCAATGCGGGCAGTGGTAAGATACAAGGCGAAACTATCAGGATAAATCAGTATCCGCTCAATCCAAACAACGATAACTCGCAGGAATTCTCCGAGCAGTATTATATAGCTCATAGTGCCTACGCGATCGTTCCCGATCAAGT
>NZ_CALKTL010000022.1 GCF_937997405.1 uncultured Campylobacter sp. | reverse complement strand
TGGTCAGGTCCACGCCCTTGAGGATGGGCTTGGGGCCGTCGTTTGGTATCTACGGCATCAGCCAAGACCTGCCCGTATGGGCACTGGCGCTAACCTCGCTGCTGATCTACGCAGGAAGCGTGGAATTCGTGCTGATTGCCTTCATCGTAACCCACGCCTCGCTCGTAGATACCTTCGTCGTGGCGTTTTTGCTAAATTTTCGCCATTTTTTCTATACGATGTCGCTGTTGGACGAGCTGCGCTTCGTGCGTCATAAAATTTACGCCGTATATGCTCTTACCGACGAAACCTTTGCGCTGCTAAAAGCGCGCGCGTTTTTGCACCCCGAGGAGCTTAGCGGCGAACAGCCCGTAACGCCGCAAAGGCTAAAAGAGCTTGATCTGCTCTATAATCTAACCGCGGCTTTAAATCATTCCTACTGGGTCGCGGGCGTCGTTGCAGGGGCTGTTTTGGGAGCAAGCTTGAAGCTTGATTTTAGCGGAGTCGAGTTTAGCCTGACGGCGCTTTTTGCGATGTTAACCTATGAAGTTTTTAAAGCAAATCCGCAATACAAAGTGCTATTGCTGGGCTTTGCCTGCGCATTTGCGGGGCTTTTTATCTTTCCTACAAAATACTTTTTATTCGGCACTCTGATTTTTGGCACAGGGGTTTTGCTGCTCTTTCGTAAATACTTCGAGCGACCTTCGCGCACGGGACGCAGGCTGCGAGAATTCCTAAAAAGGAGCAGGTAGTGGAAATTTTGCCCTATATCTTTCTGGCCTCGCTCGCTACGATTTTGACGCGATTTTTGCCGCTGCTGCTTTTTAAAAAAAAGACCGTGAGTCCAAGCTTATCGTATCTGCAAAAAAACTCGGGCCTTTTGATAATGGTCGTTTTGACGATCTACGCGCTTAAGACGATGCTGCCTAGCTTTTCGGGCGAGCGAGCTTTTAGCGTGGACGCGCTGCAAACGGCGATGCTGCTATTTTGCCTAATTATGGCGTTTGTTGTGCATGCTAAATTTCGCAATTCGCTCGTTACGATAGCGCTTCCTACGCTAATATATATGGCGGCGATACGCTTTTTATTAAATTATTGATAAATTTATAAGTTAGTTTTCGATAAACTTCAAAAATTAGTTTTTAAGTTTAAAAAAGGTTAAAGTTTTATGAATTTTATCAGTCAAATGGTGCATAGCTTCGCTAAAAAATACGCCGCCGAAACTATGCAAAAATCCCTCTACAACTCCCTCAGGATCGACATCACGCAAGAGAACATCGCTAAAATTCCAAACCCCAATAAAAAATATATGCTCTACATGCACGTGCCCTTCTGCCACACGTTTTGCCCGTACTGCTCCTTTCACAAATACGCTTACGAGCGCGGCACGTGCAAGGCGTATTTCGGCGCGCTGCGCACCGAGATGCAGCGCACAAAGGACGCAGGCTACGACTTTGAGACGCTTTATGTAGGCGGCGGCACGACGCTAATCGACGAGGATGAGCTAGCGCGCACGCTGGAGCTTGCCAAGTCGCTTTTTAGCATCAAAGAGGTTTCGTGCGAGAGCGATCCCAACCACATCGAGCCTGAGAGCTTGCTGCGATTTCGCGGGCTAATAGACCGCCTAAGCGTGGGGGTGCAGAGCTTTGATGACGATATTTTACGTAAAGCTTCACGCTACGACAAATTCGGCTCGGGCGAAATTCTGCAAGAAAAGCTATCCCGAGCGGTCGGAATTTTACCGATTTTAAGCCTGGATCTGATATTTAACTTTCCGTTTCAAACTCGCGAAATTTTACTTCGCGACATTGAAGCGGCAAAAGCGGTAAAACCGGAGCAGATCACGCTGTATCCGCTGATGAAATCGCCTTTGATGCGCGATCAAATAGCGCGAAGTCTCGGCGTTAGCAACATAGACCGCGAGGAGGAGTTTTACTCCATCATCTGCAAGGAATTTGCAAGCTGGCACCGCAGCAACGCATGGGCTTTCGCTCGCGAAAAATCAAATATGAGCGACGAATACGTAGGCACAAATCACGAATACGTGGGTATCGGAAGCGGCGCGTTTAGTTTCCTAGACGGCAGGCTGCTCGTAAATGCGTTCAACCTCGAAGATTACGCAAGCAGAGTGCGCAAAAACGAAAGTACCGTCATCGCCACTTGCGATTTTAGCAGATCCGAGCGCGCGAAATACCTCTTTTTGACCGAGCTTTTCAGCGGCGAGATCGATATCGCTAAATTTAACGCCGCAAACGATCTAAATTTGCGTCGCGAACTGGGCAGAGAGCTTAGCCTGCTAAGGCTTGCAGGAGCCGTGCGGATCGAGGGCGAGATCATCCGCACGACGGAATTCGGCGCGTATTTGTGCCTTGTTTTGATGAAGGAATTTTATACCGGCATGGACAAGGTGCGCGCGGCGTTTCGCGACGATGCCAAGATTAAGCGCGCTAGACAGCTCATTATCATGGACGAAAGCGAATCCGCAGCAGCTAGCGCGGCAAAAAGCGAGATAGCGTCGTAAATTTTGCGCCCGACCGCCGCTACTAGCGCTTAGGCGCATCCGCGACTTGAGCGCAAATACCGTCTGGCATTTAAAACACAAACGAATTTTTGATTTCAAAATTTAGGAAACGCCGCAATGAAACGCAGAATAATCAAGCTATTCATTTTATTTCTGTTTTTTGTCCTTGTATTTGAGCTCGTCGGCAATCTTTTTAACTTCGGCCGCTTCCCGTTTCATAAAAGCTGCGAGGCGTTTATGATGATAAACCGATATGATAGCGGTCGTCCAAACGATGAGTGTATAATGCAACTTATGGATGAAAATCGAACGGGCGATCTTTTCTTATATTACTTTAAAACCAAATATAACCACGAGGAGCCGTTATCCGAACTGGACGAAAAAGCTATAAAATTTTTAAATATTCCGAACTCGAAGATAATCACCGTAAATAAAGACGGCGTGGAAAAGAAATTTTTAATACACGATTAAATTTAAATAGCAAAGAAGCCCTGCTTCAATTGCAATATCAAAGCCTAACAAATCGAGAATTTTAAAATTTATAAAATTAAAGGAGGAGCAATGAATAATCTAAAACTCATACAAAACTGGTACGCTTCCAAATGCGACGGAGAATGGGAGCATGAATATGGCCTTACGCTAGAAACGGTCGATAATCCCGGTTGGTGGATTGAAATCGATGGCGAGAGCGGGAAAAAGCCGATCAAAATAAATATCGATAGAGATTACGAGGATTGGTTTTTCATCAATGCCACGGAAAACGAACTCAAAGGAAGTTGCGGAGCCGAGAATTTAGAGGAATTATTGGAGCATGTGGTAAAATGGCTAATGGATTAAAATTTAGCAAGACAAATAAAGGAGCTTAGATGATCGAAGTCGAGATAAAAAACGAATCTTGCAAAAAGACCGAAGTTACGCTTGCAAATATCGAAATTGTTAAGGATGCCGTAAAGGAATTCGCTTATAAAAGCTTTAAGGGCAGTTATCTGTTTTTTGATATTTACGGCGAGATAGATAGGGATTTCCGCGTGCTTGGAGTAATCAGCGAAGGAGATGAAAACAATATCGGAAAAATAGATCTTAAAAAATATGAAAAAAGCTCCTTAGGCGCCACCGACATATCGCAAGATATACAGGGCGCGAAATTCTGCACCTATTTCAAGCTGGATCAAAGTGAAATTTTAAAGCAAATATTATATTATATAGCCTATGAAAAATTTGAAGGCGGCTATTACGCAAAGGGTAAATTTATAGGCAAAAACAGCGGCGATCTTGTTTTTATAGGCATCTGCGGCGATGTAAAAAATTGCGCCGAAATAAAGAGCGTCGATTTAGATGAAATAATAAAAAGTATGCCTAAACTCTCGGAATCAAATAATTTTTATATTAGCGAGTTTATATGAGATCAATTAAACAGATCGATGAGGTAAATTTATATCGCCAACCGATTAAATTTAAAAAGGAGATACTATGAAATTTAAAATTTTAAAACCGAATGAACTATACGGCTGGGTTTTTAACAAAGATGAAGAACTTTATAAGGCTTTAGGATTTGATTGTTGGATGGATTCGTTTATTCGCATATTAGCTCAAATTCCCGGTACCAGAAAAAAAGATATTTTGGATTACCTTGAATATGAAATCTTTGATTGGTACGAATGGTTTGAACTACATTGGATTATCCAAAGCGACTATAAGCTAGCGGACGAAGATAATCCTGAAATTTCAGCCTATCCGACATACGCGGGAGAGTATTTCGGAGTAATGGGTCAGCTGTTTTTAGGGGGTATGATAGACTTCGGCATAGAGCGCGGAAATTTAAGAAAGAAATGGGCTGACTTCGATACGAATTTATCCAAGATCGATCTAGGTATGTCGCTTTATGAGAAGTGGGTCTATTTTAGAGATAATTTCTTTTTTGGGTATAAATTTTTAGAGGAGGAGAACATAACTCCCAAAACAGAGATAACTTGGAAGAATCCCGATACCTGGAGTAGATTTAGCCACTGGATGTGTATGACTAAGGCGGGCAAAGAGTATCGTGATAAAATTTTAAAGCCGAGGCTTTATGAAAAGTATAAGGATATAGTTATAGAGGTGTGAGGGCGAATATGGCGTTGACGGCTAAAATAGATATTTTATTAAATTTGATAAATTTTGCTAACGATATGCTTAATGAAAGTATGCCCCCGACGACAAGCTACAGCCTAATGAGGCGCTATTCAAACAATGATAACTATCTCAAAAAGCCTATAGGAATAAAAAATGAGCACTAGGATAGGTTTAATACTTTTGGGCGCATTTTAGACGGGTATGATTTTAGGGATTGACTAAATTTTAAAAATTCCAGCTAGATTCGCTTCGTAAATTTACCGTTTTAAAAAGCAAGCGGCGCCAAGGAGTCTAAATTAAAAC
>NZ_CALKTL010000021.1 GCF_937997405.1 uncultured Campylobacter sp. | reverse complement strand
TGAACTTCAGCAGCGTCCTAAAACTAATGAAGCAGCGCTACGACGCGGATGGCGAGTATCTGTGGGATGGATATCCTAATTTTGCGGTTTTTCGTCACGCAGGAGGGAAGCGCAAGTGGTTTGCGCTTCTGATGCGCGGGCTTGTAAACGAAAAGCTCGGTCGCGCACTTCCTGGCTCAAGCGACGTGATAAATTTAAAAGTTTCGCCCGATTTGTCGGCGATTTTGCGTGACGGAAAAGGAATTTTTGCAGCCTATCATATGAATAAAAAGCACTGGATCAGCGTCTGCCTCGATGCGGTGCCGCGTGAACAGATCGAGGATCTAATCGAGCAGAGCAGGGAGCTTACGAGGTAGAATTTGCGCCTGGGATCGGTTTAAATTTGCGTGCGAAAGAGGCTAAATTTGAACCGGGAGCGTAGATTTTAGCGGCTCGCGAGGCTTAAATTTAAAAATATCCGCAAGGAGCGCGGATGAATGATCAAAATTTAAAATATATCGCAAATTTAAAAGTGCAGGACGTGCCGTGGAGTAGACTCACGACCGCTTACGGCAGGGCGAGCGAGTTTCCCAAAATTTTTGAGAAACTCGCGCGGGCAATCGAAGCTTGTGATGCGGCGCGCGGCTTGGGCGGCGAGCAAAATTTAAAAAGCAAGCCCGGAGCAGGGCAAAATTTAAAAAGCGAGCCCGGTTGCGGGCAAAATTCTACGGATGCAGCAAGATGCGGCGTGGCGCAAAATTCCGTAAATTTAGCGCAAACGAGCGAGTCCAAATTTCAAAAGGCGGATAACGAGGCGGCGAAATTTAAAACGGGTGGAGAAACGGAGCTTAAAACGTATACGGCGAAGTGCGGAGAGGCGGAATTTAAGAGTGCGGATAGCGCGGCGATAAAATTTAAAGCGAGCCAGGCGAGTAAATTTAAAACGAGCACGGCGGATAAGAGCTCGGATGCGAGCGAGCGGGAGAAATTTGACGCCAAGGACCTTCAGGACGCGCTTAGTAAGATTTTTAACGAGATAGAGCATCAAAGCACGCTTTGGCACGCAACCCCTTTTGCACTGCTGTTTTTGGCGCGTATCTTTATGCAGGCGCGCGCCGTGGCGGGCAAAAACGCGAATAAAAATAATCAAAACGCCGCTGCGGAAGAAATCGGCGGAAATAATCAGAACGCGGCGGATAGAAATGCGGATAAAAGCTGGCAAAATGATGCGGCGAGTAGAAACGACGAAAACGAAGCGGCAGGCTTTATCGCGGCTCGGCTCGGCGGATTTTTTGCGTTTATGCTTGAGATTTGCGATGACGCCGATAAGATCTCGCACGCAGCGCCGCTGGCGAGCTTTTCGGATATGCTTGCGGAAAAATACCTGTGGCCGCAGAGCGATGAGGACGACGAGGTGCGCTGGGAGGAGCATTTTTACGACGATGAGCTATTTTACAGCCTCTATTTTTATTCGCGGGCGGTTTTGGACGCGACGGGAGTGGACTTTGCGCCGTTTAAGTCCAAGCCGGATGGCATTTAAGGCTGCGCCATCTCGCCTTTTGATTCTAAATTTAGCGCGACGCGGCGCGCTTTGGCGATGCTTTGTTTAAATTTAGACCTCAAAATTTTAAAATTTCGCCCAAAAGTCGCGGCAGACAGAATTTGCAGATCGTCTGTTTAAATTTAAAATTCGCGTGATTTTTGATCGGCGGTGCGGTTAAGCTGCGGGTAACGCTTTTAAATTTAGATCGCCGCGAAGCTTCAAACACGCTTGCGGCGCGGCTTTTTATGTGGTTTTAAAAAGATACCAATTCGGCGCAATTTTTTCTATCATTATAAACTCGCTAGGGCTCATTTGAGGCAGATCCGCCTCGTCTTGCACCCGCAAAAAGCCCACGGAGTTATCGGTGATTCCGCCGATGAGCAGCATAAATCTTTTGCCGCTCGTCTCGGCGTGAGAGAGATGCAGGCTTTTGATCTCCGCCTTTGCGCGCTCGGACTCGCCGCCGGCGTAAAGCTCGTAAATTTTTTCAAATGCCGATAAGTTTTGTTTTCCAAACTCCATAAGCTCTTTATCGGGCGCTAAGATTAGCTTTAAATTTACGATATCCGCATCGGTTCTTTGCTCAAATTCGCGTTTTTGCGCCTCGTTAAATTTTTCATATTCGCTTACGATAGCCTCAATAATGGCGGTTTGCGCCAAAACTCGCACGGCGTAGATTCCGTCCTCCTTAGTATAGACGTAAAGATCGAAGTGCTTCTCTTTAGAGCCCAAAAATACGTGAAAAATCTCGCTAAATTCGTCACTGCGTCCAAGCAGAGCAACCGTGATTTCGCTATAATTATCCGCCGCGTAGAATTTGCGCTTTAAATAGCTTCTCATCTCGCCTTTGAAATAAAGATTTTTATCGAAGTTTGCGTCGCTAAATAGCGAGCGGACGAGCTCTTCATTAGAGCTCGCGTTTAGGTTTAACGCGCAGCTTGCACAAAGTATGAGCGAGGCAAAAATTTTTGAAAATCCCGCTGTTTTAAAAAATCTAAATAAGCTCAAAATTTAACCTTTTGAAATTTTATAAATTTAAAAAGTCCATAAATTCTAGAAATTTCAAAATTTTGCAAATTTTAAAACTCCGTAAATTTCGTTTTTATAGGCTCGCCATCTCCTCGGCGCGCGCGAGGAGCTGCTTTGCGCCCTTTTCGATAAAAACGCGCGCGAGCTCTACGCCTACGCTTTGGTATTGAGATTTTTGCGCGACGATGCTTTGACGGATACTCTCGCTGCCGTCGGGCAGGCCCACTATCGCGCTGATGTGGATATTTTCGCCCTCAAGGCGCGCGTTGATGCCGATCGGCACCTGGCAGCCGCCCTCCAAAACTCTGACAAAATCCCGCTCCACGGTCGTTTCGATGATCGCGCGTTCGTCTTTTAGAAATTCTATCGCGCGCAGGGTTTGCGGCTCGTCCACCGCCTCGATGCCGAGCGCTCCTTGCCCCATAGCTGGGATCATCTGCGAGACCTCAAAGGGCGCTATGTGCTTTACCTCGGCGCGTAAATTTAGGCGGTTGATGCCCGCCATCGCCAAGATGATCGCGTCGAATTCTCCGTCTTTGAGCTTTCGCAAGCGGGTTTGGACGTTGCCGCGCAAGGAGATTATCTCTAAATCGGGGCGCATGCTAAGCAGCTGCATCTTGCGGCGAAGGCTCGTGGTGCCGACTTTTGCGCCGTGTGGTAACTCGTTAAATTTAGAGTATTTTTCGCTGATCATCGCATCGCGCACATCCTCGCGCGCGCAGATCGCAGCCAGCACTAGCCCCTGCGGAAACTCCACGGGCACATCCTTTAGGCTATGCACGGCGATGTGAGCTTCGCCGCGAAGCATACTCTCCTCGAGCTCCTTCGTAAAAAGCCCCTTGCCGCCGATCTTTGCAAGCGGCGTGTCTAAAATTTTATCGCCTTTGGTTTTCATGCTTTTTAGCTGCGCTTGGATGCCGCGGGCGTTAAGCAGCGATGCGATGTGCTCGCTCTGCCACAGAGCAAGTACGCTACCGCGCGTAGCGATGATCAAATTTTTCATTTTTCCTCTCCTATGCTTTTTCGGATCTCGATTTCGTTCTCTTCGATCACCTCAACGTCGATGACGTCGTCGTTTACGCGGTGGCGTCGCCAAAATTTTCGTTCGCTTTTTTCCGAATTTTCGCTGCTAGCGTTAAATTTAGGCACGTCGCTGGTGACGCAGTAAAATGACGCGGTGATTATGCAAACGCCTAAAATATCGCCGAAAATGCCCGGTGCAATGAGAAAAACGCCGCCTACGACGAAGCCTACGCCGCTTAAAATTTCTTTCGGCGAGATTTTCATTAGATTAAAAAACCCCATCCACGAGCGGTTTGCTACGACGTAACCGCCTAAAATCGCGCTTATGACGATCTCGACTGCATACGCCGCGAAGCCGTTTGCGCTTACGAAATAATAGGTCGTAAATGCCTCAATTATCAGATATGGAACGATCAAAAGCCTAAACATATTTTTCCTTGAATTATCGCTTTAAGCCGCGCCTCTTTAAAGACGCTAAAATTTAATCGCGGATTTTAGCAAATTCCGTCTGAATTTTTAATGTATCGCAAGAGCCCTTCGCAGCCACGCTTGATATCTGCGTAGCAGCGCTCAAAATCGCGCGTGTAGTATGGATCGGCGATTTGTAGGCGTTCGGAGTCGGTTAAATTTAAACCGGCACCTTTTAAATTTAAGTCGGTTTGTTTTAGCGCGCCTTTAAAATTTAGCGCATCGCAGTCTGTAAAATTTACCTCTTCAAATTCTAAAAGAAATTTTACCTTAGCCATATCCTTGCCGCGAAAAATTCGCCCCAGCGAGCGCATATTTTCATCATCCATGCAAAGTATCAGATCGTAGCGCTCGTAGTCTGCGGGCGTGACCTGCACGGCGCGATGCGCTACGAGCGGTACTTTTTGCTCTTTTAGCACGCGCTGCGTTTCGTAGTAGGGCGGCGAGCCGATCTCGTCGGCGTGCGTAGCGGCAGAATCTACGCTCACTCGCGCACTTAGACCGCTTTGATTAATGAAATTTTGCATCACGGACTGCGCCATCGGCGAGCGGCAGATGTTGCCGTGACATACGAAAAGTAGCCTCACGCGCGCCTACTGCGTGATGATGTCGTAGTTTTTCGGGATTGCGGGCTTAAAGATCGCCTCATTTACCGGCGCGTTTTTGCGGACGTTGCTTAGATTAATGACGACTTTATTGTCCATTTTGTCGGTGTAGCTGATCTTGCTCGGCAGATCACCCTTCATCTCGATTAGATATTTCACGTCGTCGAAGCTCGCCTCATAAACACCCTTTTTATTGGGTTTTGCGTTCGCTAGGATCGCCGTTAAATTCGGGGTTTCTTTGATATTCGTGATGATAGCTTGCTCAAGTTCGGGCTCGATGACGACGACCTTTGTGAAGCTAAAAAATATATTTTTTATCGTAGGGGTCTTGTAATGCCATACGGCGTGCTCTTTCGTGGCGCTAAAATCGCCGCCGTAGCTGATTTTCGCATCGTCGCTCTGCACGGTTTGCGAAAAATTTGCGCTCAGAGTGTTGAATTCTATCCCGCTTGCGAATGCAAAAATGCAGCTTGCTGCTAAAGAAATAAGAGTTTTTTTCATAAATTTTGCCTTTATTTTTGAAAATTTGCGCGTATTATAGCCGTTTTTCTAGGATTTAATTAAATAGAAACTAAAAATATGTTAATATGCGCGGTTAAAATTTTAAAACTAAGGTTTGAGATGTTTAAAAAGGTCATCCACGGGATTTTCGGTACTAAAAACGATAGGATCGTCAAACAATACGCCAAGCGCGCAGCGCAGATCAGTGCGCTTGAAGAAAACTACGTGGCGATGGACGATGCGGCGCTTAAGGCGGAATTTGAAGCGTTAAGAGCGCAAGTTCGCGCGGGCGAAAAGAGCACGGATGACGTGCTTAACGAAGTGTTTGCTATTGTACGAGAGGCGGGCAAAAGAGTGCTAAATATGCGCCACTTCGACGTTCAGCTGATAGGCGGTTTGGTGCTAAACGACGGCGCGATTGCCGAGATGAAAACGGGCGAAGGAAAGACTCTCGTAGCGACTTTGGCGGTAGTGCTAAACGCGATGGAGGGCAAGGGCGTGCACGTCGTGACCGTAAACGACTACCTGGCCAAGCGCGACGCCGAGCAGATGGGTGAGCTATATGAATTTTTAGGACTTAGCACCGGAGTGATCGTAGGCGGAGAATACGACGACGCCAAGCGCAAAGCCGCATACGCATGCGACATCACCTACGGCACAAACAACGAGTTCTGGTATGACTATCACCGCAAGGGACTCGACGGAGATCCGGCTATACTGAAGGATATTTTTCTCTGTATCTACGC
>NZ_CALKTL010000020.1 GCF_937997405.1 uncultured Campylobacter sp. | reverse complement strand
TGATTAAATTTAATTGAATCGAAGCAGGCCTGTGGGGCTAAAACGGCGCGTGCTTTTAAATTTAACCCAAAAGCCCTGCGCCTTTTACCCTCTGCGAACGATCCGCCGCGTAGATCCTCTTCCCGCCTACTACTTTGCCGCCTTCGATTTTACCGCCCTTTACGTCGTATTTCCAGATCGGCGCGGCCGCCTTGAAATCCTCCACAAACTCGTTTATTAGCGCCAGAGCGACCTTGCGCTGCGGGCTTACGACGCCTGCTACGTAGGAGCTTTCGTGGATCGGCACATCCCTGTTTGCATGTGCAAAAAGAACGAATGCGCCCTGTGCCGCAGCCTTTTGCTGCCACGCTTCAAACCAAGTCCGCAAAATCGGCTCGTATATATCGAAGCTCAGCGCGCAGATGCCGCCCTCTTCGCGCACGATGCCTACAAAAGTAATGAACGCGCCGCAATTTGCGTCTTTAAATTTAGCGTACCAGCGCGATAAAATCGCATCTACGTCCAAGCTGCCCTCATAAATTTCAGGCTCGATCCCGCTTAAAATTTCTTGGTTAAATTTAGCTTCGCTCATCGTCGCCTTCTAAGCTTAGCCGCCGCAAACGGGAGGCAAAAGGCTTACGCGATCGCCGGATTTAAGCGCGAAATTCGCATCATAAATCATCTTATCATTTACCGCTACGGCGCAGTTTGAGAGCCACTCTCGCAAGTCTTCGTCCTTTTGCAGCTCCGCTTTTACCTCTTGCAAGGAGCTTGCGTTTAGGTGCAGGGGCTCGCGTCCGATCGGCCCTAAAAATTCTATCTCTACCATTTTTGTCCTTTTTTAAAGATTGGGCGATTTTAACTAAAAATTCATAAAATTTTATATAATTGCGTAAAAATTTAATGAGGAAAAACGATGAAAATCGATGAAATTTCGACCCCCGCCTATGTGTGTGAGGAGCAAAAACTGGTAAAAAATTTAGAAATTTTACGCGGCGTAGGCGAGCGAAGCGGCGCAAAAATTTTATGCGCGCTAAAAGGCTTTGCGTTTAGCTTCGCGATGCCTTACGTTGGCAAATACCTCTGGGGCGCAACTTGTAGCGGCCTGCACGAGGCGAAATTTGCCGCGGAATTTATCAAAAACGGCGAGATTCACACATACTCGCCAGCATTCAAAGAGGATGATTTGGATGAAATTTTAAAAATTTCAAACCACGTCGTATTCAATAGCGCCGCGCAGTGGCAAAAATATCGCGCAAAAGCGCTCGCTGCGGGAGCGTCGTGCGGCTTGCGGCTAAATCCGCAGACCTCCTTCTCGCCCAAAGACGCTTACAATCCGTGCGGCAGCTTTAGCAGGCTCGGGATGAGCCTTGAAGCGCTGCAGCGGGCGATCTTACAAGACGGCGAGTTTTTGCGCGGCATCTCGGGGCTACATTTTCACGCACTGTGCGAAGAGAGTGCTCAGAGCCTAGAGCGGGTGCTTGAGGTTTTCGAGGCGAAATTCGGCAAGTATTTTGACGGCCTAAAATGGCTAAATTTCGGCGGCGGGCATCATATCACGCGCGCAGGCTACGACGTGGAGCTACTGATAGATCTGATCAAAAAATTTCGCGAAAAATACGAAGTCGAAATTTATCTCGAGCCGGGCGAGGCGGTCGGTTGGGAGTGCGGATATTTGGTCGCTAGCGTGCTTGACATAGTAGAAAATGGCGCTAAAATCGCTATCTTAGACGCTTCCGCTGAAGCTCATATGCCCGATACCGTGCTGATGCCGTATCGTCCTGCGGTGCGCGGCGAGAGCGAGAGCGGTAAATTTAGCTACCGCTTCGGCGGCAATACCTGCCTCGCAGGCGATGTCGTGGGGCTTGAGAGTGGACGGCCCGAGTATAAATTTGACGCGCCGCTAAACATCGGCGATCGGGTGATTTTCGAGGATCAGATCCACTATACTATCGTGAAAAACACGACCTTTAACGGCATCAAGTTGCCCGATCTTGTTTTGGCGGACGAGCGCGGAGAGGTTTTAATGATCAAAAAATTCGGCTACGACGAGTACGCGAGGCGAAACTAGCGCGGCGCTTAATGCAAAAATGTAATTTTGCTTTGTAAGAAAATTTTTTGCAAAAAATGATATAATCGGCTCAAATTTTATATCTAAGGAAATCCATGAAAAGATTGTTTCTCGCGCTTTTCGCCTGTATTTATGCGCAGGCCGAGGAGAAAAAATACGCCGATATCGTGCAGGGAAATAGCGATGTTTGGGGCAATGCAAGGCTTGAAAATATCGATAGCTACGGCAACGGCTTCGGTCCGATCTTTCTGCAATTTCAAGGACATCTGCAAAGCTCGGGCTTTTTTGCTTGGTTGGCGTTGGGTGCGGTTTTGGGCGTAATCATAGCTTTTATTGGGCACTACGCGATCATAGGGCCGAAGCACTTCGATCATCACGCGGGCAAACCGATCTATGCATTTAATAAATTTGAGCGATTATATCATCTAGTAGCGGCCGTAGCATGGGCGATTTTGGTTCCGACAGGCTTAATTATGATGTTTGGCGAGGAATTCGGCGGCGGCGCTTTCGTGAGGTTTTGTAAAAACGCTCACGGACTGGCTACGATAGCGTTTGCGATTGCCGTTGTGCCTATGCTAGTGACATGGTTTTGGCGTATGCTGCCGCGAGCTTACGATATCAAATGGATGATGATCGTGGGCGGCTATTTAAGCAAAAAGAAGCGCACGATCCCTGCGGGTAAATTTAACGCAGGCCAAAAGGCGTGGTTTTGGGTCGCTACTTTAGGCGGCATAGTGATGATAGCTACGGGCGCGTCGATGTTTTTCCTAGACTACGATATCCCGGCGATGAGAAGTGCGCTAGGTATGAGCCAGATCGAAATTTTAAGAGCAAGCGCGATTATTCATAATTTTTTGGGTGCGGTCTGCGCGGTATTTTTGCTTGTGCATATCTATATGGCGGTCTTTGCGATCAGCGGTGCCATCCACTCGATGATCGACGGACACAAGCCGGAGGAGGAAGTTTACGTACTTCACCACTACTGGTATCGCGAGCTGCTCGATAAAGGGCAGATCGCCAAATCGCAATTTGAAGCGAAGTACCCGCGCTTATAACTTGGGTAAATTTTATGCGGGTCTGCTTGCGTGCGGCTCGCATTAGCTTTGAGGTTCAAAGAATTTTATTTTTTAAGGATTACATATGCAACTAGATTGTCGCAATTTAAATTGCCCGGAGCCGCTTTTGCGCACTAAAAAAGTCCTCGGCGAGCTAAAAATCGGAGAAAATTTAGAAATTTTAGTAAACGACGTAGCGCCGCGCGAAAACATAAAACGCTTTTTGGCTAAAAACGGCTTTGAGGCGCAAATTTCACAAGCGGGCGCCGACACGCTTATAAAAACCGTAAAAACGGACGAGCTGAAAGATGAAAGTATCGACGATATTTATTGTGATGTCGCGGTGCCAAAGAGAGGCAAGGTGATATTCCTAAACGAGGAGCAGTGCGGAAGCGGCCCGATCGGAAAGAGTTTGCTCGCTAAATTTTTAGGCGCGGCGTTAAGCTTAGACGAAAAACCCGTGAAGGTCATCTGTGTAAACAACGCCGTGCACATAACTACCAACCGCGGCCACGAATGCTTTGAGGCGATTAAAAAACTAAACGAAGCGGGAGCTGAAATTTTAAGCTGCGGAAGCTGTCTGGAGGGCTACAAACTGGTCGATAAGCTCGCGATCGGCGAGATTTCAAACGCATACGAAATCATGGACATCTTATCAAAATACGAAGCAATCAAACTATGATCTACAGAGATTTTAACCTCACGAAATTTATTGCAGCCGCCGGTTGAGCCGCCAAGCTTGACCCGGCGGGTCTAACCGAAAATCTTGGAAATTTAATCGAGCCCAACGCAAGTCTGCTTTCGTCCACCTGTAGCAACGAAGATGCGAGCGTATTTCGCATAAGCGATGATCTTGCGCTCGTGCAGACGCTCGATTTCATCACCCCTTTGGTGGACGATCCGTTTATCTTCGGACAGATCGCGGCGGCAAACTCCCTAAGCGACGTATTTGCAATGGGCGGTGAAGTGATAAACGCCCTAAACATCGTGGGTTTTGACGATTGTCGTTTCTCAAACGAAATTCTGCGCGAGATTCTGCGCGGCGGCAAAGACAAAATTAAAGAGTGCGGAGGGGTCTTGGTGGGCGGCCACACCATCTCTACCCCCGAAATTTATTATGGACTTAGTGTCACGGGGCGTGTGAATCCGCGTAAATTTTGGAGCAATAATACAGCGCGTGAAGGCGACCTGCTGATCCTAACAAAACCTCTAGGCACGGGCATTGTCGCTACGGCTATTAAGGCGAAATTTCTTAAATTTGAAGAATTTCGTGACGCGATAGAGAGCATGATTTTGTTAAATTTTTATGCCGTGGGCGCCTTGGCGAGCCTAAAAATACATGCCGCGACCGACGTGACGGGCTTTGGACTGCTTGGACACGCGCTTGAAATGATAAACGGGAACGTGAGTTTTAAAATTTATCCTAGCAAAATTCCGCTTTTAAAAAGCGCCCTCAGATGCCTTGATGAGGGGCTGATCCCCGCCGGAAGCTATAAAAATTTAAAATTTATCGCGCCTGGTGTCGATTCCGAGCCGGACATAACGCTTTGCGACGCACAAACCAGCGGCGGACTTCTGCTTGCCGTAGCGGAAAAGGACGCGGCGCGAGCGCTTGTAAATTTAAAAAACGCAGGCTACGCTAGTAGCGCTATCATCGGCGAAGTTATAGCACATGCCGAACATAAAATTTATTTAGTTTAAAATCTTTCCCATTCAGCCCCCTTTAAGCATCGCTCCTGTATAATCACAATTCTGTTTCGCACCGAGCCGAACCTGCTTCCTTAAGTCTTAAGTCCTAGTAGTTTTAGCCTTTTAGCGAACGTGTTTTTTAAAATTTCAACTGTTAAAAACAAATATCTTTAGTCAATCTTTGAAATCTAAACAAGTGATCGATTGAGCCTATGGATTAAGATTTAGATCGCCGGATCGAATTTAGGTTATTTTTTACATCCGTAACGAATATCTAATTAGCATCTAGCTTTAAACTAAATCTATCCATAAAAACGATGTTACAAAAACATAAAGTTTTTAGATTAAAAACTTCATAATCGTATCTACCTGTATAAGTATTAAAGAGTTTAAATCATAGATTAAATTTAAGACGCAGAATAAATCGGAGCCAAGCTTCGGTTTTTTTATGCTATCCTTAGAAATTTATGATTTGCGAAAAACTTGTTTTTTCGCAAATCTTTGTAACTTTAGGTGGGTGCAGGGAGCGAAAGCTCCCGCTCGCAGTAACGGCTTTGCCGTTGCGAGAAGTATAAATATGGAGAGTTTGATCCTGGCTCAGAGTGAACGCTGGCGGCGTGCCTAATACATGCAAGTCGAACGGAATTTAAAAGAGCTTGCTCTTTTAAATTTAGTGGCGCACGGGTGAGTAATATATAGCTAATCTGCCCCTTGCTGGAGGACAACAGTTAGAAATGACTGCTAATACTCCATACTCCTTTTTACCATAAGATAAATCGGGAAAGAATTTCGGCAAGGGATGAGACTATATCGTATCAGCTAGTCGGTGGGGTAACGGCCTACCGAGGCTATGACGCGTAACTGGTCTGAGAGGATGATCAGTCACATTGGAACTGAGACACGGTCCAAACTCCTACGGGAGGCAGCAGTAGGGAATATTGCGCAATGGGGGAAACCCTGACGCAGCAACGCCGCGTGGAGGATGACACTTTTCGGAGCGTAAACTCCTTTTGTTAGGGAAGAATAATGACGGTACCTAACGAATAAGCACCGGCTAACTCCGTGCCAGCAGCCGCGGTAATACGGAGGGTGCAAGCGTT
>NZ_CALKTL010000019.1 GCF_937997405.1 uncultured Campylobacter sp. | reverse complement strand
GATCGCGCAAAACTCGTCGTGCCAATTTCGGCGCCAGCATAAAATTTAATCTCGCGAAGCTGTACGCCAGCGTAAAATGCGTAAAATTACCGCGCTAACGCCGCACTGGCGCAAAACTACTGTCTATTTAAAAAGCTCGGTAGAAAGATACCTCTCGCCGGTATCGCAAAGGATCGTAACGATCACTTTGCCCTTGTTTTCGGGCTTGGCAGCAATCTGAGCGGCAGCATAAACGTTCGCACCGCTTGAAATGCCCACAAGCAAGCCCTCTTTTTGTGCCAGCTGTCTAGCTGCCGCAAACGCATCGTCGTTTTCGACGCTCAAAAAACCGTCGATGACGCTTCTGTCGAGATTAGCTGGGATAAAATTTGCGCCGATGCCCTGAATTTTATGGCCGCCCGCACTGCCGCACGTAAGAAGTGGCGAGCTAGCGGGCTCCACACCATAGGCTTTTAGGTTTGGATTTTTAGATTTTAAAAATTTCGCCGTGCCACTGATCGTGCCGCCGGTGCCAAATCCCGCGACTAAAATATCTACCTTACCGCCGCTTTGCTCCCAAATTTCAGGTCCAGTGCTTTGAAAATGCGCCTTTGGATTGCTTGGGTTATCAAATTGGCTCGGGATGAAGCTATTTGGAGTGCTCGCAGCCAGCTCATTTGCCCTATCTACCGCGCCTTTCATTCCGAATTTCGGGTCGGTCAGCTCGATTTTAGCGCCGAATGCTGCGATGAGCTTTTGGCGCTCGATACTCATCGAGCTTGGCATCGTTAGAATGAGCTTCATACCGAGCTTTGCCGCGATCATCGCAAGCCCCACACCCGTGTTTCCGCTGGTAGGCTCTATCAAAACGCTATTTTTATCGATTTTGCCCGAGCTTAGCGCGTCTTTTACGATCTGCCACGCGATGCGATCCTTGACCGAGTGGCTTGGATTTAAAAATTCCGCCTTGGCTAAGATGAGGGCATTTTTGCCAAACGTATTGATTCTGACTAACGGAGTATTGCCGATGAGCTCCGTAACATCGTTTGCTATTTTCATATTTTTCCTTTAAATGCTGAAATTTAAATACTGGACGCTTCGCGCCATCATCTCCTCGTAGCTGCTTAGAGGCTCGTTAAATATCTCTGCCAGCTTGACGTCAAATTTCTCAAAAAACGCCCGCAGTCCGGGATCACTCATCTGAATGCTAGTCATCCGCAGATCCTTTTCAAGAGCGGTAAAAATTTCACCAAAAGTTATCTCGCTAGCATCTCTGGCTAGGTGGTAACCGCCGTTTTTACCTTTGATGCTACACACTAGCTTTTCGTTTCTAAGGGTATTTAGAATTTGCTCCAAATAATTCTTAGAAACTCCCGTACGCTCGGCGATCTCTTTTATACTTATCGGCGCTACTTCGCTAGCTTTGGCGATCTGCAAAATCGCAGCCAGCCCATAAACGCCCTTTGTGCTTAAAAGTGCCATTATTTCAGTGCCTCGCTAAGATCAGAAATTAAATCATTCGCGTCCTCTATACCCACGCTTAGGCGGATTAAGCTCGCAGGCACGCCAGCGCGGTTTAGCTGCTCCTCGTTTAGCTGCGAATGCGTCGTGCTCGCAGGATGAGTGATGATCGACTTCGTATCGCCGATATTTGCTACGACGGAGAAAATTTTAACCTTACTAACCGCCTTTAGCGCTGTTTCTTCGCTATCTACGATGAAGCTCATCAGACTGCTTGCATAGCCGTCTTTAAATTTCGCTTTGATCGTGGCATTAAACGGCGAGCTTGCAAGCCCCGGATAATTGACCTGCTTTACCTTCGGATGATTTTGTAAAAATTCTGCTATCTTTAGCGCGTTTTGCGAATGTTTTTGCATACGAAGCGGCAGTGTTTCAAGCCCCTGGATGAGCTGAAACGCATTAAACGGCGATAGAGTCGCACCAATATCGCGAAGCAGGGACAAACGAATCCTAAGCGTGTAAATGTCGAAATTATCTACTAAATCCGTATAAACTAAGCCGTGATAGCTCTCATCAGGCTCGTTGAAATGTGCGTAACGCGGATTGCCTTTGAGTTTAGAATTTAATCCCTTGCCCGAAACGATCGCACCAGCGATACTAAGACCTTGTCCGCTTATGTATTTGCTAGCGCTGTGGATTACGACATCGGCGCCGTCATCAAGCGGATTGTAAAGCGCAGGACTTGGGATCGTGTTATCCGCAATCGTTACTACGCCGTGCTTATTTGCGATTGTAGCGATTTTAGCGGTATTTGCAACCGAAATTTGAGGATTTGAAAGCGTCTCAAAAAAGATTGCTCTAGTTTTATCATCGATTAAACCTTCCAAATTATCCGCAGTTTCAGAGTCAAAAACCCTAGCCTCGATACCGAAACGCTTGATCGTGTGCGCCAAAAGCGTGGTCGCGCCGCCGTAAATTTTCTCCGCGATGATGATATTTTCGCCCGCTGCGGCTAAATTTGCCACCGCAAAAAATATTGCCGCCTGCCCGCTAGAGACCGCGATTGCGGCCTTGCCGTTTTCCAGCGCCGCAAGTCGCGCCTCAAAAACATCAGTAGTAGGATTTGTCAAACGCCCATAAATCGGCCCTAGATCACGCAGCGCGAAGCGATCGGCGGCCTTTTTGCTCGTGCCAAAGTTAAACGCGGTGCTTTGATAAATAGGAACTGCCATCGTGCCGTAGCCTGCGACGGAGTCGTAACCAAAATGAGTTGCGAGGGTTTCTTTTTGCATTTTCGTCCTTTGTAAAAAATTTGACGAATAATAGCTAAATTTTAAAATAAAGTCAAGTATTTTTATATGATTTTAAAATGCCTATAATAACGGGATTTATAGAAAAAATATTATTAAAATATAGTTTTACAATATGCGTAATTTTGCCAAAATTTCGAATTTTGCTATAATGCGCGCTTTAATTAAGGAAAGATCATGCAAATCAAAGAAAAAGATGAGCGCGTTAAATATATCCGCGCACTAGAACGCTTCGTAAAATCCGCCGTAGCACTGCTAAAGCGCGAGGATTTCGACGCAGAGCTTTTTGCGAAGCGAATAGCTAAAAACTACGAAATTTTATCTAAAGCGGCCGCTACGAATCTCGATAGCCCCTACACCAAAGCGCTTGAGAGCTTTGCTAAAAACGTCCTTGATACTAGCGAGGCAGGACAGATCAGCGATGCCGCGTTTAGATCGGCGCTACAGCATGAAGCAAACGCTCTGCAAAAGCTCAAAAATAATAAGAGTTACAAAAAAGACAAGCACAAAATCGATTTTTTTAAGGATTATTAGATGAAAACTGTGATTTTTGATATGGATGGCACGCTGCTCGACTCCTCGAGCGCGATCGAAATCAGCGTTAATAACACTCGCCGCGAGCTCTACGGACTAGCGCCGCTACAAAAGAATTTCATCGTCCACACCATCAACGATCCAAGCAAAAACGCCTTTTTGGAATTTTATGGCAAAACCGAAGCGAGCGCCGAAGAGCTTGCGTTTTTTGAAAAAGAATTCGTAAGCAATTACCGCGATCTTGCCGTGCTTTACGAAGGTATCGAAGATCTTTTGCACTCATGCAAAAAAGCAGGATTTTTTCTTGCAGTCGCCTCCAATGCGCCTTCCTATACCCTAAGCGCGATCTTAGAAAAAACGGGGGTGCGCAGGCTATTTGATCTGGTCGTGGGCGCGGACGAGCAGATGCCATCAAAACCCAACCCTGCGATGCTGCTACACGTAATTGCATGCTCGCCGCACAAAAACGCGATTTTTTTAGGCGATAGCAAAAAGGATGAGTTGGCCGCGATCCGTGGCGCAGAATTTTTACAAAATTTAGAATTTCAAGGCGGCAATGATGGCGAGAGCTTAAATGCTAGCCGTGGCACTAATAAAAAGAATTTTAGCGCTAGCAGCGGAAGCTTAAGCTCTTGCGGCGAAAATCTTAACGCGGATGAAAAATTCCGCCCTAACGACTCGGGCGCTGGCGAGGCGGCAACACTAAGCTTTAAAGGCGCCAAAATTTCCGCAAAAGCAGAAGCGACGGAAAGCGCACAAGCTGCGGCAGCACGATGCTTTCAAGCAAACTTGGCAGATCTAAGAGGCGCGAAACTTGAGTATTTGCAGGTATGCTGGGGGTTTGGCGAGCCTAGCGAACTAAGCCGCAATGCCCTAAGCATCGCGCAGGCGCGCGAAATCATCGGCGGAATTTAAAGTAGCCTGGCTTTTGAGGCATAGCTAATTAAAAGTAGTATTGCAGCATGGTAAAATCACGCTTAGGCTCTTAAAACGGAGCAAATTCCATCCTCGCGCGCAACTTAAGCGAGGTTAAATTTAAAAATGATCCTTGCGCGAAAAATTCTGCTAGCACAAAAACAGAAATTTCATCTGCGCGAGTGGAATTTAAAATTTTAAAAGTAGCTTTTGTGGTGCGGTATTTTATCTGTGCGAAAAATGAAATTCTATCTATAAAAGGTGACGAAATTTTAAAATTTAAAGACACCCTCTCGCGGCTTAATTTAAAATTTGCCTCGAAAACCAGACTTAAAATTTAATGCAAACGCGATTTTGGCATTCTACTGTGTCTATGAAGTTTCAAATTCTCGCAAAGTGGCAGAATTTTAAAATTTTAAAACGCCTGATGCGTGTTGCGCGTACGATTAGATTTTGTACGAGTAAATTTTTCCACCGCGCAGAAATAAAAATTTTACCGCACAAGCAAAGCAAAAACTCTCTCCGCCTGCGCAAAATCCAAGAATTTTATCGCTCAAACAAAGCGTAATTCTATCCATTCAAGCGAAATCT
>NZ_CALKTL010000018.1 GCF_937997405.1 uncultured Campylobacter sp. | reverse complement strand
ACTTCGCGCAAGTTCGCGATATGAGAATTTCAATCGAAAAAAATCCCAACGGCTCGATGACCGAGCGCTATCTACGCAAAGAGAAATTTAGTAATTTAGTTTACTGCAAAAATACTTCTGAGTGCTATGCGATGATGAAGGACGGCAGAGCCGACGGCTACGCCAATGACAACATCATCGTCCTAGCCTATGCCGTCGTGGACGATACGCTTGAAGTGCCGTTTAAAAACCTAGGCGCGGCGGAATTCTTAGGCGTCGGCGTGCAAAAAGGCAATCAAAGCCTGCTTGATTTCATCAATGCCGATCTAATCAAGCTAAGCAAAGAGGGCTTTTTCAAAAAGGCTTATGAGGACACTTTCGAGCCATTTTACCGTGGCACTGCGGATAAAAAATACTTCCTGCTAGATGGAATTTATGATTTGCTATAAAAGCGAGCTAGGAATCAAAATATAAAATTTATCGAAGGTAGTTTGCATAACGAATAAATCTTGGGATTTAAAATTTTTTAAATTCGCTAAATTTTAAATCCCCACTTCGCCCCTAAATTTCAAGCCTGCATACGCGCGGTGATTAAATTTTAAACCGCTTGCATTTATTTTCTCTAAAATATATAGTGCTATAATTATTTCAAAACTAAAAAGTAGGGGGCTTTTTATGAGATTACTTTTTATTTTAGCCTTATTTTGCGCTAGCATTTTTGCAAATACATTAGATGAAATCAGGCAAGCAGGGGTCATCAGAGTAGGCGTGCGAGAAGGTCGTCCGCCACTAAGCGAGTCTAATAACGGCAAGTTTGAGGGCTTTGAAATCGAGCTTGCTAGCTCGATCGCCAAAGACATTTTCGGCGATAAAAAGGGCGAAGTGCAGTTCGTAACCGTAACCGCAGGCGATAGAATCCCGTTTTTGAAAAATAACAAGGTCGATATGGTTATCGGCACCTTTATGATTACGCAAGAGCGTAAGAAGCAGGTGGATTTCTCACTGCCGTATTTATCGGTAAATTTTGGCATTGTAACGCGTAAAGAGGATCAAGTGAAGGACTTCGCGCAAGTTCGCGATATGAGAATTTCAATCGAAAAAAATCCCAACGGCTC
>NZ_CALKTL010000017.1 GCF_937997405.1 uncultured Campylobacter sp. | reverse complement strand
CAGTTTGCTTGCTTTTTAAAAGTCTTTTTAGCTCTACGTCTATGGCGGGTTCTTTAAATACGTTTTCTGGATTTGAATTGTAATCTATATCCCAGTAGCGAAATGCGAAGCTATCGACCTCTTCTTGGGTTGCGTATTTGCTAAGACCCGGCACTTTTGAGACATTTGTATCTGAAGTAACGGTAAAATGGGTTTGTTTGCGTTCTGTAAGACCTAATCTTTCGGCTAGCAGATACAGCGCACATACGACTACCACGCAGACGGCATAAATAAACCGAAGTTTAAAGCTTTTCAAAATTTCCCCTTAGAATTTTGCCCGCGACTATATCCAATGAGTACTTAATAAAATATAAATACTATATAGGCGAAATAGGCAAAGCTAGCTGAGAAATGCGGTTAAGTCGGGTTTGAATGATGAAATCTTTCGAGTAAATTTGGCGAACGAATGTCGTCATAGACCTTATTTGCGTAGCTACATCTTCTATTTACACCTACGCTAGGCATTATATCCGAAGCTCGCTCGCCGTAAATTTACCGCAACATCTTTGCGCAAGCTCTTCTTGAAAGCACAAACCACCGAATTATCGTAGTGTTAATGAGCGGCAAGCCGCTACCGTATCACCAAAAGCGTATTTTGCGGGATTTGTTCTCAAGCTGCTCGCGCGGCCATGAAGTGCGCTTGGCGTCTATTTGCCGATAAAATTTTTCTGCAGCCACTCCATAGCTTTTTCTTCGCTTTCAAATCTGCCGCTTTTGGCGACTTGAAACTGCCCCTCGTAGAAGCGAATTCTGATACCGTCTTGGACGCTATCTACCTTGATGCGCGTGATCCTGTCTTTGTTTAGATAGGTTCGGTCGTTTAGCTTTACAAACATCGTTTTCTCCTTTAAATTTAATGGTTTTTATCTGCCGCTTTACTTGCGTCTTTCTCGCCCTCTTTTTTCAAAAAAAGCTCCTTAAAGCGCTCGTTTGCGTAGTTTTCTATATCGCTTTGCAGCTGCTTATATGCAGCGATCAGCTCATAGGCGCGTGCATTTAGCGTCGTGCCTGCGGCATTGCCGCCGCCTTGCTTGGTGCTAAAGAGCTCCTCTTGTAGATTTTTTTGTAAAATTTGCAGATGGCTCCAGCACTTTTTATAGTTCATCCCCAAAACCTCGGCGGCTTTAGAGATGGAGCCCGTTTGAGCGATCACGTCCAGCACTTCGGTTTTGCCCTTGCCGAAAATGAGCTCGCCCTGCGCATTTTCGATCCAAGTTTTTGTTTTTACCCTCATTCTTTTGCCTTTCTTCTCCTTAAAGCAGCCCAGCTGACAATATTTCACGTCTATGCCGTGCTCCTTAAGCGTAGAGCGCACTGTATCAAACCCCACTCCGCCGCTAGCTACGGCTCGGGCGTCACGGCAAAAAATCCGTCTTTTCTCATCCAAAAGCGGATCTAGCTTTTGCAGCGCTTTTATGCTACCTCCGCTACATTGCAGCTTGCCGAATTGACCGAGTTCGCAGCGATCTATCCGTATCCCTTCGCGCGCCGCGAGATCTCCTACGACGCTTGCATCTACGCCTAATTTGGCAGCGATCTTAAACGCCGCGCCGCAATCAAGCTTGCCGCTTGGATTTAGTAAATTTAAAATCAGCCTTTTGATCTCGCTTGCTTTTTTATCGTCTATCTTAATATCTATCTCCATGCCGCCCTCTTAACTCAAAATTCTCTCTTCGCCGCTATAAATGTTTAAATTTTCGCCGCGAGCGAAGCCGCAAAGGGTAAGATCAAATTTACGTGCAATCACGACGCCGAGGCTCGTAGGAGCCGTACGCGAAACAAGCGCGCTAATGCCGCTCATCACGGCTTTGGCGACCATTTCAGAGCTTAGCCTGCCGCTTACCAAAAGAAGCGAGCCCTGCGTATCGCACCCCGCCAAAACCGCCTTGCCGACCGATTTATCGATGGTATTGTGCTGGGCGATATCCTCGCCGATAAAATACTCGCCGCCCGCGGTAAAGAGCTTTGCGGTGTGCACACAGCCGGTCATCTCGTAAAGCTCGCACTGCGTGTAAAACTCGCTCATCAAATTTAAAATTTCACTCTTATGAAATTTAGCGTCCGAGCGGACTTTGCGCGCCGCCATCGCTGCAGGATCAATATTTGCGGTAGAGCTGCGCCCGCAGCCGCTGATGATGACCTTTTCGGCATCGAAGCTATTTAGCCGCTTTTCGTTTATCTCGCCGCAAACATTCACGCTAAGTCCGTCCGGCGCGAGCTCTATGCTTTTTATACGGCTTGGATCCGAGATCAAATTTTCGCTCAGCAAATAGCCTATCGCAAGCGCTTTTAAATCGCTCGGAGTCGCCATCAGCGCGCCGAAACGCTTATCGTTTAGCAAAATTTCAAGCTTGATCTCGCGAACCAAGATATCGCTTACGATCCTTCTTTCATCACCTTTAAATTTAACTATCTCCGCCCTATAAATCGGCTCCATAGACCTTCCTTATTTTAATTTCGCCCGTATCGTAGTGAAATTTTGCTTAAATAGCCTTAATTCGCCGAAGTAAAGCCGTAGTACTGAAGCGGCGTGCGTAAATTTAAAGCGCTCGCAGTTTTGTATTTAAAAAATCGCGTGGAAAATTCCACGAGCCGCTTGCACCGTGAGCACAAGCGGCCATGAAGCGCCCGCAAAGATAAAATTTCATCAAATTTTGCCGTAGCTGCGATTAAATTTCATCTTTGCAAAGCGGGCGGAGTTTACCGCCCAAATTACCTATGCACCGGCGATAGATAAGGTTTCTCGGAGTGCATCGACATCTCGTTTTGTCTTCTGAACTCGATAAACTCGCTCTCGCTAAGCTTTCTGATATTTGCGATCGTCATCTTTAGCGGTGGGATGCCAGATAGCGGATCCAGATCGCCCGCATGCACGAGCTCGTTGCCGTCGGCCTCGCTGTAATGGAAAGTCGTAAATATCGTACCCTCTTTCAGATCCGGATTTATGCGAAGCTTCGCAGCGATCTGACCGCGCTTATTTTTAACGAGCGCGTAGCAGCCTTCTGTAAGCTCGCGTTCGCGTGCGATGTCGGGGCTTACCTCGATGAGCGCGCCTTCTGCACCCGCGCCGTACTCTAGCGCACGGCACTCTCTCGTCATCGTGCCAGTATGGTAGTGATAAACCTTACGCCCCGTCGTAAATAAGCACGGATAAATCTCATCCGGAATCTCGCTAAGCGCGCCGCTTCCCACTGGATAATCATCAGGGACTTTCATCTTGGCTCTAAAATCCGCCTCAGCTTTAGCGCGCTCCTCTTTATCATCCACGTAAAGCACCGGCACCATTCTAAATTTACCGTCAGGCAGCATCGATTTATGATCTGCGTAAAGAACCGGTGTGCCCGGATGATCTTCATCAGGACATGGCCAGCTTATGCCGCCTAGCTTATCTAGTCTATAGTAGCTAATACCGCCGAAAAATTTAGGCATTAATGCACGCACTTCGTTCCAAATTTCTTCCGCACTTAAAAAATCAAACCCTTCAAGTCCCATTCTTTGTGCGATATTGCAAACGACCTTCCAATCAGGCTCTACGCCAGGAGCCGGCTCGCTTGCCTTGCGCGTGCGCTGGACGCGACGGGAAGTATTTAAAAAGGTGCCGTCCTTCTCGCCCCATCCGGCAGCAGGTAGTACGACGTCGGCCTTCTGTGCGCTCTCGGTAAAGAAAAGATCCTGCACGATAAAGCAATCCAGATGGTGCGTTGCATGCACGAAGTGCTCCGTCCAAGGATCGCTCATTACAGGGTTTTCGCCGTAAACGTAGAGCAGCTTCAGCTCGCCGCTATCCATCTTATCGGGTGCGACCGTAAGCTTAAAGCCTGGAGTTGGATTTAGCTCGAAGTGCCATACTCTGCGCGCTTGCTCCTGAGCGTAAGCGGAATTTACCGCACCTGCCGGGATGACGTTAGGCAGCGCGCCCATATCGCATGCACCCTGGACGTTGTTTTGACCGCGCAAAGGATTTACGCCTGCGCCTCTTTTACCTAAATTTCCCGTCAAAATAGCTAAATTTGAAAGCGAAAAGACATTTGAGGTACCGTCGCTAAACTGCGTGATACCCATCGTGTAGCAGATCGCCGCTGCGCCTGCTTTAGCATACATTCTAGCAGCTTCGATTACGAGCTCTTTTTTCACGCCCGTCTCAGCCTCGAAGCGCTCGGGAGTAAAGTCCTTAACCGCTTCTTTTAAATACTCGTAGCCGTGAGCGTAGTTTTTAATAAACTCGTCATCTTGCAGATTTTCAGCAATGATAACATTCATAATGGTATTTAGCGTCTTAATGTTCGCACCCACCGGGATTTGCAAATAGATATCGGCTTTTTTCGCCATATCGGTGCGCTTCGGATCTACTACGATCATCTTGGCGCCGCGCTGCAAGCCTCGCTGCATCTGCATGGCAATGATCGGGTGGCACTCGCTCGTGTTTGTGCCGATGAGTAAAAATACGTCCGTATCGGTAGCGAATTCTACCAAATCGTTCGTCATCGTTCCGTTTCCTAGCGTGTTGGCAAGACCTGCCACTGTAGGAGCGTGTCAAAGACGGGCGCAGTGATCGACGTTATTGCTGCCCTGAGCTCGGAAAAATTTCTGAAAAACGTAGTTGTCTTCGTTATTTGAGCGCGCCGAGCTAAAGCCCATTATTGAGCTTGGGCCATATTTAGCGACGGTCTCTTTAAATTTAGACGCTACGAAATCGTAAGCCTCTTCAAAGCTTACCTCCTCAAGCTTACCGCTTCTATCAAATACTCCGTTTTTCTTACGGATCATAGGTTTGGCAAGGCGTTTTGGAGAGTTTACAAACTCCCAGCCGAACATCCCTTTTAAGCATAGCTCGCCGTCATTCACGTGGTGGGCCTGCGTAGGGCGCGCGTTTACGATCCTGCCGTCTTTTACGATAAGATCGATACCACAGCCGGTGCCGCAGTAAGGACAAGTCGTTTTGACAATCTTTTCTCTGGACTGCATAATATTCCTTTCAAGAATTTTGGTTTGCACGGCTATTATACTTTCTAGATTATAAAAGAATTTTTAAATTAGTGAATTTTTTTAAGCAAAATTTAAGCAATATGCAAATATCGCATATTAAATTGAATAGTTAAATTTTACGCTTTCGCTTCGACGACGACGGTATTTGCGCGTAAAATTTATCGCTTATCGCGAAAGACGCTTTTTAAGCTAAGTTTTATAATTTTAACAGAATTTTGAAATTCTATTACGCTCCGTTTTATTTCAAAGCGCGATTAAATTTTGATGAAATTTTAATGCTAATTTATCGGTATATTATATTAATTTGATTCAATGAAAATATATATTAAAATTTATCAAAAACTCGCTATCCTGATAAAATTTAAGCCACTAAATTTAAAATTTATAAAATTATTATCTTATATCTGAAATCTATGTAGAAAAAACCTTGATTTTAATCTAGACTAAGCCGTTTTTTTATGCTATTATCCAAAACGTTAATAGAAATTTACATTCTAAACGAAAGGTTAATCTCATGGATAGACGAGACTTTATAAAAAGCTCTGCAGCAGCGGCTGCCTGTAGCGTTGCGGGTATTAGCTTGCCTAGCAGTCTTAGTGCTGCGGACGAAGCCGAAAAAGGCTGGCGCTGGGACAAGGCGGCCTGTCGCTTCTGCGGCACCGGCTGCGGCATTATGGTAGCCACCAAAGACGGCAAAATCGTAGCAGTCAAAGGCGATCCGTTAGCGCCCGTAAATCGCGGTCTAAACTGCATCAAAGGCTATTTTAACGCAAAGATCATGTATGGCGCCGATCGCATCACCAAGCCTCTTTTGCGCGTAAATTCCAAAGGCGAATTCGACAAAAAGGGAAAATTTATCGAGATCAGCTGGCAACGAGCGTTCGACGAAATGGAGAAGCATTTTAGGCGAGCCTATAACGAAGGCGGTCCCGAGGGCTTTGCCGTACTTGGTAGCGGTCAATACACGATCCCGGAAGGTTACGCCGCAGCAAAGCTAGTAAAGGCGGGCTTTCGCTCCAATAATCTCGATCCTAATGCTCGCCAGTGCATGGCCAGCGCCGTCGTAGGTTTTATGCAAACCTTCGGTATCGACGAGCCTGCGGGCGTTTTCGACGATATCGAGCTAACCGATACCATCATCGCTTGGGGCGCGAATATGGCTGAGATGCACCCGATCCTTTGGTCTCGCGTCTCCGACCACAAGCTTCGCAACCCGGACCGCGTAAAAGTTATAAATCTCTCGACCTACTCTAGCCGCACTTCAAACATCGCCGATATCGAAATTATATTCCGTCCAAATACCGATCTTGCGATATGGAACTACATAGCACGAGAGATCGTTTATAACCATCCAGAGATGATAGACGAAAAATTTATTAAAGAGCACTGCGTATTCGCTACAGGTCCTGTGGATATCGGCTACGGCTTGCGAGAAGATATAAATCATAAAAAATACCGCAAGACCGAGCTCGATACTGCAGCCAAGCAAAAATCCAAAATTTTAAGCAAATCCGAGGGCGTTACGTTAGCATATCTGGGTATGAAAGAGGGCGACGTACTCGAAAACAAACACTCTGACAAATCGGATGCTCACTGGCTCATAAGCTTCGAAGAATTTAAAAAAGCGCTGGAGCCTTACACGCTAGATTTCGTAGCGCCTTTAGCTAAGGGTGACGAAAGTGAGGATTTAGAGGCGTTTAAGACCAAGCTAAAGCAGCTGGCAGATTATTACATCGAAAAGGACCGCAAAGTAGTAAGCTTTTGGACGATGGGCTTTAATCAGCACTCAAGAGGAACCTGGGTCAATGAGCAAAGCTACATGGTACATTTCCTTCTTGGCAAGCAAGCCAAACCTGGCTGCGGAGCGTTTTCGCTTACCGGTCAGCCTAGCGCTTGCGGCACAGCTAGAGAGGTGGGCACGTTTTCTCACCGCCTACCTGCTGATATGGTCGTGGCAAATCCCGCTCACAGAAAGGTTTCCGAAAAAATTTGGAAGCTTCCCGAGGGTACGATAAATCCAAAACCGGGCGCACATTATGTGCAGGCTCTGCGTAATCTTGAAGATGGCAAGATAAAATGGCTATGGGTACAGGTAAATAACCCGTGGCAGCAGATCGCCAACGCAAACCACTGGATAGCCGCGGCGCGCGAGATGGATAACTTCATCGTAGTAAGCGAGCCATATCCGGGACTAAGCGCAAAGGTAGCCGATCTAATCCTGCCAACCGCGATGATCTACGAAAAATGGGGCGCATACGGTAATGCCGAGCGCAGAACTCAGTGGTGGAGGCAGCAGGTCCTTCCGGTGGGCGACGCTATGAGCGATACGTGGCAGATGTTAGAGTTTTCCAAGCGCTTCAAACTCAAGGATTTCTGGGGCGAGATAAAGGTAAATGATAAGCTCACGCTTCCAAACGTATTGGATAAAATTTCAGAATTCGGCTATACGCCAGAGACTACACTATTTGAAGTGCTATTTGCAAACAAAGACGCTCAGGCTTTCGCTGCAAAAGATCCAATTATGGCAAGCTTCGATAACTCCGAAGTAAACGGCGACTCTCGCGCCATCATCGGCAGCGACGGCAAAGAATTTAAAGGCTATGGCTTTTTCATTCAAAAATATCTCTGGGAGGAATACCGAAAATTCGGCACCGGTCACGGACACGATCTAGCCGATTTCGATACATATCACCGAGTGCGCGGTCTTAGATGGCCGGTCGTAGACGGCAAAGAAACGCTTTGGCGCTTTAACGCCCAATACGATCCTTATGCTAAAAAAGCGGCTCCGGATAGTGACTTTGCCTTTTATGGCAACGCCAAAGCGGCGCTTCCTAGTGGCGATCTGAAATCCGCTACTTCTGGCGAAGAAAAAACAAGCCTTGCCAATAAAGCTAAAATTTTCTTCCGTCCATATATGGATCCTGTAGAAGTGCCAAGCGAGGAGTATCCTTTCTGGTTATGTACGGGTCGCGTGCTGGAGCACTGGCATACGGGCACTATGACTATGCGCGTGCCGGAGCTTTATCGCGCGGTGCCTGAGGCAAGATGCTATATGAACGAAGCCGACGGCGCTAAAATCGGTGTACAACAAAACGAAATCGTCTGGATCGAGTCGCGCCGCGGCAAGGTAAAAGCGCGCGTGGACTTCCACGGACGTAACATTCCGCCGAAAGGGCTTATTTTTGTGCCGTTTTTTGATGAGAAGGTTTATATCAACCGCGTCACGCTCGATCATACCTGTCCGCTTTCAAAAGAGACCGACTACAAAAAATGCGCGGTTAAAATTTACAAGGCGTAAATTATGGATAGGCGTGAGGTCTTAGGCATTCTTTCTTTAGCTGCGGGCGTAGGCGTTCTGGGGCTCGGAGTCGCAAACTCCAGCGAGCACGCCAGACTCCGCCCGCCCGGAGCTATAAGCGAGAAAGAATTTCTTAGCAAATGCCTAAGGTGCGGACTTTGTGTCGAGGCGTGCCCATTTGATACGCTTAAGCTTGCGAGCTTTTGCGATCATGCTATTGCAAACGGCACACCGTTTTTTATCCCGCGCGAAATTCCATGCTATATGTGCGACGACATACCTTGCGTCGCGGCCTGTCCTAGCGACGCACTAGATAAAAGCCTGGTAAGCGAAGACTCCAAGCTTAACGTGCGTCTATCGAAAATGGGCGTTGCGGTCATAGATACGGAGCATTGCATCGCTTATGCGGGCATCCAATGCGACGCGTGCGTGCGAAGCTGCCCCGTAATGGATAAGGCGCTTAGGATCGATTATCGTCACAACAACCGCACCGAAAAGCACGCCCTGCTCGTGCCTGTCGTAGATAGCGACTACTGCACGGGTTGCGGTAAGTGCGAGCATGCCTGCGTCACGAAAAAGGCGGCTATCAGCGTCGTGGAGCGCGAGCGCGTCATAGGAATTTCCAGCGACAACTACGTCAAAGGCTGGATCAAGGGCGACGACGCGAAGCTAAAGGACGCAGACACCAAAATTAAGCTCGATCCGCAAAAAAGCAGGGATTACTTAAACGAGGACGATCTAATGGAGGGGGCTAGGCAATGAAATATACTATTTTAAGGCGTTTGAGCCAAATTTCTATTCTAGTCCTTTTTATTTTAGGAAATAATTTCGCCTTCAAAGCCGCGAGCGAAAACGGAATTTTATCAGGAATTCTAAAGGGCAATCTAAGCTCGTCGAAACTTTTCGGCACGATTAACCTAAGCGATCCGTTTGCGACGGCACAGATGCTGTTAGCTAGCTTTTCTTTAGGCACTACGGCGGTTATCGGAGCGGTTATCGTAGGAGCATTTTATGCGCTTATAGCGCCGCGATTATATTGCTCGTGGGTCTGCCCGATAAATTTACTAACCGATCTTGCCGCGTGGCTTCGTAAGAGACTTGGCATAACAACTAGACTCGTTAGCGTAAATCGCAAAGCTCGCTACGTCCTAGCGGTGTTAGCGCTTGTTTGCAGCGGAGCTTTCGGCTTTGCGGCATTTGAGAGCGTAAGCTTTATCTCGCTTTTCGCGCGCGCCGTCATATCGCTGAGTGCCAGTGCATTTGCAATCGCGCTACTGATCGTGGTTTTTGAAATTTTTGCAGGCGATCGCACTATCTGCTCGCGGCTATGCCCGCTCGGCGGATTTTGGGCGGCGCTTAGCTATTTTAGCGTCATTCGCATTCGCCACGAGGTTGATAAATGCACGATGTGCGGCAAATGCAAAATGGTCTGCCCCGAAGTGCAGGTACTTAAGATGGTCGGGCGCGAAAACGGGCGCGTTAGCAGCGAGTGTATTAGCTGCGGACGCTGTATCGACGTATGCGACGACGATGCGTTAAATTTTAGTATATTAGGAGTGAAAAAATGAAAAAAATGGTTTTAGGCTTGGCTCTTGCATGCTGTGCGGCGCTATTTGCCGCGGACAAGACGGCTTCTATAGACGCCGACAGCTTGGGCTTTATAAAAAGCGTAGACGAATCGGCGCAAAATAAAAATTCCCTGCCCGATTTCAAATATAGCGAGGATGCTCCGGGCGCAGCTTCGAAAATCGAGCGCAGCTTCGAAAACGCTCCACCGCTTATACCGCACAGCTTAGAAGGGCTTGTACCGATCACAAAGGATAACAATATGTGCGTAACCTGCCATATGCCCGATGTCGCTAAGGATGTAGGCTCTACGCCGATCCCAAAAAGCCACTTGGTGGACTTTCGCACAGGCACGGATCTAAACGGCACGCTAGCCGAGCAGCGCTTCAACTGCACTCAATGCCACGTACCGCAAGCCCAAACCAATCCGCTAGTGAAAAATAATTTCAAAGCCGATTTTAGCAGGTTTAGCGATGCAAATTCCACTTCTAATCTCATAGATACGCTAAATCAAGGCGCCGAGGTTGAGTAGGAGCGCACGATGAAATTTTTACCACCGCTACTACTTTGCGCCTACTTCATCTATGCCGGCAACGGCGTTGCAATACCTAGTGGTGCTGTGGGCATAGATGCGCCTGCAAAGATCAAACACGCTAGCTTCATACTAGAGCTTGACGCAAATGTCGCGGTGCTAAAAAATCTAGACGGCGAAATTTACGCAGGGCTTGACAACGGCAAGCTCTATAAAATTACCATTAACTCTGCGGAGAGTTCCGCGCGAAATTCCACCGCCGGGCAAAATCTCGCAGATCAAAATTCCGCCGCAAGCACAAATTCCGATGCAGCGCAGAATTTCAATGCAAAAGCGAGCGTAAATTCCGCAGCGGCAAATTCTACGGCGCAAAATTCTGCCGAGAATTCTACGGCATTAAATTCCGCCTCAAATTCCGCATCGGGCGCAATATCCAAAACGCTAATTTTCGCCCTGCCCTCGTCCAAAAATTACCTAGACGAGCCGATGAGCGCTACCATATTCGACGTCGATAAACTAGGCGAAAAATACGCATTTTTGTATAACGGCGATGCGTTTGAAAAGATGCTGGGCGTGTTTGCAGACGGCAAGATCACGCACTACAAGCTACCGATGACGGGGATCAAAAACGTCTATTTCTATGACGAAAACACCGTGATTTTGCTAGGTCTTGGTAGCGAAATTTTATACTTCGACCTGTCTAGCGGCAAGGTAAGCTTCGAGCAAAAGCTCACCATCGCGTCTTTGGGCGGTAGCGCCTACGACCGCTCCAGCGGAACGCTGCTAATCTCGTGCGAAGGCGGCATCGTATTTTATTTCGACGCGAAAGCGAAAAAGCTTATGAGTCAAAAATCCCTACACAAGGACGGGATCTACTCCGTGGCGCTGCTTGGCGATCGTATGATGAGCGGCTCGAACGACAAAGAAAGATCGTGCTACTACGAAAACGGCGATTTTAGCAAATTCTATAATGCCCATTTTGCAGTTTTTGCCGTGGCGCTAAGCCCCGAGCTGGGTGCTTTTACCGTTGGTAACGGCGTGCGCGTAATCGATAAAGCAGGCGATATCGTCCGCAGCATCGAGCTGGATAACGACATCATCAACTATCTGCTTTTCGCAGGAGAGTATCTCGTGGGCTCGGGGTACAATAGATATATCTACTTTTGGGGGCTAAAATGAATATTTCAAGCGTCGTGATCTATCTAGGCGCAAATACTGACGTAGCGACGTTTCGCAAGCAGTTGCAAAGTATCGGCGGCTGCGAGTTCGTAGCGTGTGAGGACGGCAAGGCGGTAGCCACGATTAGCGCGGAGAGCTTCGAGGACGAGATCGCCGCATTTCGCGCGATAGAAGTCATAGAGGGTGTAAGCGAGGCGATGATGATCTACTCATACTCCGATCTGGACGCAGATATCGCCGCGGCAAACTTCGACAACGGCGAGCAGATAATGCGCGAGCTGGACGAAAAAGACCCGAGCCAGATCAAATACGGCGGCAAAGTGCGAGTCTAAATCGCCGCCGCAAATTTTAAAATTTAAAATTTTACCGCTAAATTTAACTGCGCAAGCAAGTTTAGAATTTTTGCAGCAAGCCGCCTAATCGCAAGCGCGCTGCGAATTATGGGCTCGTTAAGCTTGCATTAGATAATATAGCGCAAATCTGTCCGAAGGAGTAAATTTGCGCCTGAAATACCTTTGTATAATAGTTTTTCTAATCTGGCTCTGTATATTTATTGCCTTGCTACCTGCATATAGAATTTCGGCAATCTTAGAAGCGCTTGATTTTAGCGATAAAAACCTGACGCAAAGAGAGATCGTAGAGTTAAATTTAAAAGATTACCTAAAAAAACTTCACTACTTAGATAATTATCCACAAATAGATTTCGGCAAGATGGCGGATATTCACTTAGACAAAAACGGCTATGAGAGCGCAAGATTTTCATGGTGCAACGGCGATAAATATCCCGACGACAGATGCGAATTTTGGAAGCTGGATAAAAGGCTAAATTTTGATTATCTAATGGATCTGGGCTCTAAAATTTGCAAAAACGGCGAACCTATACAAAACGCCGAAGAGATTGTAGAAAACGACGAGATTTTAAAGCTACGCCTCTTTTATCCTTGGGAGCAAGAGCATTTGATTGACGAAGATGGAGAAATTTTATAGAGAATTTTATATATATGAGGTTTGGAGATGGCGCCAACCACTCATTCGACCTATTTACTGATTTTGTATTTATAAGTAAAAATGACATACAATTACCAATTACGCACGAAATAAAAACTAAAAAACTTGACATAATTACTCTAGAAAATAGATGTTATAGAAGGCTTTTAAACTCTATATTTAGGGATATATTTTATCAACAAAAAAAGAGCATATACCCGTTTTGCTATAACTATAAAAAGATAATTGATGAAAATATGGATTGCAATAGAGAATATATATTTTCTTTCATTTCAATATACGACAAGGGGAACAATCTCGATTATAAAACGATATTTTATAATAAAAATTTATACGATTATAAACATGAGACGGACATACTTTTCAAACAATACCAAAATTTAAAGAATCAAAAGAATAAGATAAATTTTAACTCGCAAGGAGAACGCAACGAAAGCGGATATTGAGTTGCTGGGCATTGCTTGCTAGAGCTGAAGTTAAAATTCTTTCTTTTATTATCGACTACTTTAAATTTAAACTCTAATCCATAAAATTTCGCCACGCCGCGCGGTGTAGCTTAAAAATACTGCGCCGCCGCATGACGCGACCCAAAATAACCTCGCCGATACTCGCGATCTTTGCTCTAAAATTCGTCAAAGAGCGCGAGCAGCAGCTGAAATTAAAATTCGCCTTTAAATTTAAAAGCTTTGTGCCCGCGCAAGAGCGCAAGCAGACAAAATCGCAAGGACGAGAGAGCCGCAAGGACGTGCTAAGCATTGCACTTTACGGGCGGCATTTTCATAAATTTAAAAGCGCCAAGCGGCGCAAGCCCTACTCGAATTCTATCTTTTTTAGATAATCGTATAAATTTAGCACCGCGATAAATAGCGTTAAAATCGCAGGCCCCAAGATCACGCCCCAGAACCCAAACGTGCTGATGCCCGAAAGCATCGAGAAGAAGATCAGCATCTCGTTGATGTTTGCGGGGTTTTCTACTAAGCGCGAGTTGATAAATTTTATCACGAGCGGCTTTACGAAGCTGTCCGCGAGCGTCGAGATCAGTATCACGCAATACGCCATTATCACGATCGCGCCCGAGGTGCTGCCCCCCGCTAGCACGTATAGCGCGGTGGGCACGTAGATGAGCGCGCCGCCGACTGCGGGGATGAGCGAACAGAAGGCAAAAAGCACCCCCACAAGACAACAACGATAGTGCACCTGATTTTTCAGGTTATCC
>NZ_CALKTL010000016.1 GCF_937997405.1 uncultured Campylobacter sp. | reverse complement strand
GAAAGCAAAAACGCCGCCGATGCGGATCAGAATCCGCAAAACGGAGCTTGCGCGCCGAGCCTTGAGGGCGAATGCTACGTGATTGATTACGAAGAGGCGTTTTTGCAGGCTTTGAGCGATGAGCCGCGCTTGGCTGCGACGAAATTTATAAACGCCATCGCAAATTTCATCGCGGAGTTTGCGGAGGGCGCGGGGCTCGAGGTCGTGCTAAGCGGCGGGGTCTTTCAAAACGCGACGCTTCTAAATCTTACGTGCGAAAAGCTGCGCGCGCGAGGGATAAAATTTCATCTAAATCGCGAGATCCCGTGCAACGACAGCGGCATCGCATACGGGCAGCTCGCAGCGTATCTAAGCGAAATTTCGCGCTAAGCTCGTCCACAAAAAACGCAAATATAGCCGTTAAGCTCGCTCTTTGTAAAATTTATTAGTCTCATCTCGCCGCTAAATTTATGAACTCTGCGCCCTGCCTGCTCTTTGCGTAAATTCTAACGCTACGGGCGATAAAATCCACCGAGGCTAGCTTTTCTAAAATCGCAAAATCAGCGAACAAATTTATGCCTTGCCGTCTTCATATGTCGTAGCCGAAACGTTAAAATTTTAAAATTTAACGGCGCGCCGTTGTCTGCCATAGCATTACGGCGCACTGCTATGGCAATCGATGTAAAATTCTACCGCGGCGCATGGCTAGATACTGCGCAGATCCCAAGCTAAGACGCTATTTAGCGCCCGACTCTTAAAATTTGAACGCAAGCTCGCGGTAGAATTTAAAATAACGTAGCACCGGTAAATTTTATCGCGCTAGCACTAAAATACAACGCGAAATCGCGAGCAAAATTTCAAAATAAGCGCGGTGCCTTGGAGCTTTAAATTTTAAAGAATAAGCCAAATTAGCGCGAAATTCTTACTATTTGAGCGGAATTTCGGTAAAATTACATTCAAAATACGCGAAATGAGGGGAGCTATGAAAAAAGAGGAAAAAGAGGGCGCCGTAAGATTTAGCATTTCGCTGCCGACGAAGCTTTTTGAGGATCTCGATGAGATGGTGCGCGCCAAGCAATACCTAAGCCGCAGCGAGTTTATCCGCGATCTGATCCGCGAAAAGATGGTTGAGGGCGTGCTTCACGGAGATGGCGAGGATGACTGCGTGGGCGTGCTTTGCATCGCGTATGATCATCACCAAAGCGATCTGATCGAGCAGCTCGTAGAGATCGAGCACCACGCAAACGTCACCATCGTCAGCACCAGCCACTTCCACATCGACGAGCGCCACTGCTTCGAGGAGATCACGATGCGGGATAAAATTTCAAAGATCGAGCGGCTCGGCGCCAAAATCGGCGCGCTAAAAGGTGTAAAATTTTCTAAGCTCGTAAACGCGGTAATCACCGAAGCGTAGGGCTTTTGCGCATTTTTAAAAACAGTGCGTCGCGCGAAATTTTACGTGCTTTTAAATTTAAACGCAGCGGCTGCGCGACTTTTGCGAGTTGTGCAGCGCGATTCTCGATCGAGTAGCGAATTCGGGTGGGGTAGCTGCGCAAGGCGTGCAAATAAAATTTGTTTAAATTTACACGGCAAACGAAAGCGCAAAATTTTAGAAATTTTAATCAAAAAGCATTCTTGCCGCGAGTTTAAATTTACGCACAAGCACGAAACCGGCACAGCAGCTCGCGACTAAATTTTATAGGCGCCGCTTTCGTGCCGCATTTGCAAAGCCGAGCTAGCGCAAAATCGATATTAAAATGGTCGCCGCATTGGTATTCGGCAAGCCTGCGATCACGCGCGAGAATTGTAGAGTGCCGGGATAAAATCCGCTCGCAAGCCCTGAATTTCGCGCTCTTATCTACGGCGATCTCTGGTTTATTTTGAGCCATTGCGAGCTGCGAGGTCTAAATTTTAGAGAGCGCGGCTCTGCAATCTGCGAGCAGGCGATTAAATTTAAAGCAACGCTTTACTCGCGAGCTTTAAAATTTTGCGTCGAGCATTCGCAAACAACGTATGAAATTTAGATAAAACCGAAGCGCATAAATTTTTAAGCGCTGTTAAATTTCATAAAATTTCGCGCTTCGATATAAAATTTATCAAATTTACGCCATTTAAAGCAAAAACGTGGTATTTTACGCGCAAAATTTATTATCCAAGGAGAAAAAATGTGTAAAGATTGCGGCTGTTCCATCGGCCACACTCACGCGGACGGCACCGTCCACTCCCACGCTCATATGCACGAGGCGGGGATTGATCACGAGCACGACGTGCACGATCACATTCACGCAAATATCGCTATTAATGACGCCAAGACGATCGAGGTGATGAGTAAAATTTTAAGCGCCAACGACGAGGAGGCCGCTCACAACAGAGCCCATCTGGATGAGGATAAAATTTTATGTCTAAATTTGATGAGTAGCCCCGGCAGCGGCAAGACGACGCTACTTGAGGCCACTATCAAAAGCGGCAAATTTAAAATCGGCGTCATCGAGGGCGATCTAGAGACTAACCGCGACGCCGATCGCATCATAAAAGCTGGCGCGCAGGCGCATCAGATCAGCACCGGCGAAACCTGCCATCTGGACGCCTTTATGGTTCACGAGGGGCTTCATCATATCGATACTAAAAATTTAGATCTGGTTTTCATAGAAAACGTCGGAAACCTCGTCTGCCCTGCGGCATTTGACGTAGGCGCGCACCTGAACGTAGTGCTTCTAAGCGTGCCAGAGGGCAGCGATAAAATCGCAAAATATCCCGTGATATTTCGCCGCGCAGACTGCGTCGTAATAACCAAAACCGCGCTGCTACCGCATTTTGACTTCGATATGGAGGAAGTGGTGCGCGAAGTGCACAAGCTCAATCCGAAAGCCGACGTCATCGCGCTTGATAGCAAAAGCGGCGAGGGCGTGGAGAAATGGCTGAAATTCCTACAATACAAGAAGGAATTTCGTTAATGTGCCTTTCAATCCCTTCAAAAATCATCTCAATCGACGAAAATAATTTCGCGACCGTGGAGACTCTGGGCGTGCGCCGCGGCGTGAGCTTGGATCTGCTCCCCGAACCCGCGGCGGTCGGGGAGTACGTGCTGATCCACGTTGGCTTTGCGATGGAGAAGATCGATACGCAGCGAGCGAAGGAGAGTATCGAAATTTACGAGCAGATCGCAAAGCAAATGAGGGCGGAAGAGGGCTCCGTATATGAAAGCATAGAGCCGAGAGCCGGCGCAGAGAATTAAAACGGCTTGCAAACCCGTAAAATTTAAGGTAAATAATGGATCTAATCAAGGATTTTAGGGATAAGGAGCTGATTTTAGCGCTTAGCAAGCTGATAATTTCTAAAAGCAAAAAGCCGCTAAATATTATGGAGATTTGCGGCGGACACACGCACTCGATCATGAAATTCGGCCTTCCGAGTCTGGTCGGCAAAAATATTAAATTTATCCACGGTCCCGGCTGTCCGGTGTGCGTGATGCCGCGCAGTCGCATCGACGAGGCGATCAAGCTCGCCGCGATGCCGCAGAGTATTTTTTGCACTCTAGCAGACATGCTGCGCGTACCGGGCTCTCGCACCAGCTTGCAGAAGCTGCGCAGTGAGGGGCACGACATCAGAGCGCTTTATAGCCCGCTTGATTGCATAAAGATCGCGCAGGAAAATCCACAAAAAACGGTGATATTTTTTGCGATCGGCTTTGAGACTACGACGCCGATGAGCGCCGTGCTGATCGATAAAGCGCTGAGTTTGGGGCTAAAAAATCTCTTTTTTCACATCAACCACGTCACGGTGCCCGCGCCCGTGCGAGCGATCTTAGACGACGCGGACGTGCAGATAGACGCGTTTTTGGGGCCTAGCCACGTAAGCGTGATCACCGGCGCGAAGGCCTACGAGGGCATAGCGCGGGATTACAAAAAACCGATAGCCGTAAGCGGATTTGAGCCGCTTGACATAATGGCGGGCGTGTTAAATTTGGTCGAACAGCAAAACGCCGGCACCTACGAGGTTTTCAACGAATACGAGCGCGTCGTAAAAGAGGGCGGCAACCAAAAAGCGCAAAATTTGATAGATAAATATTTTGAAATTTGCGATTTTTCGTGGCGAGGGCTCGGCGAAATTCCAAAAAGCGGCATGAAGTTGCGCCCGCAGTACGCGGCGCTGGATGCCAGAGTGCAGTTTGATTGCAGCGTACAGAGCGCTCCCGAGAGCAAGGCCTGTATCTGCGGCGAAATTTTGCGCGGCAAAAAAAGCCCCTATGATTGCAAGGTTTTCGGCAAGCACTGCACGCCGCAAAACCCGATAGGATCGTGCATGGTAAGCTCAGAAGGGGCGTGCGCGGCATATTTTAAATACGGCGACGTTAAGAACGCAGGCTAAATTTTGCGCGCGATATCGCAGAGCGTAAATTTTAAAAATAAGTCATGCTTTAAAATTTTAACCAAAGCGGAATGGTTGCGCTAAATTTGCTTTAAAATTTTGCGCGGCGACGTAGCGGCACGGCTTGTTCGGCTGCAAAAATACGGGCTTATAAATTTAAAACCGAGTGAAAAGGAAAAATTTGAACGAAACTATACTTTTAAGCCACGGCGGCGGCGGCGAGGAGATGAATAGGCTCATCAACGAGACGATCTTTGCGGCGTTTGATAATGAAATTTTACGCGCCAACAACGACAGCGCGATACTAAATTTAGACGCTGGGGCGGATTTTGACCGCGCGACGCCGAGCTCTACTCTGAATTCGGCGGCTAGTTTCGGTGGCGAACTAGCTTTCAGCACCGATAGTTTCGTCGTCACGCCTCTGTTTTTTAACGGCGGCGATATCGGCAAGATTGCCGTTTGCGGCACCGTCAACGACCTTGCGATGGTGGGCGCTAAGCCGCTGTTTTTAAGCTGCGCGCTCATTATCGAGGAAGGGCTTAGCCTAAGCGAGCTGCGACGCATCCTGGACTCGATGGCGAGCACCGCGCAAAGCTGCGGCGTTCGTATCGTTTGCGGTGACACAAAGGTCGTGCCGCGCGGCAAATGCGATAAAATTTTCATCAACACTAGCGGTATCGGCCGTGTTTTGCGACCTGCGCGCGTACAAAACATCAAAGCGGGCGCAAAAATCCTGCTTAGCGGCGACATCGGGCGGCACGGGGCGGTGATACTCGCGGCGCGCGACGAGATCGCTCTAAGCAGCGAGCTGCAAAGCGACTGCAAACCGCTTTGCGCTGCGGTAGAAAAGCTGATCTTGCAAGGCGTGAAGATCCAAGCGATGCGAGATGCGACGCGCGGCGGACTCAGCGCGGTTTTAAACGAATTTGCAAGCTCCAGCGGGCTTGAATTTTTAGTGCGCGAAGAGGATATCAAAATCAGCGACGAAGTAGTGGGCGTATGCGAACTGCTGGGCTTCGAGCCGTACGAGCTTGCAAACGAAGGCACTTTCGTAGCGATTGTAGAAGATGATGTCGAGGCGGATCGGGCGCTTGAGATACTGCGCGAATTTGACGCGAACGCCGCAATAATCGGCGAGGTACGCGAAGCAGGGTACGACAAAGGCGAATTTAAGGGCGCTTTGACGCCTAGACCTAGTACACATGATGGATCTGTGGGTGCGAGCGACGCGGGCACAGTATCAGAAAATAGGGCGGGGCAATTTCAAACTCCGCATGCGGCAAAAGGGCGAGTGATTTTGCAAAACGCCTACGGATCGCAGCGATTTTTAGAGCTTCCGAAAGGCGAACTGCTGCCGAGGATTTGTTAAATTTACGTGCAAATTTCGCAAATTTAAACCTAAATTTCAGAGCACGTTTTAAATTTACAACAAAATTTCGTATAGAATACGGCGCGGCCGTAAAATTTAGAGGGAAAAATGCATGAACTATCGATCGTAGCGGATCTTGTGGCGCTATGTGAAAAGGCGCTAAACGCCGAAAAAGCAAAGAAAAAAGGCGCGGCCGAGCAGGGCGCTAAAAATAGCTGTGACATCGCCGATATAGACAAAGAAAATACAGATTTTGCGAATACCGGCATAGGCACCGAGAATACCGAAAATACGGGTGTTGTGGATACGAACTCGAACGACAAAAGCGGCGATTTTTATAAAAATTTAGATGTAAAACCACAGGCGCCCTACGATACATTTAGTTCGAAAAGTCCGCAGATAAGGGAACTGCACGTAAAAATAGGGCGACTAAGCGGCGTGGAAGCGCATTATTTGCAAAACTGCTATGAAGTCTTTCGCGCAGGCACCGTCTGCGAAAATGCGGATCTCATCATCCATACCCAAGAAATCGTCGTAAAATGCAAAAACTGCGGTTTTAGCGGAGATTTGACGCAGAACGATTTTTCTTGTCCGCGCTGCAAAAGCTCCGAAATCAGCGTAATCGACGGCGAGGATATGTATCTAATGCGCCTGGTTATTGAATAAAAGAGGGCATTTTCTAGGGGCAATAACTTCCCATATTTTAAATTTAAATCTCTACCATAAGCAAAATTTTATTTCCGCCCAATTCAGATATTATCTATTTTAATTCTTACAAAAACACATCGTCATGTTGATTTTATTTGAAGTCACGATAATATGTAAAATTCTCCTAATAAAAACCATTAATAAAACAACAAATACGTTAAAAATACATGAAATTATTCATATAATTATACGTTAATTTTGTGTTGAATTTTTACTTGAAAATTATAGTTTTCAATATAGAATACCTAGAATTATAGTGTTTTTGCTCCAAAAAATTGAAAAATGATGAACTACTGATATATATTTTCCTATTAATGATTTCTATGTAGTAAACGATTTATAAAAATGAATTTTTTGATTTTATTAATTTAGCATCATTTTTCCATAAATTTTTATGGACGTATTTATTTAAATTATAATAAGTTTATTGTATTGCCCTATTTTGTATCTAAATTTGCAACATTAAATTCAATATAAATCATGCTTATATTTTTGCATTAATTTAATATTGCAGTAGTATTGACAATGATTATCTCATCTGATATAATAACGTGAAAATTTTATCAGATTTTAGGAGTTAAATTTTGAAAGTTTTTACTCTCTCTCTCTCTCTGAAGCTGCAGCTACCCTACTTTTATTAAGCGCCACAAATCCAGCCATAGCCGACGAGCAAACTAAGCAAAGCGTAAATCTCGGCGAAGTAGAAGTTACCGCAAACAAAATAAGCGAAAATTTAAAGGATGTGCCACAAAGTATCAGCGTCGTAAGTGATACTGAGCTACAAGAGCGCGATGTCAAAAACGTCGAGGAGCTGGTAAAAACTATGCCAAACATTACCGGTGTAGGCGGAATGTACGAGGGCATCAGTACTAGAGGACTCAATCCTTCGATATATACGAGTTCTAACCCCGTCACGGTCTATGTTGGCGGCGTAGCGCAAAGTAACAAAGACGCAGCCTATATCCCCGTTACAAATATCGATCACGTCGAGGTTTTGCGAGGTCCTAGCAGTGCGATCTACGGCAAAGACTCAATCGGCGGCATCATTAATATCGTTTTAAAAGAGCCGACTAACGAGTGGAGCGGCAGCGTCGGCGCCGAATATGGCTCGCACAAATACATGCTAGGTCTTTTTGAAACCAGC
>NZ_CALKTL010000015.1 GCF_937997405.1 uncultured Campylobacter sp. | reverse complement strand
CCGGCACGCCGGGCGGGCCCGTCGCCGAACCGCGGGCCCCGACGCAAAGGACCCCCTCTTTTACGTCCTCGTAGCGTTTAAAATTCTCTTCAAACATCTTTGCTAGCTTATCGCGCGTTATATTATATTCCGCAGGATGCGTCCACGTATTAATAGGATTTAGCAGCTTCGTCTCGACGCCTACTAGCTCTTTTGGGATAGCGAGGTTAAATTTTTCAAAATTTTCAAATTCGCACTTTTTGATACTGCCGTCCAGGATCGCGTTTATGCATGCGCGCGTGGCTTTGATGCTCATTCGCTTGCCTACGCCGTACGCGCCGCCGCTCCAGCCGGTGTTTACTAGATAGACGCTAACATTGTGCTTGTCGATCTTTTCGCCCAGAAGCTTAGCATAAACGGTCGGGTGCAGCGGCATAAACGGCTCGCCAAAGCACGCGCTAAAGGTCGCTACAGGCTCGGTGATGCCGCGCTCGGTGCCCGCGACTTTTGCCGTATAGCCGCTTAGGAAATAATACATCGCCTGCTCTTTAGTAAGCTTTGCGACCGGCGGCAAAACGCCGAATGCGTCGGCGGTTAGAAAGATTATGTTTTTCGGATGACCGCCCGCAGAGCTTGGCTCGTAGTTATCGATGTGATAGATCGGGTAGCTAACGCGGGTGTTTTCGGTCTTGCTGCCGTCTTTGTAGTCTACTACGCCAGCCTCATCCGCGACCACGTTTTCAAGCAGCGCGTCGCGTTTGATCGCGGCGTAAATTTCAGGCTCGCTGCTAGGGTCTAAATTTATGCACTTCGCGTAGCAGCCACCCTCGAAGTTAAATATCCCCTCGTCGTCCCAGCCGTGCTCGTCGTCGCCGATCAGCTTGCGGTTTGGATCGGTCGAGAGCGTCGTTTTGCCCGTGCCGCTTAGACCGAAAAATAGCGCCGTGTCGCCATCCCTGCCCACGTTTGCGGAGCAGTGCATGCTTAGCTTGCCCTCAAGCGGCAGCCAGTAGTTCATCATAGAAAAAATTCCTTTTTTCATCTCGCCGCCGTACCACGTACCGCCGATAACCGCGACGTTTTCCTCGACGTTAAAGATAACAAAAACGTCGCTGTGAAGCCCGTCGCTCGCGTAATCTTCGTTTTTGCATTTGCACGCGTTGTAAACGACGAAATCAGGATGAAATTCCGCTAGCTCGCTCTCGCTTGGGCGGATGAACATATTTTTAACAAAATGCGCCTGCCACGCGACCTCGGTTACGAAACGCACGTTTTTACGGCTGGATTTGCTGGCGCCGCAATAGGCGTCTTGGATAAAGATTTCCTTACCGCTTAGCTGAGCTTTAGCTTTGGCTAAAAGTTTATCGAAAAGCTCTTTTGAGATAGGCTGATTTATCTTGCCCCAGGCGATGTATTTTTGGCTCGGGTCTTGTTTTACGAAGTACTTGTCCTTGGGGCTGCGACCCGTAAAGATGCCCGTATCGACCATAAAAGTGCCGTTGCTCGATATGCGCCCCTCGCCTCTTGTCTTTTCAAGCTCAAAAAGCTCGTCGTAGCTTAGGTTGTGATTGATTTTTTTGATATTTTTAAGACCTAGTTTATCCAGATCGTTCGGAGTTGTCATTTTGCGTCCTTTTTAAATTAAATTTTGATAAATGATTGCGCTATTATAGCTTAAAATTTAGGTGAGCTCGCTTAAGCACCAAGGATAGCTACGGTGAAATTTAGGCGGAAGCGCCCGTCTAAATTTTAGAGCTTATCTTAAAATCGCGAGCACTTGATCAGCATCGACCGTATCGCCCTGGGCAACTAAAATTTTATCGATTATGCCATCACGCGGGCTTTCGATATTTATCTCCATCTTCATCGCTTCAAGAACGATGACATTCTGCCCCGCCTTAACAGCGTCGCCTTCCTTTATTAAAATTTTAAATACGTTGCTAGGAAGCGTCGCTTTTATATCGTTATCGTCCGTACCACTTCGCGCGTTAGCAGTGGGCTGCTCGTGGGCAGAGCCTTGCGGCTGCGGCTTTGCGGGCGCTGAGGTATCGAAGCTAACGTCGTATCGATCGCCGTTTACGAGCACGTTTTGCCCGGCGAATTCTACGCTGTAAATTTTGCCGTTAATCTTAACGTCAAATTTGCCATTTTTAGAAATACCGTTTTGATGGCTTGCAGCGGGCGCTACGTCCTCTTTTTTACGACTCATCACCTTGCCCTCGCCTTTTAAAAACGCGATGCCCTTTTCTTTGCACGCAAGCGCGATAAATATGTTCTCCTCGCTAGGCTCGATGCCCTGCTCGCGTAGAATCTTCTGCGCATACGCGACGCTCTTGCTCTCGTCGGCGTCGGCGATATCTACGGCGTGCTTGGTCGTAGGCTCTAAGCCCAGCTGCTCCGCCGCCATCTTAATCACGCCGTCATCGGGTTTAACGGGCGTTTTGCCGAAATAGCCTAGCACCATCTTGCCGTAGCCCTCGGCGATCTTTTTCCACGGGCCGAACATTACGTTGTTAAACGCCTGCTGGAAATAAAACTGACTAACCGGCGTCACGCTCGTGCCGAAGCCGCCCTTTTCGACGACTTCGCGCATAGCCTTGATGACGGCTGGGAATTTGTCTAAAATTTTATTATCACGCATCATCTGAGTGTTTGCCGTAAGCGCGCCTCCTGGCATCGGGCTAAACGGAATGAGTGGGCTTACCTGCGTGGCCTCGGGCGGCATGAAGTAATCCTTCAAGCACTCGCCCAAAATCTCTTCGTATTTTAAAATTTTCTCTGCGTCTAGCCCTAGGTCGAAATTTTGCCCCTTCGTCGCGTGCAGCAGCGTAAGGATGTCTGGCTGGCTCGTGCCACCGCTTACGGGATGTGCGGCAAGGTCGATGCCGTCTACGCCCGCAACGAGCGCAGCCTGGTAACATGCGACGCTAACTCCCGCCGTCTCGTGCGTGTGCAGACGGATATGCACCCCGTCGCCTAAAATTTTACGCGCGCGCTTGATCGTCTCATAGACCTTCTGCGGGCTGCTGGTACCGCTTGCGTCTTTGAAGCAGACGCTGTCGAACGGAATCTGCGCGTCTAAAATTTGACGCAGAATTCTCTCATAAAACGCTGCGTCGTGCGCGCCGCTGCATCCCGGCGGCAGATCCATCATCGTAACCACGACCTCGTGCTTGAGCCCGTGACGCGAGATGCACTCGCCGCTAAATTTTAAATTTTCCACGTCGTTTAACGCGTCGAAATTTCGAATCGTCGTCGTGCCGTGTTTGGCAAAAAGCTTGGCGTGCAGATCGATGATCTCGCGGCTGCCGGTATCGAGCGTGACGGTATTTACGCCGCGGCTAAGGGTCTGCAGGTTCGCCTCAGGCCCCACGATGCTTCTAAATTTATCCATCATCTCAAAGGCGTCTTCGTTTAGGTAAAAATACAGGCTCTGAAACCGCGCGCCGCCGCCGAACTCGAAGTGCGTGATGCCCGCGTCTTTGGCTGCGCTAACGGCAGGCAGGAAGTCCTCCATCGCCACGCGCGCGCCGAAAACAGACTGAAATCCGTCGCGAAAGGTCGTATCCATAACGTCGATAAGCTTTTTAGCCATTTTTAGCTCCTAGGTTAAATTTAGCGTGAATTTTAATATTTCTAGCCTAAAAAAGCTTTTAAACCAAAAACCCCCGGAAAGATTGCGAGCGTTAATAGCACTAGAATTTGCAATAAAATAAAAGGCAGTACGCCCTTGTAAATGTCCGTGGTGTGGATTTGCGGCGGCGTCACGCCCTTTAAGAAAAATATCGAAAATCCAAATGGCGGCGTCATAAACGATGTTTGTAAATTTACAGCGATTAAGATCGCAAACCACACGGGATTAATATGCAAAGACTCTACTATTGGCAAAAGTATTGGCAAAATGATATATGAAATTTCGACATAATCGAGAAAAAATCCAAGCACTATGATAACTACCATCGTAAGCGCGATAAATCCCCATGCTTGGCCGGGCAGATTCTCCATAAAATTTTTTACGACCTCATCTCCGCCCGTGTAAGAAAAAATCATCGAAAATGCCGTGGCGCCCATCAAAATCATAAAAACCATACCTGAAATTTTAGTGGTATTTTTTAGCGCGTCATAGATCAGCCTAAACGAAAACGTGCGGTATAAAACAGCTAGCGCTATCGCACCCAAGCAGCCTACCGACGAGCTCTCCGTAGGCGTAGCGATGCCTGCAAAAATAGATCCCAAGACGAGCAAAATCAGCACGAGCACCGGCACGACGTTTTTAAGCGCGATAAAAATTTGCTTTGATTTGCTAAGTCCCTCTAGCGGCGGAACAGGCGGTGCATAATCTTTGCAAATATATGAAATAATCGCAATATAAATCACGTAAAAACCCACTAGCACGAGCCCAGGAATAACTGCTGCAGAAAAAAGATCACCCACAGAGACCGAAAGTATATCGCCTAAAATAATCAGCACGATAGAGGGCGGGATAATCTGCCCAAGCGTGCCCGCAGCAGCGATGGTGCCGGTAGCCAGCGGCTTATCATAGCCGTATTTCATCATCACGGGTAGACTGATGACGCCCATAGCGATGACAGTCGCGCCCACGATGCCCGTCGTAGCTGCAAGTAATGCGCCTACCAAAACGGTGCTGATCGCCACGCCGCCTCGTACGCCGCCGAATAAAAATGCCATCGACTCTAATAAGCGCTCTGCAAGGCGAGTCTTTTGCAAAATCATACCCATCAAAATAAAAAGCGGCACCGAAATTAGCAGCTGATTTTCCATAATCGAGTAAATTCTATTAGGCATCAGTGAGAAAAACTGCCTGCTCATATCCTCGAAAGCTTCAGTTAAAATTTCAAAGCCCTGCGCGTAATCCCACGCCTCACTAAGTCCGTAGATAAAGCCGAAAATCACAGCCACGGCACCAAATGTAAACGCAACGGGAAAACCCAGTAACAGCATAAAAAGTGCTGCTGCAAACATCACTATGCCTATCATAGCTCGCCACCTTTTATCTCGCCTCGGTAAAATTCCGCCCAAGCGCAAAAAGTGTGAAATTTATAGAATTTTAAATTTAAGCTCATTTTACCCTCACACACTCTGTGCGCCCGAAGAATTCCCACTAAGAAATTCCGAGCCTTTGTTTTCCCTAACATCAAGCAGGGCGTTAATATTTTTAATCAAAAATCCAAATGCGTAGATAAATAAAAACGCGTAACTAAGCGTGATTGCGGACTTGATGATCCAAAGATGCTGCATACCGCCGGGATTAGCACTGGCCTCATGGCTCGTATAAGCCTCGCTCACATAATCGATCGAAAAAAACGCCACGAGCGCCACGAAAGGCAAAATGAAAAATATCGTGCCTAAGATATTTATGAGCGCTTTTGCAGTGGGGCTAAATTTTTCGTAAAAAATGTCCACGCGAACATGGGCGTTTTCTTTGAGCGCATAGGTCACGCCGAATAAAAACATCGCCGAATATAGCCACCACGTAAGTTCTTGCATAGCGACGGAATTTGCGGCAGGAAAAAGATAACGCGCCACAACATTGTAAAAAACGACTATAACTAAAAGCGCCAAAAATACGATACTTAATACGCCTAAGATGTTTGCGAACACATCAAAAGCTCTTTCTAATTTGCGTAAAAAATTCCTCAAAATTTTACCCTTTGCTTTAAATTTTTGCTATAAAAGCTGGGATTTTAGCAAAAATATCTGCAATTTATTATAAAATTATGCGCAGAAAGGATTTTTATGATTTTAAAATTTCAAAACAGATACTCTAAAAGATTTCTCGCCTTTTGCGCTATTTGGGCGCTTTTTTGGCTAGCGTTTTCATATTTTTTTTTGCAAAAATTCCTTTTTATCTATCCGGAAAGCTTTAGCATTCACGTGAGATTCGCACTTTGCGCCATAGCGCTAGGAGCGGCGATTTTAGCAGTTTGCGGCAAGAGCGTTTACATTGCTATCTGCGGATATGCGGTGTGGTTTTACGGCGCGGCGCTGGGCTTCGTATCGTCATTAAATTTAGCTAAAATTCACACGGTACTGCGAGGGAGCGGAGATATGGGTGGAATGAGCGGCTGCGGTGGAGCGGTGAGGTTTTTAAATTTCGATTTAAGCATAGTGCCAATTTTTAAGCCATTTAACAGCTGCGCATTCGACGTACCGGCGGTGCCGGCTGATGCAATGCTAGACGGACTGCAAGCCAAACTAACGGCACTTTATAGCGGAGGTTGGTATCTGTTTCCGACAAGCAAAAGCGTGGATCTAGCGCAATTTTGGAGTTTTATCTTTATATTTTTCGCAATTATTTGGACGATTGGAATTTTGCTTAGATTTATAAATAAAAGGGTGCGATGTTAGCTCGCACCCGATAAGAATTATTGGACGATTAGTAACGCATCTGAGCTATAAATACTATTTATAGTTTTTAGGCTCGATACTTTCCATACTGCTTCGCACAACCCACCATAGCTCTTTTTTAATGTCATTTGAGTATTGCTGTTGTACTCGTAAGTAGCACAGACATTTTGCCTAATTTTAATAGGATTAGTTACATTTGTCATACTTGAAAAGTTGCTATTATACTCACCTTTTGCGATATAATAACCCATAACATCCGTTAGCGACGTAGATATATTCTGCGCCGTCCTCACCACCTCCGCATCATCGCGCGTAGCTGCTAGTTTTGGGATGGCAACTGCCGCCAAAACACCTAAAATCACGATCACGAAAATTAATTCGATCATAGTAAAACCCTTCATGTTTTTATCCTTTGATAAAAAATTTTGGACTTATATTATAGAGCGTTTACTATAAATTTAACTTAAAAATTCTTTGCAAATTCTAACATTTTGGATAAATTTTTCATTGCATTCGCGCCAACCGCTAAATAATGGTTATTTATCAAGCTTTTCCCGTTGTAAAGCGGCGCCTTCATCGTCTTTAGATCTACTACCGCTCCGCCATTTTGATGCAGCAAAAAATCTCCCGCGGCGATGTCCCAGAGCGAGCAATCGCTAAATCTCGCATACGCGCTCGCACCCCCCTCGGCTAAGATGCAAAATTTTATCGCAGAGCCTTTACGCACTAGCTGCATTTTAAATTTTTGCGCGAATTGCACGTATTTTGCAGATCTGCTATGGTGCCCTTGCATGAAAATTTGCGGCGCGCTATTTGGGCGAGCGAGCAGCACGCCGTTTTTATAGACTCCGCCGCCATTTGAGCTATATATGTCGCCGATTACGGGCACGCCGATTACCGCTAAAATCGGGCGCCCATGCTCGATCAGCGCGATGCAGACGCAAAACTCGCCGTTGCGCGCGATGAACTCCTTCGTGCCGTCCAGCGGATCTATGAGCCAAAATCTCTCCTCGCTCATGCGCCGTTTGCTATCCAGCACGCGCTCTTCCGAGCAGATCGCGATACCGCTAGGCTCCAAAGTGCGTATTATCGCATCATTTGCCGCAAGATCGGCATTCGTAAGCGGCGATCTGTCCGCTTTGATGAAAATGTCGAATTTATCGTAGTTTTGCATTATCGCGGCGTTTGCCTTTTTCGCAGCGTCTTCGGCAAGCGCTAAAAGCTCGTTTAAAT
>NZ_CALKTL010000014.1 GCF_937997405.1 uncultured Campylobacter sp. | reverse complement strand
GCTCGGGTAGCAGATACTCCGTGCCGATTGGAACGTGAAATTTTTCGGCATAAAATTTCGCAGTTTAGAATTTTGAAATTTTAAATTTACGGGCTGAATTTATCGGTAGAATTCCGTGCCGCGTGGATAAATTTTTATACCGCCAGATTTTAAAATTCCGAAATTTCAAAATTTCGCTATTTGAATGAGCTTCGCAAATTTTGTATTTCGTGAACGCATAGAAAATTCTGCGCCGTGGAATTTGAGCGGTAAAATTTGAAATTCCGCAAAGCCGAATTTTGCTAAGCAGAATTTCGCAATACAAGAATTCTACCGCAGAGCTTTGCGATAGCGTAGATTTGACGCAGACACGCCCGTCCGAAAGCCAAATTAGGGCGCGAGCGCTTGCGATAAGAGCGCAAATTTTAAGAAGCGAAATTCTGCGCCGCTAAAAGGCGCAAAATTTCACCTAATTTACTCGCCGAATTCCTTCTGCAGCCTGTAAACCTTATCGTAATCGACCCCCTCGATGATGCGCGGACGCGAGGCGTTGAAATCCGCGTTTATCACCGAGCGAGCGGGATCGTATTCGGGCAGCTCGGTCATCTCTAAAATTTCCGCGATCGCGTGGATGAGATCGTCGTTTAAAAACGGCCTATTTTTGGCTGCGGCGATGCGCGCCCAAAGATCAGCGTTTTGCTCTTTGAACTTATCCGAAGCCATGAAAATCAGCGGGATTTCGAGCGTGAAGCGGTTGATGCCGCCGTGGATCAGCTTGCCGCGGTATTGATAAAGGCTCTGGGCGTGGTCGCTGAAATAGACTATCAGCGTGTTGTCGCTCGCAAAAATTTTATAAATTTCGCTTACGATAAAATCGTTGTAAGCCACGGTGTTTAGGTAGTGCGCGAGCTCTTTTTTCTGTCCCTCATCAAGCGGCTCGCGCGAGATGTCCACGGCGCTAAATTTAGCAAAGCTTTTCGGATAGCGAAACTCGTAGCTCGGGTGCGAGCCCATTAGATGAAGGATGAAAAATTTATCCTTCATCTGTGCGCCGCCCACCTCTGCGGCGGAGCTTTCGTCCTTGCGTGCAAGAGGTGATCTTTTCGCACCCGATTTGAAATTTTTTATGCTAGGAAGCATAACTTCGTCGAGCGAGTAGGCGTATTTGTAAACCGGGATTTGATTCGTAAAGTCCGAGTGATCCGTCATCTGCGCGCTCGCGCCGCTTGCTACCGCCCACTGCCCGTAGCGCTCCTGGTTGCTGATCCAAAAGGTCTCGTAGTTTGCCAGCCGCGCGAGATTTACGATGTCGAGGTTGGCGCTCCACGGGCGCTGCTTTTCGCTCTCGTAATTTCCGAAATTTAGCACGTATTTTAGCACGTCGTTGGTCTTGGCACCCGGCGAGACGACATCGCTAAAGGCGATTAGATTTCCGCTTTGCTCAAGCGCTTGCAGATTCGGTGTGGTGGGCAGATAGTAGCCGTATAGGCTCATAAAATTTCGCTGCAGGCTCTCTCCGATAATGAAAACGACGTTTGAGATGCGGTTTGGCGCGGTTTTATGCGAATGCGAGGCGTAAATGCTTTGGTATCCCGCTTGCAGCTCGCGCACGCTTTTAAAATCGGCGCCGAAATAATCTTTCGTAACGAAAGCAAAGTTATAAATCGGAATTTTATTTAGCGCGATTATGATGCTGGCGCGCATTTTCGAGCTTTTGGCTACGTAGCTTTTAAACGCCGCATGCGCAATAAAAACGAGCAAGCTAAGCAGAAAGGCTATCTTTATCGCGCGACATAGCTTCATCCGCACTCGCTGGCTCACTCTAAGCCTAAGAGCGGCGAAGACGAAGATCAAAAGCACCAAAAAAGCCGCGATAAGCTTAAAATTTAAAAACGCATGCGCGAACTCAAAGGCCTCCTTGGGCGTCGTTTGCACTAGCGCGTCCAGCGTGCCGTGCGAGTAGGTAAGCTCCAGGCTAAAGATCAAAAAAATCTGAGCGATCGCAAAGACCACGTTTATCGCCAGAAGCGCAAAGGCGAGAATTTTATATAGCCTGGCGCTGTAAAAGCTAAGCGCGTAAAGCGCGAAAAAAAGTATCGTCACGCCGCAGATCGCAGACGCCACGAAAAACAGCGCCTGCGCAGAGAGTAGCTCGCCGCCGCGCGCGATAAGAAGCAGCCCAAGCGCTAAATTTAATACCAAGACTAGCGCGTATGCGTTTAGCACCGCGCCGCCGAATACTGATAGGAGGCTGAATGCGTCTTTTAAAAATGCGCCGATATTTTTTGCTAGGCTCATGAAATTCCTTTGATGATTGCGTTTAAAAAACGAAGATGAAAAAGATAGCGCCGATTAGAATTCTATAAATTCCAAACGGGATGAAGTCAAACTTCGAAACGAAACTTAGAAATAGCTTGATTGCCGCAAGCGCCACGACGAACGCCACTGCCCCGCCTATGAGAAAAGTCGTGATATTAGAGGAGTTTTGCGCGAAGGTGTCTAAATTCTTATAGGTGTCGTAAAAAGTCGCCGCAAACATCGTAGGGATCGCGAGTAGGAAGCTAAAGCGCGCGGCTAAGTTTCTGCTTAGCCCGCACAAAAGCCCTGCGATGATGGTAGCGCCGCTGCGCGAAGTGCCCGGCACCATCGCAAAACATTGCGAAAGCCCGATGATGAAGGCCTGAACGTATGAAATTTGATCCAGATGCTCTAGCTCGCTTTCTCTCGGGCGCGCCTTGCGAAAGAGCTCTACCGCGATAAAAATAATGCCCCAGCCGATCAGCGCGTAGGCGACGGTCTGCGGCGCGAAGAGCGATTTGATGCTTTTGTAGAGCAAAAAGCCGATCGCGGCGGTAGGGATAAAGCCCACGATGAGCTTGCACCAGAGCTTAAAATCGACCAAAAGCCGCTTGTAAAACATCACGACGACCGCTAGGATCGAGCCTAGCTGGATAACGACTTCGAAGCATTTAAGCGTATCGGTCTGCTGCAAGCCCATCAGTTTTGCTGCTAGGATCATGTGTCCGGTCGAGCTTACGGGCAGAAACTCAGTCAGTCCCTCGACGATGCCTAAAATCACGGCGTCAAATATATTCATCCATTTTTTCCTTTAAATTTGCTAAATTCTGTGTGATCGAAGCGGGTCTGTAGATCGCCTCTACCATCGCGATATAATCGGGCTTGATGGCTAAAATTTCATCCAGATTTTCTAGGTTTATCCCGCCGATTACGGCGATTGGAAGGTTTAAAGATTTTTGCGCCTCTTGCACGAGCGCATCGGGGCAAAGCGGCGCATCAGGCTTTGTCTTGCTGCGCCTTAGCGAGCCGAAGGCTACGTAGCTAGCGCCCTGCGCCTCGGCCTTTTGCGCGCGAGCAAGATCAGCATAGCAACTAACGCCGATGATCTTATCCGCGCCTAAAAACTCGCGCACCTGCGCCGTCTCGCCGTCGTCCTTTCCGATATGCACGCCGTGCGCGCCGAGCTTTTTGGCAAGCGTCGTATCGTCGTTGATGATGAGTTTGGCGCCGTAATCTTCGCAAAGGCCGATGAGAGAGCGGATTAAAGCTTCATCCCTCACGGCGAGCTTGCTACGATACTGCACGAGCTTTACGCCGCAGCGTAAAATTTCATCTATCTGCGAAAAGATAGTTTGCGGCGGCGTTAAAGCATCGTCGCTAAGCGCGTAAATTTCACTCATCTATCTTTTTCGGCATCGGCACGCCGTTTAGAATGCAGTTGGTAACATCCCAAAATTTTGCGCTATACATTCCGCGTTTAGCCTCTTTGGCTTCCTCGGCGGCTTTTAAAAGAAGTTCGCTATCGTCGGTTGTCGGCACGGCAAATCCCGCCGCCACTAGGTCCAATCGCAGATTGCTTTTAGGATCGCTTGCGTCGCAGACATAGGCGTCATTGCCGCGATCGATTAAATTTACGTAGTAGCGCTTGCCGGGTTTTATCACGGACTCGAGAGCTTTTTTATATTCTTTGTCGAATTTTTTCAGCTCCTTAGCGTCCGTTATGCACCTAGAAGCGCCCGCGGCGATAATGTTTAAATTTTTTAAGTCGCAGGGGAAGAAGCGATCTTTTTGAGCCTTTCTGAAGGTAAAAACGAAGCTTCTGCCGTCATTGCCAAGACCTGCAAACGCAGCGATGCCGTATCTATCTTTTTGCTCCGCAAAGCTTTGCGTGCAGAGCAAAATCGCAAGTGCTAGAAATATCTTTTTCATAGGATTCCTCTTAAGCGGTGCAAATTCTATGAGAGGAATTTGCGCCTAAATTTTGCGGATTATTTTAAATTATACTTTTCCAAAAGCTTTTCGTAGCTTCCGTCCTTTTTCATCTCCTCAAGCGCTGCGTTAAATTTAGCCAGAAGCTCTGGATACTTGCCCTTATCAAATGCGATCGAAAAGCCCTCGCTGCCGTCGGATTCTTTAAAAAATGCGGTTAGATCGTCGTTTTTCTTGAGGTATTCGTAGCCCACGGACGAATCTACGCAAAGCGCGTCGATCTTTTTGTTCTTCAGTGACATAACGGCTACAAAAACATTCTCCGTAGCGCTAACCTCGGCACCTTTGATATCTCTGATCGCAAGCTCTTGAATAGTGCCTAGCTGCGCGGCAAGGCGCTTGCCCTGCAGATCCGCCTTAGAATTTAACGAGCTATCGTCCTTACGCTTGACATATAAATTCTCGACTTTATAGTAAGGAGCCGTGAAATCAATAGCCTTTTTACGAGCCGGTGTCGCGCTCATTCCTGAGGCGATCATATCGATTTTGCCGCTTTTAATCGCAGGGATTAGTCCGTCAAAGCTCATATTTAAAATTTCATATTTCACCCCCGCGCGCTTGGCAAGCTCGGCTACCAGATCCATATCAAAGCCGGTAACCTTGGAGTTTTCATCCACAAACTCAAACGGCGGATACTCGGCGTTCGTGCCCACGATGAGCGTATCTTTGGTGATGTCTTTAGCGATTAGCGAACCGCAAAGCAAAGCGCCCGCAACTAAAAATCTAATAAATTTTTTCATTTCCCTCTCCTTTAGTGGTTTAAAATTTTATTTAAAAATTCTTTCAATCTCGGATTTTGCGGATTTTCAAATACGTTTTTAGGCGTATCGTCCACAGCGATATTGCCGCCCTCCATAAAAAAAATCCTATTCGCGACATTGCGTGCAAAGCCCATCTCGTGCGTTACCACAAGCATCGTAATGCCCTCTTTAGCGACCTCTTTCATTATTCCTAACACCTCGCCGATCATCTCGGGATCTAGTGCCGAGGTAGGCTCGTCGAATAAAATCACGTCCGGATTTACCGCCAAACTTCTAGCGATTGCGATGCGTTGCTTTTGCCCGCCGCTAAGCTTGTGCGGATAAGTATAGGCCTTATCGCTAAGACCTACTTTAGCTAGCAGCTCCTCTGCTTTTGCGTAGGCTTGTTCTTTAGTATAGATACCCGCTTTTATGGGCGCTAGAGTTAAATTTTCCAGCACGTTTTTATTTGCAAAGAGGTTGAAATGCTGAAACACCATACTAACTTTGCGGCGAATTTTATTAATATCAGTATGCTTATCGGTAATATCCTCGCCGTCTATTTTAATAGTGCCGCCGCTTGGAATTTCAAGCAGATTTAAGCAGCGCAAAAAGGTCGATTTACCACCGCCGCTTGGACCGATGATTGCTACGATATCGCCTTTATTTATGGTCTTTGAAATTCCTTTTAGCACCGATAAATTGCCGTAGGATTTGGTTAAATTTGATATTTCAATCATTGCGGTTTAACCTACTTTCTAGCATTTTTACTAAAAACGAGAAAAATTTCACGCTTGCATAGTAAAGTACTGCGGCAAAAAGTATCGGCTGGACGGTATAAAGCGCAGCCTGCATGCTTTTTGAAAAAAACGTAAGATCAGTAATTGCTACGAGGCCCACGACCGAGGTCTCTTTAAATAGGCTAATAAACTCATTCGCAAGCGCAGGCAGGATATTTTTTATCGCCTGCGGAAAGACGATCTCTTTCATCGCCGTGCCGTAGCCTAGCCCCATCGCGCGCGCAGCTTCCATCTGTCCGCGATCGACGCTATTTATGCCGCCGCGCACGATCTCCGCGACGTAAGCTGAGCTATTAAGCCCCAGCGCAAAGATCGCAGCTGCGATATTATTGCTCCACGTAGCAAAGATAATAAACACAAACACCATCAGTTGGATAACGATTGGAGTTCCGCGGATGATGTCTACGTATTCGTCGATAATGAAGCTTAAAAATTTATTGTTTAGAAATTTTAAAAATGCCAGCATAAATCCTAATGCGATACCGATCACGATGCCGCCGGAGGTCAAAATAAGAGTGATGCCGTAGCTTTTGGCGTATGAAATTTTTTGCGCTTCGCTCAGTTCGGGATAGGTGAAATAAAGCCCCACAGCGATTACAGTCAAAACAAATACGACCTTTAAAATTTTCTCGTTCAACCAAGGCGCCTTTTTCTTAAAATTTAAATGGCAAGAATACTAAAATTTCGTTAAAATCTGGCTAAATTCCGAAAGCGAAATTTTATTTGAAGTAGGGTAGAATTAGCCTTTTTAAAAGGATGACAGGATGAGCTTTTGGACCTATTGCGCAATCGCGATATATTTCGGCGCGCTTATTTTTATAGGTAGGTATTATTATGACAAGAATGCGAGCTTAAGCGAGTATCTGCTCGATAATCGCCGCCTAGGGCCATTCGTAACGGCACTTAGCGCGGGCGCTAGCGATATGAGCGGCTGGATGCTTTTGGGAGTGCCGGGCGCGATGTTTGCGACGGGGATTTGCAATATCTGGATAGCTCTAGGGCTTTGCGTGGGCGCGTGGTGCAACTATAAATTCCTTGCCAAAAGGCTTAGAATTTACACCGAGGTAGCAAGCGACAGCGTAACGATCCCCGATTTTTTAGAAAACCGCTTCAAAGACCATACCAAGACGCTTCGCATCATCTCGGGGCTTTTGATCATCATATTTTTTACGCTCTATGTTAGCAGCGGCATCATCGCAGGCGGCAAGACCTTCGAGAGCTTTTTCGGGTTAAATTTTACCTACGGCGCGGTCGCTACGATCCTAATCGTCGTGTTTTATACCTTTTTCGGCGGATTTAAGGCCGTCGCGATCACGGATGCGTTTCAAGGGGCGCTGATGTTTGCGGTACTTATTTTGATCCCTTTGTTTTCTTACCGCGCGCTGCAGATCCCTGCGGACAGCTCCTTTTTGGCGCAGGTACGGCTATATGGCGCGAGCCACCTTGATCTATTTTACAATCAAAGCTTCTTAGGCGTTTTGGGGCTGCTTGCTTGGGGACTCGGATACTTCGGGCAGCCGCATATCATCGTGCGCTTTATGGCGATTAGAAGCTCGCGCGAGCTTGATAGCGCGCGCCGCATCGGAATTTCGTGGATGGTACTAGGGTTAGTAGGCGCGATGCTTAGCGGTCTGATCGGCTTTGTGTATTTTTCGCAAAAAGGTCTTAGCATAGACGACCCAGAAAAAATTTTCCTAGAGCTCGGTAAAATTTTCTTTCATCCATTTATCCTAGGCGTGATAATCTCTGCGGTGCTAGCAGCGATTATGAGCACTATCTCAAGCCAGCTTTTGGTAAGCGCTAGCGCGGTTACGAAGGATTTTATCTTTGCATTTTATAAAAAAGAGGTAAGCGAGCGCACGCAGACGCTAAGCAGCCGTATCGCCGTCGTGATCATCGCCGCAGTCGCCGCGATCTTGGCGTTTGGCTCAAACGATACGGTGCTAAACGTCGTCGGAAACGCTTGGGCGGGATTTGGCGCGAGCTTTGGAGCGGTGCTGCTTTTCAGCCTGTATTCTAAAAAGATGAGCGCGCTCTCTGCTTTGGTGGGTATGCTCGTGGGCGGTATTACGGTCATTTGCTGGATCTTATCGGGGCTTTCGGCGATCGTTTATGAGCTGCTGCCGGGCTTTTGCTTTTCGGCGCTTGCGATATTGCTCGTAAATCGCTACAACTCCGTGCTCGATAAGATGGCGGATGAGCCTAATGCCGCGCAAATTTCGCAGGAATTTGAAAAGATGAAAGAGCAGAGTTTGGGAAGCAAAAATGGCTAACGTAAAGTGCCCGCACTGCGGCTCGCAGATTGATATAGACGAGGCGCTGCAGCGCGATATCAAGGCCAAATTTGAAGATGAAATTTTGCAGCAGAAGCGAAAGTGGCAGCAGCAGCAAAACGAAGCCACGCTTAAATTTGAAGCCGAGATCGCCGCTAAGCGCGAGGAGTACGCGAAGCATCTGGCGCAGCTGCAAGCGAAGGAAAACGCCTTTGAGCAGCGCGTAAAAGCGGCGACCGATTCCGCGCTAAACAGCGAGCGGGAGAAAATTTTAGCGCTTGCAAAATCTCAGATCGAGAGCGAAAACGCGGCGAAATTTGAAATTTTACAAAAGGAGCTGCAAGAAAAATCGCAAAGAATTTCCGAGTTAAATTTAATAAAGGCCGAGATGGAGGCGCAAAAGCGTAAATTTAGCGAGCTTGAAGCCGAGAATAAAGCCAAATCCGAGATCGAGCTAACCAACCGCGTAAATCAAGAGCGTGAGCGGCTTTCGAAGCAAATTTCACAGGAAAACGAGTTGAAATTCCGCCAAAAAGATGAGCAGATCCAAAGCCTAATCGGCCAAATAAACGAGCTCAAGCGCCGCTCGGAGGTGGGCTCGCAGCAGCTTCAGGGCGAGGTGCAGGAGCTTGCGCTACAGGAGTATCTGCGGCTAAACTTTCCTTTGGACGAGATAGATGAGGTCAAAAAGGGCGCGCGCGGCGCAGACTGCGTACAGACGGTGCATACGAGGGAGTTTGCGGGTTGCGGTAAAATTTTATACGAGAGCAAGCGCACGAAAAGCTTCGAGCCCAAATGGATCGACAAACTCAAAGACGATATGATAGGCGAGGGCGCGCAGATCGGCGTTATCGTAACCGAGCAGATGCCGCCTCACAGCCCTAGGCTGCACCAAGCGCCGAGCGATGCTAGCATCTGGATCTGTTCGTTTGAGGAATTTAAGGGTCTTTGCGCCGTCTTGCGCGAACATGTCGTGGCGCTTGCATTTGCCAAGAGATCGGGTCAAAATCAAGATAGCAAAACGGCGATGCTCTACGACTATCTGACCTCGCCCGAGTTTGCAAACCAGATAAAGACGATCGTATCGGCATTCGTCGGCATGCAAGAGAGCCTAAATAAGGAGCGCAACGCGATGGAGCGCATCTGGAAACAGCGCGAAAAACAGATCGTGCGTGCGCGAGACGGAGCGATCGCGATGCACGCAAGCATCAGAAGCATCGCAGGAGGTGGCGTAGCGCAGCTGGATGACGTCGATGAAATTTTAAGCCTCGAGGCGATCGCGACGGAGAGCGAAGCGGACGCGCTTCAAAACCAAGACGGCGACGAGACGCTATAGCGGCGTGTGGACGGGTCGCCGTTCTAGCGAGAACGCGAGATGATCTTACGGCGTGAGGCCGAAATTTCGTAAGCAACGCGATATTTGTCCGTGGACAAGTGGTGCTAAAATTTCAAGAAATAATTGTTGTATGCTTTTGGGTTTGCGAGGTTGGAATTTTGCTTGCGAATTTTATCTCGGCAGAAATATGCCGCACCGTGTAGCGTGTAAAATTTAAATTCATAATTAAGGAATCGCTTCATGTTGCGAAAATTTGATTTGGAATTTCTATCTTGTATCCCAATTA
>NZ_CALKTL010000013.1 GCF_937997405.1 uncultured Campylobacter sp. | reverse complement strand
CGGACTCCGCCGCTGCCGCCTTTATAAACCGCTAAGCTCTCGCCGCTGATGAGCGAAGCGTCGATCTGCGCGCCGCCCTCGACGATAAGCCCGTCGCAGGGGATGCGCGAGCCGTTTTTTACGAGCACCTTGTCGCCCGGTTTTAGCGCTTCTGCACGCACTTCAGCTATCGTGCCGTCGTCTTTGATCAAAAGCGCGGTTTTAGGGCTTAGATCGATTAGCCCCTTGATGTAGTCGTTCGCCTTCATCTTGCTGCGCTCTTCTAGGTATTTGCCGAGCGAAATAAAGGCGATTATCATCGATGCGGACGAGAAATAAAGATTGGTAAATTCATTCTGCGCGCCGTGCGTATAGACCCACGCCGCGGCCGCTATCGAATAGGCAAACGCAAAAAAGCTTCCCATCGCCACGAGCACGTTCATATCAAAGCTTCTGTTTTTCAGCGAGCCGTAAGCGTGATAAAAGAAGTTTTTGCCGCAGTAAAATAGGCTCACGCACGCCATCGCCGCGCAAAGCAGCGCCTTTGGGACGAAGCCTAAAAAACCGCTCATCTCCACAGCCATTACAGCCGCGGCTAAAACGAGAGCGAGGATTAACCTAAATAGCGCCGCTTTGAGGTTGCGCCGCTTTTTGCGCTCCAAATCCTCGTAATCCACGGCGATGTCGTATCCCAGCTTTTTGATCTTGGCTTTTAACGTCTCCTCAAGCGCCGGATCAGCAAGTACGAACTCGCCGCTGCCGTTGGCGAAATTTACGTGCGCGTCCTGCACCCCCTCGATCTTGCGACTTACCCGCTCGATCGCGTTAGAGCAGTTTACGCAGCTCATCCCGACGATATTTAGAGTGATTTTGCTTGACATCCGTTAGTTTTCGCAGGACAGTTTTTCTACGACGCTAAAGCCCAAATCGTCCATCTCCTCTTTAAATTTAGCCTCGTCGCGCGGATCTAAGCTTAAACTCACCACTCCGCTTGCTACGTCCACCTCGATCTCGCCAAAATCGTCCTTAAGCGCGTTTTTGATCGTCCTCGCGCAGTTTTCGCAGTGGATATTTTGCGCCTTAAATTTTACGCTTTGTTTCAAAGCCATGGGTCTCTCCTTTGGATTAAAATTTCAAAACTTATACTACTTTTTAATAAATTTTATTTCAACGCCCGCTCCTGAAATTTAAGGGTTTTTCGTTATAATCACCCGTTTTAATTTAAGCTTTAAGGAATTTTATGGGACGAGCTTTTGAATACAGACGCGCTTCAAAAGAAGCTAGATGGGGAAAGATGAGCAAACTTTTCCCAAAACTGGGCAAGGCCATAACGATGGCTGCGAAAGAGGGCGGCGAAGATCCGCTGATGAACTCCAAGCTGCGCGCCGCGATCGCTACGGCAAAGGCGCAAAATATGCCCAAAGACAATATCGACGCGGCTATCAAGCGCGCAAGCGGCAAAGATAGCGCCGATATCAAAACGATCTTCTACGACGGCAAGGCGCCGCACGGCGCGCTTTTAATAATCGAATGCGCCACCGACAACCCGACCCGCACCGTCGCGAACGTAAAGTCGATTTTAAACAAAGCCAAAGGCGAGTTTTTGCCGAGCGGCAGTTTAAAATTTATGTTTTCGCACAAGGCCGTTTTTGAGACCAAGCTGCCGAGCCGCGACATCGAGGAGCTGGAGCTTGAACTCATCGACTTCGGTCTTAGCGAGCTTGAGATCAACGAGTTTGAAAACGATAAGGGAGAGCTCGAAAAGACGCTTCTAATCTACGGCGAATACGAAAGTTTCGGCACTCTAAACGAAGGGATCGAAAAGATAGGGCTTGAGATCATCAGCGCAAGCTTAAAATTCGTCGCTAACGAAAAGCACGAATTTAGCGAGGAGCAGCTTGGCGACATAGACGCGCTGCTCGAGCGGCTAGAGGATGACGACGACGTGCAGGCAGTTTACACCAACATCGCATAGGAGAAAAAATGGAAAATTTAAAAATTTACGACATCGACGCAGCAGCTTTGGCACGCGATAAATACGCCATTATCAAAACCGAAAAGGGCGATATGAAGCTGGAGCTTTTCGCAGATGAAGCCCCGCAGGCGGTTACGAATTTCGCTAACCTCGCGCGCAGCGGGTTTTACAAGGGGCTAAATTTTCACCGTGTAATTCCAAATTTCGTAATCCAAGGCGGCTGCCCGCGCGGCACCGGCACGGGCGGTCCCGGCTGGCGCATAAAGTGCGAATGCGACCGCCAAAAGCACAAGCACGTGCGCGGCACGTTATCGATGGCGCACGCGGGACGCGATACGGGCGGAAGCCAGTTTTTCGTCTGCCACAGCGCGCAGCCGCACCTAGACGGCGTGCATACGGTGTTCGGACAAATCGTGGATCAGCCTAGTCTAGCGGTTTTAGACGCGATCAGACAGGGCGATAAGATCATCAACGTCGAGATCAAAGAGAGCTTATAGCCGTGATTAAATTTAAACCGCGGGGCGTTCGTCCGTGATAAAGATCGGCACGGACATAACCGCGGTGCGCAGGATCGCGGCGCTGCGCGGAAAATACGGTGCGAAATTTCTAAAGCGCATTTTGAAAAAATCCGAGCGCTCCTCCGCGCTGCGCGACGAAAGTATCGCGGGCGTCTATGCCGCCAAAGAGGCGCTTAGCAAGGCGCTAGGCACCGGCATCGGCGCGGAATTCGGCTTCAAAGACGCCAAAATTTACAAAGACGCCCTGGGCGCGCCGCATCTAAAAATACGTAAAAAAATCCGTAAAAAATTTCATATCAAATCCGCAAGCCTTAGCATCACGCACGACGCAAATGTCGCAATCGCCGTAGTCGCACTAAAACTTAATAAGCCGCGCTCAAAGTAACGAAGTGAAGCAGCACACGGCAGCAAGAACTCCGCGTAAATTCTGCATAAATTTTGCGCAACGAAATTTTGAAATTTCACCGCCCCGCATAATTTTGCTTTAAATTTAAGACATGGAATTTTATAGCGGTGAGGCGGCATAAACTCAAAAGGTAAAATTTCGACCCGAAATTTAGCGGCAGAAGCATAGATTTTCTATTAAAATTTCACGGCGAAATTGCGCTTTGAAATTTAAAACGGATGCGAAGTCTGCTCCGCCCAATCTATCGCATCATCAAGGATTAAACGGAAGTTCTTGAGCCAATGAAATGCGCGCCGCGGCGGCGTGCATTCGTCGCGCCCATCTCAAGCAAGAGCTTTTGCGCCATACTTATGCCGAATGCCGCAGATAGCGCGGCGTTCTCTTTTGCTATGTGCGAAAAACGGAGGCGAGCTTGCGTAGCTACATTTACCGCTTAGTCTGCTGCTAGCTTGAGCGTGCACAGATAGGCGGCACACACAGCGGCGAGCGATCAAAATTTGTACGACTAAATTTTAAAGATGAAATTCTGCGAGCCATAGATTTGGCGTTAAATTTTAAAATTTCACGGCGGCGAAATTTTAAAATTCCATGCAGGGCGGATTTAAAATTTTAAGCCGCGAGCTCACGGGGCTAAATTTAGCCGCCAAGAAGTTTGCAAAACCTCTGCAAAAAGAAATTTTATCGCGGCGCGATGCCGCAAAAATTTTAAATTGCTCGTATTTTGGCAGCGGGCTTACGCGGCTTATGTTTTCGCGCGAGGTATAAATTTTCAATCGTCTATATTTTGGCCGCCCAAAGCCGCCTCGTATTTATAGCCGTGTTTTAATCGCCCGGGCCAAGATACGATTAAATTTAAAGCGCAAAGCGCGGTCATAGCGCCGACTCTCGTTAAAGCTCCAACCTGCGATTAAATTCCAACCAGCAATAGAATTGCGCAATAAAATTTAGAAATGAAATTCCGCGAGCCAAAAATTTGGTGATAAATTTTTAAAATTCCACGGCGATAAAATTTTAAAATTTCATGCAGAGCGCATTAAAAATTTTAAGCCGCAAAGCCTATGGGGCTAAATTTAACTCGCTAAAGGCTTCAAAGCCCATGCAAAACAAAATTTTAAATTATAAAGCAAACAAACTAAATTTGATAGCATAAAAGCTTGCAAGACCTCTGCAAAAGAGAGGCCGGCAAAGCCGCGTGCGGATAAAATTTAAAAAATGGGATTATTCCGCCTTTTTTAGATTATCGGCGAGCAAAAACGCAAGCTCTAGCGCCTGATCTGCGTTTAGGCGCGGATCGCACTGCGTTTCGTAGCGCTGTTTTAGCGTCTCTTGCGTCACGTTAAATGAGCCGCCCGTGCACTCGGTGACGTTTTGACCGGTCATCTCAAGATGGATGCCGCCTGCGTGTGTGCCCTCCGCGGCGTGGATCTCAAAAAAGCTCTGAACCTCGCTTAAAATTTTAGAAAATTCGCGCGTTTTGTAGCCGTTCGCGGCCTTGACGGTGTTGCCGTGCATCGGATCGATGCTGTATAGGATCGCCCTGCCCTCGCGCTTTAGCTCGCGTAAAATTTGCGGCAGCCGCGCGCCGATCTTATCCGCGCCCATACGGATGATGACGTTTAGCCTGCCTGCTTCGTTTTGCGGATTGAGCCTGTCGCAAAGGCGCAAAATTTCATCTGCGGTGCCGCTCGGGCCGATCTTGACGCCGAGAGGGTTTTTGATACCGCTTAAAAAATGCACGTGCGCATCGTCCGCGCCGCGCGTGCGCTCGCCGATCCAAAGCATGTGCGCCGAGCAGTCGTACCAATCGCCGCTGGTGCTGTCGATGCGCGTCAGACACTCCTCGTAGTGCAGCAGCAGCGCCTCGTGCGAGGTGTAAAGCACCGTCTCGGCAAGGCTCGGGGAATTTGCGGCGCTCAGTCCGCACGCCTCCATAAATTTAAGCGTGCGCGAAATTTCATCGCTCAGCTCGTTAAATTTAGCCTCCAGCTCGCCCTTTTTCAAAAAGCCCAAATTCCACTTATGCACCTCGTGCAGGTTCGCAAGACCGCCGCGAGAAAAGGCGCGCAGCAGATTCAGCGTCGAAGCGCTTTGATGATACGCCTCGATCATGCGGGCAGGATCCGGCTTGCGCGCCGCTTCGTTAAACTCAAATCCGTTGATTATGTCGCCGCGGTAGCTAGGCAAACTCACGCCGCCAACCTCCTCGAAGTCGCTGCTGCGCGGCTTTGCAAACTGCCCTGCGATACGACCTACTTTAACGACGGGGCGACCCGCTGCAAAGGTAAGAATAATCGCCATCTGAAGCATTACCTTAAACATATCGCGGATATTATTCGCGCTAAAATCATTAAAGCTCTCCGCGCAATCGCCGCCTTGAAGCAGAAACGACTTGCCCTCGCTGGCGCGCGCAAGCTCGGCTTTTAGATTGCGAACCTCGCCTGCGAAAATTAACGGCGGCAGCTTGTAAAGGCGATCTTTAGCGGCCTGCACCGCACTTTCATCCTGATAAATCGGCTGCTGTAAAATTTTATAATCTTTCCATGACGTCCTACTCCAGCTCATAGCCCCTCCTTAAATTTCGTAAATCCCGCGATTATACCCAAATAAGCTTTTATTAACCCAAAAAATCTTAAAATAGCGCTTTTAGGCAATTTGGAAGGAATTTTATGGAAAACGATCGCGCTAAAGGACTAATGCTTGCATTTGTGACCTTTTTTATGTGGGGCGTTTTTCCGATATTTTTCAAGCTCATAAAGGACGTGAACGCGGTGCAAATTTTAGCGCATCGCGTCGTTTGGTCCTTCGTGCTGTTGCTCGTTTTTCTCTGCTTTACGCACCGCTTAAAAAACGTCGCGCGACTTCTTAGCGCCCCTAAAATCGCTCTCACGCTACTTTGTACGGGGCTACTTATCAGCACGAACTGGGGCATTTATATCTACGCGGTAAATTCCGATCAAATTTTGGCTACCAGCCTTGGATATTTTATAAATCCGCTATTTTCGGTGCTTTTGGGCGCCTTGTTTCTGCGTGAGCGGCTAAGTGCGGCGGCCAAGCTTTCCCTGCTGCTAGCCTTTGCGGCGATCGGCGTGCAAATTTACGCGTTGGGTAGGCTTCCTATAATCTCGCTCGTGCTGCCGCTTAGCTTTGCATTTTACGGTCTCATACGCAAAAAAGTAAAAGTGCCTAGCTTTGAGGGGCTGTTTTGCGAGACGGCGCTGATGCTGCTGCCTGCGCTTGCGTTTCTGATCTACTGCGCGCTGAAAGGAAGCGGCGCTTTCGGCTTTAACGTAAACAGCGCGCTGCTGTTTGCAAGCGGACTGATTACGATTTTACCGCTACTTACCTTCGCCATAAGTACGCAGTATCTGCCGCTATCCACGATCGGCTTTATGCAATACATCAGCCCGTCGCTAAGCATGCTGATCGCGGTATTTATCTACGGCGAGGAGCTTGAGAGTTACAAAATTTTGAGCTTTTCGCTAATTTGGTTCGGGCTCGCGGTAGTGGGCTTGGACGGCTTAAGGAGAAAAAATGGCTAATTTCGCTTTGATGTTCGCAGTCGCCCTTGCGGTGGGCGCGCTCGTGTATTTTCAGGTCCAAAAGGCTTCCGCGCGAGCAGACGCCGCAGATCCCGAGCTTAGCTCGCAAAGGTATATGAAATTTTGCGATATTTTAGAGGACAAACTGCGAGATTTAAAGCGGCTTGAACTGCACGACGAAAGCGCTCGCGAGAGCTATCTAGGCGAACTTGAGGCTCTTAGTAAGGAGTTAGTCTATATCAAAACGATGCATCAAAGCAACCTAAATCCCGCCGTGTGGGAGGGTAAGCTATTTGAGTTTCTAAATAAAACGGACGCGCTTATCGAAAAATACGCCGCGGACGCAGAGCGCTCGCTGCAAGACTGGCGCAAGCAGCTGGAGATGGAATTTAAGAGCTTATAGTCGTGATCCTTAAGATATCGAAATTAGGCTACATATAATAATCGGATCGGCATA
>NZ_CALKTL010000012.1 GCF_937997405.1 uncultured Campylobacter sp. | reverse complement strand
CGGTGTTGGCGTTGTCGATGATTCCGCAGCTGCAGTTTAATATGAAATTTATGCACTGAATTTGCTACGGAATTTCGACGTCAAATTTAAGCGTCGAAGCTTCGGCATTAAAATTTAGTCTTGAAATTTTGCCTCAGAATTCTGCTTCTCATTTGAAAATTGAATTTTAGGCAGAGCTATAACTACGATTTTAGCGGCAAATTTTATCGCCCCACACCAAAATTTTAAAGGAAAAATATGAAAAATTTAATCATTCTAGCTCATCCCGACATCGAAAATTCGCTCATAAACAAGCGGTTTTTGAAAGAGGCTGCCGCACAAAATTTCGCCGTGCGCGACCTGGCGTGCGAGTATCCTAGCGGCGAGATAGACGGCGAGCGCGAGCGCGCGATAATCAAAGCTCATGACGCACTGGTGCTGCAATTTCCGCTGCATAATTTCTCCTCGCCCGCGATTTTAAAAAGCTGGATCGATGCGACGATGACGTATGGATTTGCCTACGGACGCACGAGCGAGGGCATTCGTGGGCGCGCCGTGGCGCTGGCAGTGAGCGCGGGTATCAAGCGCGCCGACTACGCGCCTAGCGGGCGGTATCATTTCACGATGGAGCAGATTTTAGCGCCATTCGAGCTCGCATTCCGCTACTATTTTCATGCAGACTGGCGCGGATTTTTCGCGTTTTACGGCGCCTAGGAGACGCCGGGCGTCGATTACGAAAGCAGTGTCACGCAGATAGAAAAGGGCGCGGCGGAGTACGCGGAATTTTTAAAAAATTTAAGCACAAAGAGCGCGGATAAAAAATTTTAAATTAAAACAAGTGTTTTGCCTATAGCGGGTCTACTCGCATATATCTTGATAAAAATTTATGCTAAAATGCAAGCCCTCATTTTAGAGCTAAATTTTAAAATTTAAACCGCTCTTGATCTGGCTCGCAAGCTAGCTCAAAGCCTGCGCCTTACGGCTCAAGCGCTAGACGGCAGTTTTGTAGACAAATTTGCAACGGCGCAGAAAAGGATCTCGCACTGCACTCAAACACGAGATGGCAGAATTTACGAACTTAAAGTCTGCATTTTACGGCTCAAATGAGCAGGCTTTTAGGTTTCCGCCTGCCAAGCCCTTTTTAAACCACTCTTTGCGCTGTGCGGAGGTGCCGTGCGTGAAGGAATCGGGCACGACGCGACCGCTAAATTTACGCTGCAGCGTATCGTCGCCGATCGCGCTGGCGGCATTTAGCGCCTCGTCGATGTCGCCCGCCTCTAGCACGCGCCCGGCTTTTGCGAGATAATGGGCCCAGACTCCCGCGTAGCAGTCTGCCTGCAGCTCGACTTTGACCTGAAGCGCGTTTTGCTCAGCTTCGCTGCGAGCACGCCTTTTAAGAGCATTGACCTGCTCTAGCGTGCCGATTAAATTTTGAACGTGATGCCCTACTTCGTGCGCGATGACGTAGGCCTGCGCGAAGTCGCCGCCCGCTTTGTATTTGTTCGCAAGCTCGTCGAAAAAGCCGAGATCGAGATAAATTTTATGGTCCCTCGGGCAATAAAAAGGTCCCGTCTGCGCGCTTGCAAAGCCGCAGCCGCTTGCGATCTGATCGCGGAAAAGCCGAAGCCCCGGCTCCTCGTAGCGCGCGCCCGCACTTTTAAATATCTCGCCCCAAACGTCCTCGGTTTGAGCTAGCACCGCCGAGACGAAGGCGAGCTTTTCTTGCTCCTGCGGGCTATCGGTCGGCTCTCTTTGCGTACTGGCGCCTCCGTCTAAAAGCGCCAAAGGGTTGTAGCCCATAAAATACGCTACGACGCCGATTACGAGCACTATGCGTCCGATCTTTGAGCCGAGCAAAAATCTGATGATCGGAATCAGCATCCCAAGCGAGCCCGAGCTCGTGCGCATGCTGCTTGCGCGGTCATCCTCCACGTTTGAGCTTCGTCTGCCGTCTTGCCATTTCATGTTTTTCCTTTAAAATTTTTGAGCCATTATACTAAAATTTTAAAAAGAGCGCCGCCTTGCTTTTGCAAAAACAGTGCGCGCGTAGCGAAATAAATCTGAAATTTTGCTTATTTTAAATTTCTTTTAAGCTGTTTAAAATTTTAAATTCTATATAATCGCCCTTTTTAAATTTAAAAGAAAGGAGAATTTGTGGCAAAAGACGACGTCATAGAGATCGACGGCAATGTCATAGAAGCGCTGCCGAACGCGACTTTTAAGGTCGAGCTAGACAACAAACACGTGATTTTATGCCATATCGCGGGCAAGATGCGGATGCACTACATCAAGATAATGCCGGGCGATCGCGTAAAAGTCGAGCTGACCCCTTACAGCCTCGATAAAGGCAGGATCACCTACCGCTATAAGTAAGGATAAAGTTAAATTTAGATATACTCGCGATTTTGCGACTAAACTGTAGGAAGAAGTGTTTTCAAAATCCCCACTATTTTGAAAACAGTTGGTTTGATACTTTCGCTTTTGAAATTTCATTAAACCTAGGTGCAGTTTGCATTTAAAGTGGAGAAAATTTTAGGAGAGTGGAATGAAAGTTCGTCCATCCGTTAAGAAAATGTGCGACAAATGTAAAATTGTCAAGCGCAAAGGTGTTGTTCACGTTATTTGTGAAAATCCAAAACATAAACAAAGACAAGGATAAGTTATGGCTCGTATCGCAGGTGTAGATCTACCAAAGAAAAAAAGGATTGAATACGGACTAACTTATATCTACGGTATAGGTTTATTTACGTCGAGAAAAATTCTCGATGCGGCAGGAATTTCTTACGATAAAAGAGTCGCCGATCTGAGCGAAGATGAAGCCGCCGCTATCAGAAAAGAGATCCAAGAGCACTATATGGTCGAAGGCGATCTTCGCAAACAAGTGGCTATGGATATAAAAGCGCTTATGGACTTGGGCGGCTATCGCGGCTTAAGACACAGAAAGGGCCTTCCGGTTCGCGGTCAAAAAACAAAAACGAACGCCAGAACCAGAAAAGGCAAACGCAAAACCGTCGGCGCGGCAGCTAAATAAGGATTGAGATATGGCACAAAAAAAAGTAGTTAAGAAAAAAACCGTCAGAAAAAATATCGCCAAAGGCATAGTTTACATCTCCGCTACGTTTAATAACACTATGATAACCGTAACGGACGAGATGGGCAACGCGATCGCGTGGAGCAGTGCGGGCGCTTTAAATTTTAAAGGCAGCAAAAAATCCACCCCTTATGCGGCGCAGCAAGCCGTCGAGGACGCGTTAAACAAAGCCAAAGAGCACGGCATCAAAGAGGTAGGCGTCAAGGTTCAGGGTCCGGGAAGCGGACGCGAGACCGCCGTTAAAAGCGTAGGTAGCGTAGAAGGGATTAAAGTTACATATTTCAAAGATATCACTCCTCTTGCGCACAACGGTTGCAGACCGCCTAAACGACGTCGCGTGTAATTATAAAAGGAGAAATTTATGGCTAGATATACAGGACCGGTTGAAAAATTAGAAAGAAGGCTCGGCGTCGATCTATTTATGAAAGGCGAGAGAAGGCTTGCGGGCAAGAGCGCGCTTTTAAAACGCCCTTACGCTCCAGGTCAGCACGGACAAAGACGCGCTAAACTAAGCGAATACGGCTCACAGCTTCGCGAGAAACAAAAGGCTAAATTTATGTACGGCGTAAGCGAGAAGCAGTTTCGCAGACTATTTGCCGAAGCAGCTCGTAGAGAGGGTAACACCGGAGCGATCTTGGTTCAGCTTTTAGAGCAGAGGCTAGATAATGTCGTTTACCGCATGGGCTTTGCTACGACTAGACGATTTGCGCGCCAGCTCGTTACGCACGGACATATCTTGGTAGACGGCAAGCGCGTCGATATCCCTTCGTACTCCGTCCGCGCAGGACAAAAGATCGAAGTGATCGAGAAGAGCAAAAATAACCCGCAAATTTCAAGAGCGCTAGATCTTACGGCACAGACCGGCATCGTAGCGTGGGTAGACGTAGAAAAAGAGAAAAGATACGGAATTTTTTCTAGAGTTCCGGAGAGAGAAGAAGTTGTTATTCCTGTAGAGGAAAGATTTATCGTAGAGCTTTACTCGAAATAGTAGGTGCTAATATGAGAAAAATCACAACATCAGCTCATATGCCAACTGAAATAAAGGTTGAGAATGTCAGCGAAAATGTTGCTAAAATCATAGCATATCCCTTTGAAACGGGATATGCCGTCACTCTAGCTCATCCTTTACGAAGGTTACTTTATACGAGCACGGTCGGTTTCGCGCCGACTGCGGTTAAAATCGAAGGCGTAAGCCACGAATTCGACAGCATGCGCGGTATGCTCGAGGATATGGCGGCTTTTATCATAAATTTAAAAGGCTTAAGGTTTAAAATCAAGGGCGATTCCCTGCGCGAGGTCGTAGAATACAGCTTTAAAGGGCCTAAAGAAATTTACGGCAGCGACCTAAATAACGACGCCGTAGAGATCGTAAATCCAAGCGCTTATCTGGCTACGATAAACGAGGATGCCGATCTTAAATTTACGCTCATCATCGAAAAGGGCATCGGCTACGTCCCAAGCGAAGAGATCAGAGAAAATTTAGACGCTGATTTCATCGCGTTGGATGCGTTTTTTACCCCGGTAACTAAGGCTGTTTACGACATCGAAAATGTCTTTGTAGAGGACAATCCCGACTACGAAAAGGTGGTCTTTACGATCACTACCGACGGTCAGATCAGCGCGATAGATGCGTTTAAAAACGCACTTGAGGCGATGTATCAGCAGCTGGCGGTTTTCAAAGGCATCGTAAATATCAGCGCTGCGGACACTTTCGGTAGAGCGATCCCCGCAAATTCCGAATTTGCAAAGCTTTTTGAGAGCGTTAGCAATCTAAGCCTAAGCGCGCGAAGCTTTAACTGCCTGGATCGCGCGGATATTAGATTTATCGGCGAGCTTGCGATCATGGAGGAGAGCGAGCTGAAAGATCTTAAAAATTTAGGCAAAAAATCGCTTGAGGAGATCAAGGCCGTTATGGAGGAGATCGGTTATCCTATCGGCAACCAAGAGCTTGGCGATAAAAAAGAGCAGCTAAAACGCAAGCTCGAAGAGTTAAAAATTCAAAAACAAAAGAATGAAGGATAGTAAATGAGACACAACCACGGATATAGAAAGCTAGGGCGCACCTCGTCTCACCGCGCCGCGCTGCTTAAGAATTTGACTATCGCTATAGTCACGAGCGGCAAGATCGAGACTACGCTTCCTAAAGCCAAAGAGCTAAGAAGCTACGTAGAAAAGCTGATCACTCACGCGCGCAAGGGCGACAGCGAGGCGCATAGATTTGTTTTCGCGGCGCTTCAGGATAAGGCTGCGACAAATAAGTTGGTCACCGAGATCGCTCCAAAATATGCAGGTGTAAACGGCGGCTACACTCGCATCATCAAAACCCGCCTTCGCAAGGGCGACGCCGCAGAGATGGCTTATATCGAGCTAATCAGCAAATAAAATTTCGGGATCACTCCCGAAATTTCTTCTATGAAATTTAAAATTTTACTTCCGCTTATTATCATCGCTGCGGGCTTGGCGTGGGCATTGGACAATTATCTTAGCTATAAAAATATCGAAACGATCAACTCTGAAATTTCGCTAAAGCAAGCATTGAACGGCGAGCAAATTTCTAAAATCCGCGTCTATAAATCCAAACGAATTCTTGAAATTTTAACCTCAAAAGGCGTCGCGAAAAGCTACAAAATCGCCCTCGGACGCGAGCCTGAAGGGCACAAGGAGATTCAAGGCGACGGCAAAACTCCGGAGGGCAACTACACCATAAACGGTAAAAATCCAAACTCGGCGTATCATCTAAATTTAGGCATCTCCTATCCGAATAAAGCCGACGTAGCACACGCAAAATCCCTCGGCAAGAGCGCAGGCGGCGATATCAAAATCCACGGGCTACCGAATAAATTTAGCTACCTAGGGCAGAGTATCGCGGCGTTCGGCGACTGGACGGAGGGCTGCATAGCGCTCGTCAATGACGATATGGACGAGCTTTTTGAGCACGTAAAAATCGGCACGCCGATAGAAATTTTGCCGTGATTGCACACGCCTGCGCTAAAATTTCACAGCCGCGATCGATATAAAACGTAGCGTAAATTTCATCTGTGAGCTTCAAAACAATATTCGCCGCCCGGGCTTTTGTAGTCGTAAAATTTACGATTAAACTCGGAGTTTGTTTTTATAAAATTTAATCGTATCGGCGCTTATCCTAATTAAATTTAGACAGTTCCGCTTTAAATTTTACCTACCGCTCAAACGAAATTTCATCCCAAATTTATAGCGCAAATAGTCTAAATTTAAATATACGCAAGCCCGATTATTTGCGAGTTTCGTCCTTGCCGAATCGATAAAATTTTAAAATTGCGACTCGCCGTTCGTGGCGTATAAAATTCTTTGCGATCCATGGCGCAAAATCTGCGCCCTTGCGCAAAATTTCAGATTAAATTTCATCCCCGATAAGCCTTTTTTTATCGCTTTTAGATATAATTCGCCAAAACTAAAATAAGGAATTTTAATGATACCATTTACAGACGAAGAGCTTCTAGCCCCGGTACAAGGCAGCTTGGAGCTAATCCGACCGATGCTGCAAAACGACGGCGGCGATATGAAGCTTTTAGGCATAAAAAACGGCGTCGTCTATGTCCGCCTTACCGGGCATTGCCACGGCTGCGCGGCGAGCTCACAGACCCTAAAATACGGCGTCGAGCGCCAGCTTCGCATGGATATTCACCCCGAGCTTAGCGTCGTAAACATCCCCGAAGGCGAAGAGTTTGAACTATAAAAAACTGGGGCTCAAGGCCTTTTCGCGCGGAGAATTCGAGCTTGCGAAGCTATATTTTTCGCTCGCATACGAAAAAAGCGGCGAGGAGGAAATTCTATTTTTGCTTGAGCTTTGCCAGACTGCGCTGGCAGACCGCGAAGAGGCGCTTATGCTCTTTGATTTTTACAACCTCAGCCCAAAAACTCAAACCGCGGAGCTTTTTAAAATTTTAAACTCCATCAACGAAAAGATCGCGAATGAAGCGGCTTCCGAACCCGGCGCCGAGGATGAGATTGCCGTTATCGCGTATGCCGATTTTATGCGCGCGGTAGGCCAAAAAGGCTTTAAAGAAGCCTTCGAATCGATCATTTTTTCCTCCAAAATCGCCATTTCGGACAAAACCGAGATGATAGAATTTTTAGAAAATTTGATAGAAAACGGCTACTACGAAATGGGGCTTAATTACGTCGAGAGCTCGGCTGCCGCGTATGCAGGCGATGAGCGCTTCGAAGCGCTAATGCAAAAAATCAAAAATCATGAAAATACGACTCGAAAATAGCTTTATCACCGATAACTCCGCCGAGTGCGAGGCGGGCTGCTTTTTTATGCGCACGGACGCGAATGCTAAATTTGAACCCGAAGCGGCGCAAAAAGGCGCACAGATCATCTCTATCGCGCAAGCAAAGGAACTTTTAAATATTAATCCGCGCATCAAAATCGTAGGCATCACCGGTACGAACGGCAAAACGACGACCGCGGCGGCGATCTACTCGACGCTGCTGGATCTGGGCTTTAGCTGCGGCTTAAGCGGCACGCGCGGCGCTTTCATAAACGAGCGCAGGATCGACGAAAAGGGGCTTACGACGAGCTCGGTTTTTAAGACGATGAGCTATCTTTGCGAAGCTAGCAAGCAGGGCTGCGAGTACTTCGTTATGGAGGTTAGCTCGCATGCGATAGCACAAAACCGCATCGAAGGATTAGAATTTGCGCTTAAAATTTTTACGAATTTAAGCCAAGATCATCTCGATTATCACGGCAGCATGCAAGAATACGCTGCGGTCAAGAGCTCGTTTTTCGCAGACGACGCGCCAAAACTCATAAACGCCGACGACGGGCATATTAAATTTAACCCCGCAAACGCCCTTACCTACGGTATCAAAAACGCCGCTAACTTCGGCGTGAGCGGATACGGGCTAAAGGGCGGCATCGACGCACTCATACGTACGGCGCACGGCACGGCGCAGCTGCAAAGCGATCTCATCGGCGAGTTTAATCTCTACAACCTTACCGCGGCGTTTGCGGCGGTTAAAATTCTAACCGAGCTACCGAACGAAAAGATCGCGAAAGCCCTGGCAAACTTCGGCGGCGTCGAGGGTCGCGTGCAGGTCGTAAATAAAAACCCGCTTGTAATCGTCGATTTCGCCCATACCCCGGACGGCATCGAAAAGGTGCTAAACGCGCTGCGCGCAAGCGGCGAGATCATCGCGGTTTTCGGCGCGGGCGGCGATCGCGACCACGGCAAGCGTCCGAAAATGGGCGCCATCGCCGAGCACTTTGCTAAAATTTGTATCGTTACGAGCGATAACCCGCGCAGCGAGGATCCAGACGAGATCATCGAACAAATTTGCGCCGGCATGTGCCGAAAAGATAAAATTTTAAAGATCGCGGATCGCAAAGAGGCTATCGCGCGCGCGCTAGATCTTGCCAAAAACGGCGAGATGATCGCTATTTTGGGCAAGGGCGACGAGACCTACCAGGAGATCAAGGGCGTGAAGCATCCTTTCAGCGACAAACAGGTCGTGAGCGAGCTCGTCGCGGCGCGAGGCGAGTCAAATTTAGACTAAATTTAAAGGACGGCCGATGAAAATCGAAATTTTATCAAGCAAAATCCACCGCGCGCGCGTGACGGACGCCAACCTCAACTACGTAGGCTCCATTACGATCGGACCCGAGCTCATCGAGGCTGCGGGGCTTTGCGAATACCAAAAAGTAGAGATCCTAAACGTCAATAACGGCGAGCGCTTCGCTACCTACGTGATCCGCGGCGAGAAAAAGGGCGAGATCTGCCTAAACGGCGCAGCCGCGCGCAAAGTCTGCGTCGGCGACGTCGTCATCATCGTAGCCTACGCGCAGATGAGCGTCAAAAAAGCGAAAAATTTTAAACCAAAAATCGTGCAGGTAAACGAAAAAAACCAAATAACGGAGTAAAGATGTTCGAAGGAATGGATTTTTCGAAAATGGGGCAGATGCTCGATCAGATGC
>NZ_CALKTL010000011.1 GCF_937997405.1 uncultured Campylobacter sp. | reverse complement strand
GCCATCACAGCGATTAATCTAAGCATGATTGCCTCCTAAATTTCATAGATTTTGCGCCAAATGTGCGAGCGAATTCGGCGCGTATCTGTTTAAAACAAGCGGTCAAATTCTGTGCCGTTCGAATTTTGCGAGCAGCGCATTTTAAATTTAAAGCGATATCTGCTTCGGAAAGTACCTATCCAGCGTCTGCGCTACCTGCTCTAACCAGACCTTTCGCTCAGCTTCGTCGCTATCTGCGACCACTCTAAACATCAGCCGCTCAAAGGTTTTCACGCCGCAAAAATCAAAAATGCAGTTTTTCCAAATTCTTTCCAGCGGATCGCCGAATATCTCGTTTTCTCTGGCCTTGGGAGTGTTGGAGGTGTTGAAAACTACGGCGGCTTTAGCCTTTAAAAGCCCTATCGGAAGCCCGCCACCATTATCGCCCGGCGCAAAATCGTAAGCTACTCCTTGCCTTAGCACGCGGTCAATCCAGCCCTTGAGGATAGCGGGCGGCTCGCCCCACCAGTTCGGATGGACAATCACGATGCCGTGGGCGCTTACGATATCTTTTTGATGCACTTTTAAAAGCTCGTCGTCGCTTTCGTCGCTAACGAGCTCGGTGCCGCTAAGGATCGGGTTAAATTTCTCCTTATATAGATCGTGAAATTTAACCTCGTAGCCGCTATTTTGCAGCTTTTCTACCGCTACGTTTGCAATAGCCGCATTTAGGCTTCTTTCGTAAGGATGCGCTAAAATGATGCAGATTTGTTTCATCTTACTCCCACTCTATCGTTGCGGGCGGTTTACTCGAGATGTCGTAAACTACGCGGTTGATGCCGTCCACTTCGTTTATGATGCGGCGAGAGACGTTTTCTAGCAGGTCGTAAGGCAGGCGCGAGAAGCTAGCCGTCATGCCGTCGCTGGCGTCCACTACGCGTATGCACACGGCGTTTTCGTAAGTGCGGTTATCGCCCATGACGCCTACTGAGTGCACGTTTAGCAGCACGCAAAACGCCTGCCACGTTTTGTTGTACCAGCCGCTTGATTTTAGCTCGTCGCGCAGGATCACGTCGGCTTTGCGTAGTAGCTCAAGGCTTGGCGTATTTACCTCGCCCATTATGCGGATCGCAAGGCCAGGACCTGGGAATGGATGGCGGAAAACGACTTCGCGCGAAAGACCTAGCTCAAGCCCCAGCTGGCGCACTTCGTCTTTAAAAATTTCGCGCAGAGGCTCGATCAGTTCAAATTTCATATCCTTAGGCAGGCCGCCTACGTTGTGATGGCTTTTAATCGTTTTGCTTGAGCCTGCGACGGAGCTTTCGATGATGTCGGTGTAGAGCGTGCCTTGGGCTAGAAATTTTACGTTTTTGTATTTTGCCGCTTCTTTGCTGAAAACCTCAATGAAGGTAGCGCCGATGATTTTGCGTTTTTGCTCCGGATCGACCACCCCTTTTAGTTTACTTAAAAATAGCTCGCTAGCATCGATCACGTCTAAGCTCACGCCGAGTTTGAGCCTAAACATCTCCTCTACCGCCTTACGCTCGCCTGTGCGGAGCAGTCCGTTATCGACGAAAACCGCTATCAGGCTCTGCGGCACCGCATGCGCCAAAAGCGCCGCTACGACCGAGCTATCCACGCCGCCACTTACCGCGCAAAGTACTTTAGCACTGCCTACGCGCTCTTTTATTTTGATCATCTGCTCTTTGGCGAAGCTGCCCATATTCCAAGTGCTGGTTATTCCGCAGATCTCTTTGGCAAAATTTTTTAAAATTCTATCGCCAAACTCGCTGTGGCAGACCTCGGGGTGAAACTGCAGCGCGTAAATTTTACGGGTCTCGTCACCAAATACGCACCACTCACTCTCATCCGAGCTTGCCATCACCTCAAAGCCCTCCGGCAGGCTCTCGACCTTGTCCGAGTGGCTCATCCAAACGATCGAGTTATCCTCCACGCCGCCAAATAGCTTGCTAGCACGAAGCAGTTTCAAAGAGGCTTTGCCATACTCTTTTTTACCCGCAGGTACTACGCTAGCGCCAAATTTATGCGCGATGAGCTGCATGCCGTAGCAGATGCCTAAAATTGGAATTCCAAGCTCAAAAATTCTATCGTCGCAAAAATACGCATCCTTGGCGTAAACGCTAGCGGGTCCGCCGCTTAAAATAAGGCCTTTGGGGTTTTTCGCTTTTATCTTATCGATCGGTGCGTCGTATGCGATCAGCTCGGTGTAAACGCCTTGTTCGCGCAAGCGCCTAGCGATCAGCTGGGTGTATTGGGAGCCGAAGTCCAGCACTAAAATGTCTGCCGTTTGCATGAAATTCCTTTTTAAAAATTTTTAAAAGTATAACAAAGCAAAGCTAAAAGTAGGCTATTTATCGCGTAAAATTCTAACGCTGCCTTTCGCGCCGTTTGTTTTGTTGCCATCCGCGGCGGATGCCTTTGCGTTCACGGTTTGCTCATCCGCGTCCGAGTAAAACGGCGGCGCTTTGTATCCGCAGCCGCTAAGCAAAACTAAGATAAAAAATGCTAAAATCCGCTTATGGAAAATGCAAGAGAAATAATAGCTCATATCAGAAAAGATCCTTTATATGCCAAGATGCGAGAAAGAGGCGAGTTTTTAGCGATTTTGCCGCTTAGTTGGCAAAGGCTGATCGCTTTCATCTACGTCAAAGATGGCATTTTGATGATAGCCGCGAAGCACCCGGCGGGGCTTTGCGAACTAAAACGCGATAGTAATATAAATTTAATAAAAGACGTATTAAAGCGCTTCGTAGCCGCTAGAGAGACGGCGGAGCTTTGCGGCGTGCGCGATATAAAATTTTTCGTCGCAGATAGAGTAATGAGCAGAAGAAGGGCGCAAATTTATAAAGCTCATTTGCGCCGGGACGGCAACGCTTTATCTTCAGAGCGCGCAAAAGGGGAGTTTGAGAATAAAATCCAAGATCCGCAAATTTATAAAATTTTTGAAGAGATAAGAGGGCTGATCCTTGCTAATAGAGGAGATTAAGAGTCTGCCTGCCGCACCCGGCGTGTATCAATACTTCGACGCCGCGGGCAAGCTGCTATACGTCGGCAAGGCAAAAATTTTAAAAAATCGCGTCAAAAGTTACTTTTCTTTCACGCCCGCTCTCGCGCCGAGCCCCCGCCTAAGCGCGCGCATCGCAAAGATGATAAGCGAGGCGGCGCATTTAGAATACATCGTAACTCCCAGCGAGAGCGACGCGCTGATACTAGAAAATTCCTTCATTAAGCAGCTCAAGCCCAAGTACAACATCTTGCTGCGAGACGATAAAACCTATCCTTATATATATGTAAATTTAGACGACGACTTTCCGCGCTTTGAGATTACGCGAAAGATCATAAAGGGCAGAAACATCAGATACTTCGGTCCCTATTTTCACGGCGCGAAGGAAATTTTGCAGACGCTTTACATGCAGTTTCCGCTCGTGCAGAAGAAAAATTGCGTTAAGGGCAAAAAGGCCTGTTTGTTCCATCAGATCGGGCGTTGCACCGCTCCGTGCGAGGATAAAATTTCAAAGCAGGATTACGCGCATATCGTGCAGAGTGCGCTTGCGGCTCTGAAAAATCCGCAAAAGATGGTGCCGCAACTTCAGGATCGGATGGCGCGGCTTGCGCAGAGCGAAAATTTCGAGGAAGCCGCACAGATCCGCGATACGATCGAAATTTTAAAACAGATGAACGTAAAGGTCGAGGTCGATCTGGCAAAGCTCGATGATTTCGAAGTCTTTGCGATTGCTGCGCGCGATGGGCTCGTCTGCGCCGTGCATTTTAGTATACGCGAGGGTAAAATTTCAGCCTCAAGCTCGCATATAATTAACTGCAAAGCCCCAAGCGCCGATGATATCGCAAACGCTTACAAGCAGATGATCTTAAGCGCCTTCCCGGCCGCGGCTCCCGTGGCGTGCGCTAAAATTTACGTTTACGACGAGTTTGACGATGCGGATCTGGTATGCGAAATTTTATCCAAACGGCACGAAAGAGCCTTTAAAATTTACGCGCCAAAAATCGGCGAGAAGCGTAAAATTTGCGAGATTGCATATCAAAACTGCGAGATTAATATCAAAAAGCATCTAAAAACGCACGATTACGCATTTTTGCAGGAGTTGAAGGATTATTTTAATCTTACGAATTTGCCTGTAAATATCGAGGTTTTCGATAATTCGCATATGTTCGGCGCCGCGGCCGTGGGGGCTATGATAAGCTTTCAAGATGGCGAGTTTAACAAGCAAAACTACCGCCACAAGCACCTTAGCTCAAATAACGACTACGATCAGATGTGCGAGTATCTAACTAGCCGCGCGCTTAAATTTGACGAGCTCGCCGCACCCGATCTGTGGCTCATCGACGGCGGAACGGCTCTGCTAAACTTGGCGGAGGAAATAATTTCAAGTGTCGGAGCAAACGTCGATATAATCGCTATCTCTAAGGAAAAGATCGACGCCAAAGCCCACCGCGCAAAGGGGGCTGCGAAAGATAAAATTTGCACTAAGGGCGGGATTTTTTCGCTACCAACGGATGATAAAAAATTGCAGTTTTTTCAGCGTCTGCGCGATGAAGCGCACCGCTTTGCGATCTCGTTTCACCAAAAGAGCAAACGCAAACTAGATCTGCAAAGCTCAAAACTGCTAAGCTTGGGCGTTAGCAAGGGAAGTCTGAAGAAGCTTTTGGACTTTTATGGCGATTTTGAGAGCATTTATGGGGCGAGCTTCGATGAGATCAGATCGCTTACGAATATCCAGACCGCGGAAAAAATTTTAAACAATCATTAACGAAAACCTAACGCAAAAAGCTATATTTAAAGATTTGTTTAGTAAAATCACCCATTAACTTTGCAGGACGGCTAAATCGTCTCCGCCTAGCGTGACGGAAGCGACTTCGTTTCTCCGGTTGAATAAAATTTAACGTCGCGTAAGCTGCGCTTTGAAGGATTTTGTATGAATTTAAATACTACAAGTGCTTTGAGACTTGTTAGCGGTATCCCGTTACTTTTGATTTTCGCGTTTGCATCATATTTCTTGTTTATCTCTTTGCAGGATTACGCCAGAGTGGGAATTTTGCAGCAGCAAATTGCTAAAAACAGCGATCTCGCAGCGTTAGTAGAGCAGGTAGATAAAGAGCGCGGTATCACTTCGGCGTTTTTGGGTAGCGAGGGAAACCCCGGTATGGGAACCCTTCTATCGGGTCAACGCAAAAAAACCGACGATGCGCTTGCAAAGTACAAAGAAAGCAAAAATATTAGCGAAAATGTCGTAAAAAAGACTATTTTTGATATTTTCGCTTACGGCACCGGTAATGACGAGCTTTTGGCTGCCGAGACCGATATAGACGGTTTATTAGACAAGCTTCCGCAGGTAAGAAGGGATGTCGATGCTCAAAGCAAAAGCTTCGGTGAGCTTTTCAGCTCATATTTTCAAAAATTCGATGATGATGTAAAAACAATCCAACGAGTGCTAAGAGAAGGTCTTGTAAGCTCAAATATCACCGTTTGGACGGTTTCATTACTTAATACTTATGAGGCGATGGATGCCACTGCATCGGAGCGCGACTATATTATCGAATACATCATCGGTAGCAAGGCAATGAATCAGGCGCAGCTAAGGACTTGGGCTAGCTTCAACTTATCTAGTTCGCTTCCTAATTACTACTTCTTGCCGGAATCGGATGCTAGAGCCGCGATTTTAAAAATTCTAGACGGAGAGGAATTTCAAAACGCATTAAGAGAGACTGCTAAAATTTCAGCCACATTGCAGCAAGAAGCGGACGAAGGACACTATAGCGTGCCTTTTCAAGAGTGGTTTGCCTCTACTACACTTAAATATAAAAAGCTAAGCGAAATTTCTGAAAAGATCAATGCTGAGCTTGCGACGCATGCCGATACTTACCTAGCGCAAAGGCTAAGAAACCTATTTATCGCTCTTGGTATATGGGTTTTAGCGGCTATTTTGGTCGTTTTTGCCTTGGGTATCACAAGACGTTTAAGACAGAATGTTACCGACCTCGGCAACGTGCTTAGCCGAATCGGCGATTTGACGAATCAGCACGAGCATATCGACGTTAGGACTAGTGAGGGTGTTAACAAGGCATATTCGCTTATCGAGGATGCGCTCGATCTGATTGCGTATCAAAAGGGCGCTGCGGAGGATGCCAACAAGGCAAAATCGATCTTTTTAGCCAATATGTCGCATGAGATCAGGACGCCGCTTAACGGCATCATCGGCTTTACGGAGCTTCTTAAAAATACCGATTTGGATGAGGAGAAGCGGGATTACGTTGATACCATCGAAAAATCGTCCGAAAACCTTCTAACGATCATTAATAACATTTTGGATGTCTCTAAGATCGAGAGCAATAAGGTCGAGCTTGAGGATATATTATTTAATCCTATCCAAGACTTTGAAAGCGCAGTTGAAATTTACGTTGCCAAGGCTGCCGAAAAGAATATCGACATCCTGCTCTACATCGATCCTACACTCGTGCACCACCTATACGGCGACATTACGAAGATCAAAGAGGTTCTTATCAATCTCATGTCCAATGCTGTCAAATTTACGCCTGAGCACGGTACTATCGTAGTTGAAATTTTAAGAGAGCCTAGCAAAGCTCCGGGAGAGGCGATCGTAACGTTTAGCGTAGAAGATACCGGCATTGGAATTTCTGAAGATAAGCTCGCAAATGTATTTAACGCCTTCTCTCAAGCTGACTCTACAATCACGCGTAAATATGGTGGAACAGGTCTTGGACTTACGATTTCGTCGAAATACGTAGCGATGATGGGCGGTAAGCTTCAGGTCAAATCTACCGTAGGAAAAGGTACTAGATTTTACTTTACCCTTGCTTTTAAAGAGACACAAAAAACTGATGCGGACGTAGTATTTGAAAGCATCAAAGGGCTAAATTTTGCGCTTTTAGCCGATAGCGCCGATACGATGTATAATGATATCGTTAAAAACTACATCAGCAAGCTAGGTGGTAAAATTTCGATATTTAATACGAATGCGCAGTTCCGCTCAGCGCAAAATAATAACAAATATGACGCTCTTATCACTAGATTTAAGAATTACGGCGAGGTTAGCGATATATTGAGTATGCCTACGATTTTAACTCTTAAGCCAAAAGAGCTTCAAAGTATTAGTATTTCAAATTCCAAAATTTTTACCCTTACAGAGCCTTTTAACTTAACCAAATTCGTTAAGACGCTAGATAAAATTTCAAAATCCGGAATTGCTCTAAGTAGATCGGATTTTGCTCCACAGACGCATGAGATTAAGCTGGATACCGAGGTAGAAAAGCCTATCGCCCTTGATGAAATGATTATGGAAGAGCCGGTAGTAAAAGAAAGACCTATTATCAACAAGCTTGATGAATTACGACATGCCACTGCTTCATCGGCTGACGAGCTACGCGCTATCTTGCAAAGCAGAAGGCGTACGCATGACGCCGAAGCTCATTCTACGCATAAAGAGGAGGCTGTTAGCAAGCCTAGTATTGCTCAAGAGCTCAAAAAAGAAGCTCCTAAAGCAGAAGAGCCGGTCATTAAGCCTATAGATATCGAGCCTATGAACGATATTAAGATTGAAAAGACAGAGCCTGAATCGCCAAAGATCGATATTGATATTCCTGAAATAGTAATTCCACACGCAGGAAAGCCAAAGGTAGAGCCTTCAAGCACAAAGGATGCTCAGACCGATATCGATGAGCCTATATCTTTGGAAATCCCTGATGATTTTGTGGGACTCAAAACACATGCGACGCAGACCCAGGCTCCTAAAGCCGAAACTCCTAGCATCGATCTTTCCGATATCAAAATAGAGCTTCCTAAGATCAAAAAAGAGGAAGAAGAAGTAAAGGTTGAGCCTACAAAAATAGAAATTCCAAAGGCTAAGGTTGAGACGCCTAAGGCCGAGATTGAAATTCCTGATATAGAGATCGATCTTTCGGATATCAAACCGAGTGCCAAGGTGCAAGAGCCTGCCAAAAAGGTTGAAATTCCAAGCGTAGAAGAAGAAATTCCGGTAGCCGTTAAAACCGAGTCTGAAATTCCTATCGCTAAAGCTTCGAAGCCTGATACTTCAAGTGTTTCTGCTCATGAAGATGAAATTTCAAATGTTAAACTTTCAGAACCTGAAATTCCGACTAAAAAGATAATCGAACCAGAACCTATCGCTGTTGAGCCAGAGCCGGTAGCAATTGAGCCTGAACTAAAACCTATAGAGCCAAAACTTGAAGAGGTTAAACAGGGACCTTCAAATATCGAGTCTGAACCGGTAACGCCAGTAGTAGAACCAGCGGTTCAAAATATTCCTGCCGAAGAGCCGAGTATTGAGCCGGAGTCGGTGTCTATTCCAAAGGTAGAGCCTGCTACTCAAAACGTCCATGTCGAAGAGCCAGAGATCGAGCCTGTTAGCGTAAAAGTCGAACCGGTAGTTATCCCACAACCTGAGGAAGAGGAGATGGTCGAGGTGCCCGTCACCGTATACGAAGACGAGCAGCAGGAAGAAACCATTATGGTCGAAGAGGATGTCGAAGTCGAAGAAGAGGTTGAAGTGCCGGTAGAGCGAAATCCTGCCGATGAAAATGTACCTTTGGTCAATAGAAAATATAACGCTAAAATTCTTATAGCGGAAGATAATGAGATCAACCAAAAGCTTATGAAGCATACGTTAAATAGCTTTAATATGAATTTGACGATAGTCGAAAACGGACTTTTGGCGCTAGAAGCCAGAAAAGCCAATAACGACTATGATCTCATATTTATGGATATTTCGATGCCTGTTATGGACGGTATCGAGTCTACAAAACAGATCAAACAATACGAGCACGAGAATAATCTCCGCCACATCCCGATCGTGGCTGTTACTGCCAATGCGCTAAAGGGCGATAGAGAGAAATTTATGGCAGCAGGGCTTGACGAATACTGCACCAAGCCGATCAAAAAGGATATCTTAGCCCAAATGCTAGATAATTTTATCGGTGATAAACGCTTCTGCTGCAGCAGATGCTGCCGCGTGCGTAACAACATGGGTCACAGCAA
>NZ_CALKTL010000010.1 GCF_937997405.1 uncultured Campylobacter sp. | reverse complement strand
TCCCAGCACGGGCGAGATAAGAGCCAATAGCGACGATACGATAAACGTAGGTAAAGATAGCAACAATCCACTAGTACCTGGTAAAATTACAGCTAAAAATATATCTGGTGCAGGTAAGCTAAATTTCAACGTTCCAGACGGTTTTTCAGGCAGCGATACTGCGTTAACTTTAACAGATGGTCATCCTACCGATCTAAGCGGTACTAAAATTAGCGTAAATTCTGATAAATTAGCCGATAATACGCAATATACGCTAATCAATAAAACAAATGGAACGATCAATCAGCTTGATCGCACTATCCAAAAAGATCAAGTCTATACTATCAAGAACGCAAACGAATATAGCTTCGTAGGAGAAAGCTATAAAACCGATGCAAGCCTCAAAAAATTACAATATTCGAAAGGCACACAGACTAGAAACTGGGATGGGGAATTCGACTATGGCGAAACCGAACTCAATAAAATTACCAATGCAGCAAATAACGGTCACTCACTTGATAGGAATAAAAACAATACTGTCATCATTGATGCCAATGCGGGCAATCTAAATGGTAAGAAAATTTACGGCGGAAGCACTGCAGCGAGCGATACCTTAGATATCCACGACAATACGGTAGAGATCAATGGTGGAACAAATATCGGCGATGTCATCGCAGGTAATAACGCTAGCTCAAGCGGTAAAGTCAGCAATAACGTTATAAATTTTAATGCAGGCGCATTATCAGGCAAGCTCTATGGCTCTGACGATGCATCTAACGCAAGAGGCAATAATAGTGGCAACACCCTAAACGTAAATAACGCTCACACTCAAAAAACCGCAGGCGATATTAAGAATTTCAATGCTCTTAACTTCGACGGGGTTACCGCAGCTACTAACGGAGCTATCGATAGGGCTGCTTTAAATTTAACTACTAATGCCGATACAGACATTAATAACGCTAAATTTAAACTAAACGGTGAAGAGTATGACGTAGATAAAGATACCTATGGCTCACTTAATATCGAAGAGGGTAAAGAGTATCACCTTATCCGAAATGCTGGCAATACCTTTACAAGCTTTACCGAGAAGGCTAAGCAAACGACCAGTGAGTTTACGCTTAAAAACTCTACCACCTACGATATAATGCTAAAAGGCTTAATTAAGAGCAGTGACGATCAATCTATCTTAATTCAAGGAAGCAAGCTTACGTCTAGAAATATCACCGGCGGCGAGTTTGGAAACGATGAGATCAATAGATACAATCCGATCCCAAATCCTGTAATAAACGTAGTTAACGAAGATCCAAACAGTCCTACGAATTTCAACGGCTTAAATATCAACGGCGGCAATAACTCTACCGTAAATTTAACCGGCGGCAATAATATCGGAAATATCACCGGCGGAGCGGGAAGCACTCTAAACGTAGGTAAAAATACTACCAATCCAGCAGCTCCTAATTCGATCACCGCCAAGAATATCGGAGGATTTGACGATATCAATATCTTTATGCCTCCTACCGTTAAAGACGGCGATTCGATGATTAAGCTTACCGATCCTACGGCTAATACTGATCTAAGCAATATGAGAGGTAAGATCACCGCTTACGTTAGTGGCAATACCGATGTAGGAGATACCAGCACGATCCATCTTATTGATAAGCAAGGAAGCGGACGATTACTTCTTCCTAATGCAGATCACTTGCAAACCAAAGTACAACAAGGAGCTACCATAGATTATGAAACATATGCTATGGTAGATGCAAACGGAAAAGCATTGGATCTTAAATTTAGCGGCAAGAAAAAAGTAAAGGATGACGCTAAATCCTTCGCCGAAACCCGTGCTGCAAGCTTAGCCAGCTTAAAGAGCGGAAGCGAGTTAATCACTAACTACCTAGATAAGCTAATACCTGACGGTCATTTAGAGCTATTTCCTTTTGCTATAAGCGAAGCTTATGATCTAAGGTACGAGACTGGTTCGCACGTAAATTCTAAAGGCTACGGCGTTGCAGCAGGACTAGCCAGCTTAACTGAGAATTTCGCAGGAGATATCTTAAGCGGAGTATTCGTAGAATATGGAAAAGCAAACTACGATAGCTACTTAGATAATGGCCTACATGCAGACGGAGATAGCGAGTATATAGGCGGAGGCTTGATGCTAAAGCAAAACTTTACTAGCGGCACCTACCTTGATGCAAGCTTTCACGTAGGTAAGATAAGCAGCGACTACAATAGTAACGACTGGACCTATGCCATAGCTCCTGGAGTATTAGCTCATAATGAGAAGTTTGATATCAGCTCAACCTATATGGCTACTCATATAGGAATAGGTCAGATCTTTGATCTAAGCCAAAGTAATAAACTAGACGTTTATACTAAATGGCTATATGCTTACACGGATGATGCCGATGCCTCTATAAGCTCTGGCGAGAGATATCACTTTGATAGCGTTACATCTAATAGGCTAAGAGCGGGTCTTAGAGATACTATAAATCTTAAAGACGAGCATAACCTATACTTTGGAGGCGCTTATGAGTATGAGTTTAGTGGGGATGCTAAAGCATCTACTATGGGACTTGACGCTCCTAAGCCTAGCCTAAAAGGCTCAACCGGAGTATTTGAAGCAGGCTATAAATACGATAGCAAAAACCTTATCTTTAGCCTAGGAGGCAAGGGCTACGTAGGCAAAACAAGAGGCGGTGCTATCAATGCAGGGTTTGAGATTATGTTTTAAATAAAAGATGCGTAAGCCCTAGCTCACACATCTATAAAATCAAATCCTATACTTAAAATTTCAGGGGCGATAGATTTCTCGCCCCTTTTTAAATTTAGATGCTACGCACTAGATAAATTTCATAGATTCGCTCTTATGCGATAACGATCTTATTAAACGCGCCGTATCCGCCCGCATGAAATTTACCGAAAGCGGCGCAAGGCAATTCATAAAATTCTATGCCGTTTTAAAATTCTGCGATACGAAAGAATTTAGGCTCAATTCGCAGGGGAATTTCATAGTCTGCTTTATCTTTAAAGAACTGGCGCAATCTTAGGTTCTTTTACCAAAGCCAAAAAAGCTTATCAAAGCGGCAATACTATCATTATTGGCTTTTATTGCTAAGGCCGGTGCCTTTTATTTATATCCTGCGCTTTATATTTTAAAAGTGAAGCTACGAAATTTCGAAGTAAAAGTGAAATTGTATAAGAAAGATCTTGCAAAACTTAAAATTATAAAATTTTAAAACTGCTTGTCTTAGAATTTATAAGCAAAATTTCGTAAGGTCTAAATTTTTAAAATTTTAAAATTCCGTGCTTTAGAATTTCAAATTTCAACTTACGCTTCTCATTAAAATTTAGGCTAAATTTAAATTTTATACAATGAAATTTTAAAATTCTGCACCTAAATCTTGCCTGTGAATTTTAAAATTACCCAGCGCAGTTTCGATCGTTCGCTTCAAAGATGCGACCTGTTATAAAAATAAAGCTTACTCTACGCAAAATAAGTCTTGTGCGAGCTTTGCTTTAGCTACACAAAGCCTAAAATTTAAACCTTGACGGCAGGTAAATCTAACTGCTCGCGATTATAGAATTTTAAGCGGTATTCATAGCGTTGCAAACCTACATTTTTATAATTTTATAGTTTGGTAAACGGGTTATACAAACGAACGATCTATAGTTTAAGATCTACTTTTCGCAATTTTATACTAATAGAAAATATTTGATATCTCGTTAAGCTATGGGTTTGAGCCTACTTTTTCGTGATTTTATAGAGTAAATTTCCAATGCTTTGTATGATCTGCACAAGCACGATCAGAATCACGACGGTGTATGCCATTATATCGGGGCGGAAGCGCTGAAAGCCGTAGCGGATCGCCACGTCGCCGAGCCCGCCGCCGCCGACCGTGCCCGCCATCGCCGTAAATCCGATGATGACGATGAGCGTCAGAGTAATCGCGCCGATGATGCTAGGTAGCGCCTCGACGAACATTACGCGAAAGATTATCTGCGTCTTGCTCGCGCCGAAGCTCTTCGCCGCCTCGATTACGCCGCTATCGACCTCTAGCAGAGCGCTTTCGATGAGGCGAGCGATAAAGGGGGCCGAGCCGATAGTAAGCGGCACGATCGCCGCGGTGGTGCCGATGCTCGTGCCCACAAGAAGCTTTGTAAGCGGAAAGAGCACGATCAGCAAAATTATAAACGGAAAGCTTCGCAGCGTGTTTATCACGACGTCCAGCACGGCGTAAACGATGCGGTTTTCGCAGAGCCCGCCGCGACGCGTAAGGATAAGCACGATCGCAAGCACAAGCCCCAAAATAAACGCCAAAGCGGTGCTTACGAAGGTCATATACAGCGTCTCCAGCGTCGCGTTTAGCAGCAGCTTCGGAATCACGCCACTAAAAAAATTTTGTATCCACTCTATCATTTATATCCTTTCAATTTGCGCCCTTTTGCGCTATATCGAGCTTTTTTGCCGCTTTAAAATTTTTGAAATTTTAAAATTTCCGCTGCAGCAAATTTTACGCCTTAAAATTTTAGCCCTCGCGCGGCGGTAAATTTTATGAAATTTTACCGCTTAGGGCCCGTAAATTTAGATGAAATTTTATCTAAATTTAACGCACGACCTACCCTTAAAACCAAAGCTAAATTTTAAAATTTCAAATCCGCGCGAAATTCAGCCCCGCACCCTCAAAAAATCTCAAATTTCTTAAATAGCTTGGGCTCATCCTGCACGATGCTGCGCTCTATGAGGCTTGACACGACTTCACGGCTGCAAAGCGTCTCCTGCGGCCACCGGCGCGTATAGCCCTCCCACTCGTGCTTGCTCGTAGCGTCGATGCAGATACGATCATCTTGCGCCACAAACACGTCGCGCAGCGCATCGATGCTATTTACGATACGCCAAACGCTCATATAGAGGTTGCTCGCATCATTCCCCGCATCGGTAAAAATCAAAATTTTAAAATGCTCGCTAAATTTCAAAAGCCGCCGCCAGCTTCGCTCTACGAGCTCTTTTTTGTCTATGTTTATCAGCACGAGCGGGTTTTTCGTATCGCAAAAGTGCTGCTTAAGCGCCAAAATGGCGGGCTCCTCGCTTTGAAATTTCGCTAGCAACTCCTCGTCGCTTAAAATTTGCGGCGCCTGCGAGCTTAGATCAACCGTCGCATCGATGCCGAGCTTGCCGCCGAAGCAGGAGTTCGGGCTTGCGTGATCGAGCTGATCGCACACACCCTCGCTAAAAACGAGGCTGCGCGCGCCTATGCGGTTTAGGACGTACTTCGTAAGCGCCTCGTACTCATCTAAGCTCGGCGCGTCTTGCGGCACGAAAACGGCGTGTTTTACGAAGCTCATCTGCCCCACGCCCCAAAACGCGTGCATGATCTGTTTGGCAGCAGCGGGGTAGCGCACGGCGATCTTAGCCAAAATCAGATTGTGAAATACGCCGTTTTCGGGCATTTTATAATCGATCAGATCGGGCGCGCTCGTGCGAAACAGCGGCAAGAAGATCCGCTCGGTCGCGTACCCCATAAATTTATCCTCAAGCGGCGGCTTGCCTACGACGGTGGCGTGAAATACGGGCGCGCGCTTGTGCGTGATCGCGCTAACCTCCATCACCGGGAATGGCTCTACCGGCGTGTAATATCCGGTGTGATCGCCGAAAGGTCCCTCCGGCTCGCTTACTGCGGGATCGACAAAGCCCTCGATCACGTAGTCCGCACCCTCTGGAACGTAAATTTCATTCGTAAGCGATTTTACAAGGCGAGCGGGGCTGCGGCGGATAAAGCCGTAAAGCAGCAGCTCAAAAATCCCCTTTGGCAGCGGCGCCTGACCGCACCAGATATAGAGCGGATCGCCGCCGATCGCCACGGATACGGGCATCTTGCGCCCAGCTTTGCGGTATTCGTCGAAAAAGCCAGCACCGTCTTTGTGTATCTGCCAGTGCATCCCCAGGCGGTCGCGCCCGTAAATTTGCAGGCGATACATGCCGAGATTTTGCGTTTGAGAGTTCAGATCCTTCGTATAAACCTGCCCCATCGTGATGAACGCGCCGCCGTCATTCTCCCAGGTCTTAAGCACGGGAAGCTCGCCCAAATCTACATCAGCGCCTAGATGCGCGACCTGTTGGCACTCGCCGCGATCGCTAAGGCGCTTTATAAAAATTTTACGAAGCGAGATTAAGTGCGCTAAAAAATCAAGCTTTTCGCCGAAGCTTTGCGGACGCTTCGGCTTTAGCAGGCTCTCGATCTCAGCGGCAATTTCGTCGGGTTTGCGGCCGAGGATTAAATTTAACGCCTCGAAGGAGCCGAAAATATTGGTTAGCACCGGCGGCATCCGTTTGCCCTGCGCGTTTCGCACGTTCGTAAAAAGCAGCGCCTGCGAGTGCTCCTTTTTGACCTCGATGTAGCTTGCGTGCGCTATCTCAAGCTCCGTGCCAATCTGCTCCTTTACCTCGCGCAATAGCCCGTTCTCGTAAAGCCTCTTTATCCAAAAATTTCCGTTTAAAATTTCATCAAAGCTCTGCATTCGCTGCCTTTAAAAAAATAGATTTTTTTCTTGCGGTTTTTGATTTAGAAGCTGCAAGATCGCGCTCTTCTCCGCAAAAACCAGCGCGTAGTGAAACTCGGGCAGGCTCTTTAGCGCGCTTAGCTTATTGAAGCGAAAGTCGATCTTAGTGCCGTCCAAGCGATCTTCCCAGCTGGCGCATATGATAATTTTTTCGCGGAATTTTGCCCGCAAAAACTCCGCCTCGCGCGCAAAAAGCTCAGGATCGCTCTCAGCGATAAAGGCGCGGTAGCTGCCGCCAAGCGAGCTAACGTTAAAAAATCTATCCACAAAAATCGGCTCGAAATGGCCGAATGCGCTTAAGTTTTGAAATTTAAAGGGTATGTTTTTGCGCGAGAGATACTCGATCACGCCGCATAGCTCGGGCAAAAACAGCTGTGGAAAGATTAAGTTTGAATAATAAAGCGAAGCTGCTGTAAAATATCGAGCCGCCATAAAGCAGCCTAAAATCGTCGCTCGCAGGGATCGTGGCAGGCGAGATACCGAGGCTTTGCAAAAGATCGCCGTCGGTAGTGAAGTAGGTATTTTTCTCTTTGGCATTCATCAGACTGATGAAAAGCTCGCCCTTGCTGCGCGGCGCAAACATCAAATTTTTCGGCACGCTCGTGTAGCGCAGGATCTCGCTTTGCACCTCGTTTATCAGCACGAAGCCGTGCCGCCACGTCTCGCCCAAAAATTTTATCAGTCGCACTAGCGCCGAGCATAAATTTTCTACTTTGATAAAGGCGATCTCGTCGTTGAGCGGCTTGAAATTGTTATCGAAAATGATCGCGTACGCGCCGTTATCGATCGCGGTGCGCACGTCGCGCTCGTTTGCGCCGAGTGCGATGAAAGCTCCCTTTTTCGTGACCTTTGCAGGCTCGATCGCAAAGCTCTCGACCGCGGAGATTGCGGGATTATTCAGCATCGTTCCGTTTACGATACGGGTTAAATTTAATAAATTTACCATTACGACTTCCCTGCGGCAGAGCTTTTAAAGGGCGCGCTCTTTGCAGCGCGGTGCGGCTGCTTTGCGGTAGATGCGGAGGTTGCGCCGGATGCTGCGGCGTCTTTTGCGGCGATTACGGCAAGCATAGCAGTATTTTTTGCGATGCGGCGAGATTTTACGTTCTGAGAGGCACTTTTAGCCGGTATCGCTTTTGCGCTTGGCGCGGAAATTTTATTTTGCGCTGCGTTTTTTACGAACGCTGATTTTGCGACAGATACAGAAGCTGCGGCGGGCGCGATACTTTTAGCGGTTGATGCGGTTTTTGCGATAGGTACAGGTTTTTTAGCAAGCGGAGATCTTTTTGCGGGCACGCTTTTTGTTACTGCGTTTTTTTTAGCATGGGCGTTTTTGGAAAATGAGGCGTCCTTTTTAATGCTCGCGCTAGAAACATCTGCCGTACGCTTTCTGTGCGGCGTGACGCTTGCATTAGAATTCTCGCCATCCGCGCTCGCATATTTTTTCGTGCGCTCACCTGTAAATTTATCGGTGCGTGAAAACGAGCGCACGACCGCGCGCGCGCCGAGCTTTGCACATTTTAAAGCGGCGAACTTCGACAGCTCGCAAATGCCGAATGTTAAAATTTTACGCGCTGCAAATTTTAAAGCAACTCCTGCGCCGAGCTTCAGTGCCAAAGGCGTGGCGCATACAAGCCCGCCTGCGCCGATCTTTGCGGCAAGGCCGCAGCTGCGGCAAAGCTTTAAAATTTTATCCGAAGCGCCGCCTTTTTGCGCGCAGAGCCCAGCCGCGCCGTAGATAGCGAGCTTCGAAGCCTTGCGCGCTAGAGCCCTCATCGCTAACCTACGATCGCGCCGTTTTTTACGGGCGCGAGAGTGCTAAGCAGCGTAAGGCTGCCGTCCTCGGCGCTTAAAATCATGCCCTCGCTGCTATGTTTAAAAATTTTAGCGGGTTTTAAATTCGCCAGCACGCAGATCTGCTTGCCGACAAGCGCGGCGGGATCGTAAAATTTCGCGATACCGCTGATGATTTGACGCGGCTTCTCCTCACCCAAATCGATCATAAATCGCAGTAGCTTCTCGCTGCCCTCAATGTTTTCGCACTCCAAAATCGTGCCGACTTTGATAACGCATTTTTTAAAATCATCGATTTTGATTTGAGTTTCGGGTGCCATACCTTCGGCTTCCTGCGCCGTAGCGCCCGAGCCGGAAGCGTTTGCGTTTAAGCTTGGCGAGCCTTTTGCGGCGGCGTCTGTGCCCGAACAGCTTGTAGAATTTACAGCGCCATCCAGTCTATCGTAGTCCGCCTTCGGCATCAGCTCATGATCGATCTTGGTAAAAAGCGGCTCGCACGGCTTAGCCTTGAAATCTAAAATTTCGCCGCGAAGCACTAGCTTCTCATAAAGCGGAGTGGAAATTTCAAAGCCCAGAGTGTCCGCGATCTGCGTCGCCGTCTGCGGCATAGCAGGGCTTAGCAGTACGGCAACTTTAGCCAGAATATTTGCGACCAATGCGACGAGAGCCAGTGCCTTAGCCTGCTCGCCGTTTTTCATCAAATTCCACGGCTCGTATTTTGCGATCGAAGCGTTCGCAAGAGCAAGCGCCCTCCAAAGCTCCTCCAAGTATCTATTGGTAGCGACCTCCTCAAGCGCGTTAAGCGCGGCGCTCAGATAGGAGCTTGCTTCCTCGATCTCGGCGGTGAAAAATTTCATCACGTCTTTAGAATTTATGACGTAATCCGAGTATTTTGCGCTCATGCCGACGATGCGGCTGAGTAGATTTCCAAGCTCGTTGGCAAGCTCGGAATTTACGCGGTTGATGATCGCTTTTTGCGAAAAATCGCCGTCTTGGCCGAACGGCACCTCGCGCAGCAAAAAATACCTAAACTGCTCCAGCCCGTAGGCGTTTGCGACCTCGCGCGGATCCACGACGTTGCCCAGGCTTTTGCTCATCTTTTTGCCGTCGCGCGTCCACCAGCCGTGAGCTGCGATGCTGCGTGGCATATTTAGTCCCAGGCTCATCAAAAACGCAGGCCAATAAACGGCGTGAAAGCGCAAAATGTCCTTACCCACGATGTGCAGCGCGTCGCTCCAATACTCCATCCGCTCGCCGCCCGCGCAAAATCCGAGCGAACTAAGGTAATCCATCAGCGCGTCCAGCCAGACGTAAATCACGTGCTTCGGATCGTTCAGCTCGGGCGGAATTTTAACGCCCCAATCAAAACCCGTTCTCGTGATCGAAAGATCCTTCAGGCCGCTTTTTACGAAGCTTATCACCTCATTTTTTTTGCCTAGTGGAAGGATGCACTTTTCATCCTCGTACCATTTTAAAAGCCGCTCTGCGTAGGCGCTAAGCCTGAAAAAATAGCTTTCTTCTTTTAAAATTTTAGTCTTTTTGCCGCAGTCGGGGCAATACTCGCCGTCGATTAGCTGATTGGAAGGAAAAAAACTCTCGCAGCTTACGCAGTAGTTGCCCTCGTATTCGCCCTTATAAATGTCGCCCTTTTCATACATCTTGCGAAATACGTTTTGCACCGCCGCCTCGTGCGCGGCATCGGTAGTGCGCGAAAACATATCGTAGCTGATGCCAAACTCGTCCCACAGGTCTTTAAATTTAGCGCTCACACCGTCTGCATACTGCTTTGGACTCTGAGCATGCTTAGCTGCAGCCTCCTCGATCTTTTGGCCGTGCTCGTCGGTGCCCGTTTTAAAAAACACCTCGTGTCCTTGCAGACGGTAAAATCTAGCCATCGTATCGGCGATAATCGTCGTATATGCATGACCGATATGCGGGACATCGTTTACGTAATAAATCGGCGTCATTATATATTTTTTCATCATTCTCCTTAAGCGTTTCTACCGTAATTTTATTGCAATGCTGAACCGGTATTGGAAGCCAAAGTATAATTTACATATCCGGTCTCGGGCTGGATAAAAATATCGGCGATCTCGCCCGCGGCGTTAGTAAGTCTGATAACGCATGGATTTTGTCCTACAAAAAGCTTATCATATGGCACGTTAGAGTTCGCTACCTGCCCCATAGGACGCCCATAAGAATCAAAGACTATAGTTTGATTTGCCCGGTCTCCACAATTAGTAAATTCGACATTTCTAATATCGTAGGTTTTGCTTAAATTCAACTTCTTATTGATTCTTTCGGCATTTCTATTTATCGCTTGATTTTGAAAGCCGGCACTTAGAATTTTATTTGGATTTTGCGGATCTATGGCAAAATCAACCCTTGATAGATCAGACAGATCCGCACTACCGTTAGGATTACCGCTCATAGTGCTATCATAATACACAGTGTAAGTCCAGCCCTCCGCACTTCCTTTGGCGTTGGTATAACTAAACTGAATCCTCCAAAGCTTCTTAAACCAATTCGGATCGTCGGGATCGAATTTATTATCGTTCATCGCAAGCTGCTGCGTGTAACGAATATGCGCGGCAACCTGATCGGCCGCCTCCACTAAACTGTTTCGATTGATTTGAGGCACTGCCACGGCCGCTAAAATTCCAACCACCACGATGATGAAAATCAGCTCGATCATAGTAAATGCTTTTTTCATAATTTTTACCTTTCATAAAAATTTTGTTTATATTTTAACATAAAATTTCGCAATTCGCACGCCTCGCTTGTAAATATCTATATTTTGTATCGAATTTTCAGAATTTCGCTCATAAATATACGCATCCTCGCCGCTAGGCAGTCCGTAAAATTTCAGGCGCAGGCAGAGCCTCTCGTCTTCGCAGCTTACGCTTTTTACTCCGCGATTTTTTAACTCACTTGCCAGCTGCCTAGCTACGTCAAATTTATATATGAAATGCCGCTGCGGTTTGTTTGCGAACATCGCCTCATACATCACGTCACTAAAAATCACTGCAAAATAACTCACCGCTAAGCTTACCAGCGTCACACCCACGGCGATCTTATGAAAGGTGCGAAATTTAGGTAACCTGACGCGATATGAGTTAAAAAGCACGCGGATAATCAAAGGCGTAGCGATGACGCAATACGGCAGCATCATCTCAAGCGGCACGCGCTGTCTTAGAGAAAAAAGCATCGTTAGACAAAGCGCACTCGTGGCGATGAACCATAGCAGGCTCTTTTCCTCTTTGATCCAAATTCTATAGATCGTGTAGATGAAAAATAAAAATACTAAAGGCGAAAACGCGCCCGCAAAAACGCCCACGGTGTCTAAAAAATACCCCTTTGGCTTGCCCTCCGAGCTTACGTCGTAAAAGATCACGCTGAAGCTAAATAGCGCTATGCAAAGCAGCAAAAGCTCCTTTTTGCGCGTATAAAGAGCCCAAATTCCAAAGCCCACGTAGAGCATAAAAAACGCTCTATCGATCAGGGCGCAAGCGGAGAGAAGCACGAAAAGCGCGATATTGTATTCGCTCTTTGCAAAATAGATCGCCAGCAGCGTGAAAAAAACGATGATGCCCGCGGGATTTAGCAAGATCGCACTACTCATCGAGGCAGGAAGCGCCATAAATAGCGCCGTAGCGACCACTCTATCGAAGCGGCGCTTTAGAATAAATTTTGAAATTTTATAGATCATCGCGGCGTTTGCGAAGTGGATCAAAATAAACGGTACGCGCAGGGCATAGTCGTTGCGCCCGAAAATTTCGCAGCTTAAATTTGCGATTAGCGAAACGAGGGATTTTTTCTCATAAAAAATTTCGGCCTCGTAGTAGCTGATGCTTAAATTTGAGATCGCATAAAGCAAAAATATGCCCTGAAGCAGGCACATTATAAAGATCACGAAAATTTCGTTTTGATAAAGCTTCTTCACTCTCATCCTTGTTGCGGGCGCTTTAAATTTACGACTAAATTCTACGACCGAAATTTTATAAAATTTAAGCTGCCGAACCTTTTAAATTTAGCCGCTAAATTTAACTGCGCGCCGCTTCATTCCTCTATCGTATAATTTTCCCAAAAGAAATTTATCCACTCATCCATCTTTGAAATTTTAAAATCGGGCTGGATAAGCGCCTTGGGTTTGTAAAAAATCACCGCGGTTTTAAGCTCTATTTGTGGGAATTTCTCCAGCAGCACGCGCTTGATCTCGACCATACTGTCACCGCTGTCGATGATATCGTCCACCAGCAGCACGCGCTTGTAAAGCTCCAGATCGGGCACGTTAAAAACATCGATGGTGTCGAGCTTTTTAGTATCCGCGTAGTGAATGGAATTTATCGAAAATATCGTACGCATATCAAGCGCGTTGGCTAGTGCATGACCGAATGTAAGCCCGCCTCTAGCGATCGCCACGATTGCATCGGGCATAAATTCGT
>NZ_CALKTL010000009.1 GCF_937997405.1 uncultured Campylobacter sp. | reverse complement strand
GAAGTATATAATAAAGTTTCTTTGAAAAATTTGAATTTAAGGAATTTTATAGCTTAAATTGACGCAAGATAAATTTAAAGTTAAATTCTGCCACTCGCTTAAGATTCGGTTTGGCTTAATTTGAAAAATTTTATACAAATTTAAAGGGTTAAATTTAGAGATAAACTTAGCCTGTATAAATTTTAAAATTTTGCTATTTAGTTTAAATTTACGCGCTGTACCGCGGGGAAAAACAGCGCGTAAATTTTAAAATTTTGCCGCACGCGGCGCAAAATACCGCTAAATTTACGCTACGCCTTTTTCGGCGTAATCAGCATATTTACGTAGCGACCCTCCAGCGCGGGCGCTTTATCGCGGTCGGCAACTTCTGCAAAAAATTCGTCCCAAATTTTATTGAGCAAATTTACGCCGATTTCCGGGCTTGACATCTCGCGCCCTTTTAAAAATACGCGAAGCTTGACGTGTTTGCCGCTACTAAGGAATTCTTTCGCGTGTTTTACTTTGTAATTAATGTCGTTTTGAGCGATTTTGGCGGACAGCTTGATCTCTTTCACCTCGATGATTTTTTGCTTTTTTTTCGCCTCTTTGAGCTTTTTTTCCTGCTGATAGCGAAATTTGCTATAGTTCATGACCTTGCAAACGGGCGGCTTTGCATCGGGCGCTATCAAAACCAGATCCACGCCCTCTCGCTCGGCGATTTGCAACGCCTGCGCCTTTGAAATTATGCCGTAAACCTCGCCGTTGTCGCCTATGCACCTGACTTCGCTAGCCGGAATGTCCTCGTTTAGAAAAACCTCTTTCTCTCTGCTCAAAAATTCACCTCGTTTAATTTAGCTTTTACGAAATTTAAAAACTCATCCAGCCCTAAATTTCGCTGTTCGCGCGCCCTGCGATCGCGCAAGGCCACGCTACGAGCCGCAACTTCATTATCGCCTAGGACGATGATGAGCGGCACCTTCTGCTTTTCAGCCGTTCTGATTCGTTTGTTTAACGTTTCGTTTTTATCTAAAATTTCGCCGTCAATGCCTGCTTCGCGCAGCAAATTTAAAATTTCTTTCGCATAGTTTGCGTGCGCCTCGCCGATCGGCACGATCGATACCTGCGTAGGACAGATCCAAAACGGAAGCTCGCCCGCGGTGTGCTCGAGCAAAATCCCCACGAAGCGCTCGAAGCTTCCCAAAATCGCGCGATGCAGCATCACAGGCTGCTTTTTTTCGTTATTTTCGTCGATGTAGCCTAGCTCGAAGCGCGCAGGCAGGTTAAAATCGACCTGCACCGTGCCGCACTGCCATTTTCGGCCGAGCGCGTCGGTGATTTTGATGTCGATCTTAGGCCCGTAGAATGCGCCGCCGCCCTCGTCTAGGCCGTATTTTAAGCCCTTTTCGTCAAGCGCGTCTTTTAATGCCTTCGTCGCGATCTCCCAAACCTCGTCGTCGCCGACCGCCTTTTGCGGTTTAGTCGAAATTTCAAGTTCGTATTCAAAGCCGAAAGCTTTCATCAAAAGCCCCACGAAATCTAAAATTTCATAGACGTTTTCTTTGATCTGACTCGGCATCACAAACAGATGCGCGTCGTCCTGCGTAAACTCGCGCACGCGGAAAAGTCCGTGCAAGACGCCGCTTTTTTCATGGCGGTGCACGACGCCGTACTCGCAAAATTTAAGCGGTAGATCGCGATATGAGCGGATCTCGCTTTGGTAAACCTTGATGTGACCGACGCAGTTCATCGGCTTGATGCCGTATTCTTGCTCCTCGATCGTCGTAAAATACATATTTTCTTTGTAATTGCTGTAATGCCCGCTGATCTTCCACGCGTCGGATTTTAAAATTTCAGGGCCGCGCACCGGCTCGTAGCCGCGCTTGCGAAGCTGCCTATAAAGGCGCTCCTCGAGCTTTATACGCATCCTCGTGCCGGCAGGAAGCCAGATCGGAAGTCCTGCGCCGATCTGCTCGTCAAAGGTAAAAAATTTCATCTCGGCTCCGAGCTTTCGGTGATCGCGCTTCTTGGCTTCTTCTAGCATCGTAAGGTGCTTTTTAAGGCTATCTTTATCGGCAAATACGACGCCGTAGATGCGAGTTAGCATCTCGCGCTTTTCATCGCCGCCGAGATACGCCCCCGCAATGCGCGTAAGGGCGAAATTTTTCAAAAATTTCGTATTTTGCACGTGCGGGCCGCGGCAGATGTCCTCAAACTCGCCTTGCGCGTATAAGCTAACCGGGCCTTCGGGGATACGCTTCAAAACTTCCTGCTTAAGATCGTCGTTTGCATATTTTTTTGCAACCGCCTCTTTGGTGGAGGCTATCTTTTTAATCTCTAAATTTGCCTCGGCAAGCGCGCGCATCTTTTTTTCAATCGCCTTTAAATCCTCTTCGCCGAGCTTCTCGCCGTTATCTTTGCTGACGCGGATGTCGTAGTAAAACCCATCCTCGATCGCAGGTCCCACGAAAAATTTTGCGCCCGCATAAAGCTCGCGCACCGCCTGTGCCAAAAGATGCGCACAGGAGTGGCGCAGAATTTTAAGCGCGTCCTCGGAGTTATCGAAATATATCGGCTGCGCCTCGCTTGTGTGCTCGCCGATACTTTGAGTATCGTAAATTTCACCGTTAAGTTTATATGCGATAATATCGCTCATTGGCTTGTTTCCTTTTTTACCGAATTGTCTTTCTTACACTGAAAGAACGAGAGCTAATTCTAGCTAATCAATCCTTAACGATAAATTTAAAAAATATTAAAATTAAAATTTTTGATTCTTTTCTCGCAATAAAAAATACACAGCGTTCGCACAAAGAGCACAAATCGCCATCACACTTGCGAGCAAAAACGGCTTATTCGCTCCCACTGCACCTACGATAAACGAAATAGCCCCGGCGATAGCAAATTGCGCAGTCCCCAGTACCGCCGAAGCTGCGCCAGAGTTGCCGTCCTTATACAGCGCCATCGCAAGCGTCGTGGCGTTAGGCGCAACAAAGCCAAGGGACGAAAGCAATACAAAAAGCGAAGCCTCAAAGCAGATGAAAGGAAGGTCAAGCATAGAGCATGCGAGCAAAATCAGGCTCATCGCAAGCATCGCTATTATGCCGAAATTTAATAAAGCCGCAGGTTCGCGATTTTGCACGAGTTTGGCATTTAGTGCCGAAACGAGGGTCATCCCAAGAGCGTTGATGCCAAATATTACGCCAAAGGCATGCTCGCCCAGCCCATAATAGCCCAAAAATATAAAGCTAGAGCCCGTGATATAAGCAAAAAGCGCGCTCATCGCAACCGCAAAACCTAGCGTATAGCGCATAAATTCTTTATTTCGCAAGATTATGCCGTATTCGCCAAGCACGCCTTTTACGCTAAGTGTAGCAGTCCCGTCTATCTGCGCGCTCTCGTCGAGTCCGAAAAATATAAATGCAAAAAGTAAAATTCCAAGAGCGAACAAAATCGCAAAAATCGCTTGCCACGAGAAAAAATCTAGAACAAATCCGCCTAGAGTTGGTGCTAGCATCGGTGCTAGCGAGCCCACGACCATCATCAGCGCAAACATCGCCGCAGCCTCGTGCAACTCAAATTTATCGTTAATTACAGCTCTCGCAAGTACCACTCCCGCACACCCGCCCAAAGCTTGCAAAAACCTAAAAAATATAAACGCATAAACGCTATCAAAGCTCACACAAGCAAGCGACGCACATATGAAAAGCAAAATGCCCGCGTATAGCGGCTTTTTACGACCAAATTTATCGCTTAGCGGCCCATAAACGAGCTGTCCTAGCGCAAAAGCGATGAAAAAACTCACAACCGATAGCTGAGTGTAAAACTCGCTCGTAGCAAAGCTTGCCTTTACCTTTTCCAGCGCGGGCAAATACATATCGGTCGAAAGTGGCGCCAGAGCAGACATATAGGCGAGTATAATCACCAATTTAAATTTAACGAATTTACTTTGTTTTTCTTTGATCATCGTTTTCCTCAATTATTTTTAGGCAGAGCTCAAACGTGCGCACGAGCGCGTTTAGATCTTTAAATTTTTGCGGCAAGAGCCTGGCGATAAAATATATCGGACGCAGCGCAAGTACCGTAGTCCACGCACTTTGCACTACATCCTGCCCGCCGCTTGAGGCGTAGGTGCAAATGCTTGCGCGCACAAAGCCTTCGTTCAGCCCTTCGCGACAAAGATCATAGACAAACAGCAAAAAATCTCGCATTTTGGCTTTTTGCAGATCACCGCGCTCGCCGCGATTTTCAAAATCTATAAATTTCATCTCGCCGTTTTTTACTAAGACGTCGCGCAGTGCGGGTCTGCCGTGTATGAAGCCGCGCGAATGTAGATGTGCTAACGCCGCAGCGTAGCCCTGAATGAGCGCCACGCAAGATGCCTCATCCGAGCTTTTTAGCACCTCGTCCACCGGCGTGCCGCCGTCTTTGAGTACGAAAAAGCTCTCGTCTCGCAGCACCAGCTGCGGCACAGGCGCGCCGGCTGCGTACAGGCTCTCGCATTTTAGCGCTTCGTAATCGAAAGCGGCTTTCGGATTTGCTTTAAATATTTTCGTAAGCAATCCACCGCGGATGCGCAGTTCCGGCTGCTTTAGCCAGTATTTCTCACCCTCGAAACTAAAGCTCGTGACGCGCTCGCCAGGATGATTTTTTAGAATTTCATTTACATATTCTTTAAAATTTTGCATTCAATAAATTTAGCGAATTTTTTTTAGAAAGAGCTAAATTTGCGAGTTTTATTTCATTAAGTTCCATATGTCCGCATAAAATTTATTACGTAAATTCGGCGGGGATAAATTTTAAAATTATCAGGTAGAATTTTTATTGCAGTCTTGGAATTTTGTAGCGCAGGAAGCAGCAAAAGCGCATAATTTTAGAATTTAGTAGTTAGATAAAATTTCAGAATTTTACAAAAATTAAGATTTGCGTCAAAAAATTTTAAAACTAGAAGTGGCGACCCCTACGAGATTCGAACTCGTTTTACCGCCGTGAAAGGGCGATGTCCTAACCGTTAGACGAAGGGGCCACTTAATCTGGTATTAAGATTAAAGGCGGTATTCTACTCAAGACGTACTTAAACCCAACTTAAATTAAGGATTATTTATGAAATGCTCTTTTCTGGCGCCGCTTGCACTTTCGCTTCTGCTCGCAGGCTGCGCTACCACCGCACTCAAGCCCGCTTCCACGCAAGCTGTAAATTTCACCGTCATTTCGCCGATTACTCGCACCAGCGACGCGGGCTTTATGCGTAAATTTAAGAACCAAACCGAGGTTCAAATTTATGCAAGCGGCATCAGCGTGCTGAGCCTGGTTTTAAAGGGCGATAAAATTTGCATGAACGGCGCGTGCGACGACGAGCTCGTTTTCAATAAAAAATTCTTCGGCGCCGAGCACTACCGCGGGCTTCTAGGCCAAATCCTAGACGGCAAGCCGATCTTCGGCGGCAGCGACACGGACGAGCGCCGTTGCCTCACGCAAAGCCTGCAAGACGGCTCTATCGATTATAAGGTTTGCCGCGACAAGGACGGCGGCGGAAGATCCATAAGCTTCGCCGACTCAAAACGCAGCGTAAAGATCAAAATCCGCGAGCTACAGTAAAATTTCGCGCGGCGAGTATTCGTAGCACGTGAAATACTACTCCGCAGGGCGGCGCGAGCAAATCGCGAACGAGTAAAATTTCGCGCAGCGCACGTTTGTAAGCGCGCGAGAATAATGCGCTCTAGCAGCCGCCCGAAACACGACGCGAGCGGTCAAAATTCCATTACTCGGCTGGGTAGCTGCCTAAGCTGCGCAAACGGCGCGGTTTTATTGACGCTCTGCACCGACTCTTTACGGCGAAATTTACCAAGCAGCGTATGTGCGAAAGAAAAAGCGCGCATTTAAAATTATAAAATTCGCGCGCGGCTCGGGTTTATGAAATTTTGCCGCGTGCGGCGTAAAATAAAATTTAGGAGGTAAAATGAAGCGGATCGGAGCGCACGTGAGTGCTAGCGGCGGGGTTTCTAACGCGCCGTTAAACGCCGCAAAGATCGGAGCGGACGCGTTTGCAATGTTCGTCAAAAATCAGCGCAGATGGGACGCGCCGCCGCTTAGTGCAGAGGAGATCGCCGCATTTAAGGACGCGCTGAGGCAAAGCGGCATCGGCGCGGAGCATGTCTTGGTGCACGATAGCTACCTCATAAATTTGGGCCATCCGCGCGAGGCGGAGCGCGAGAAGTCTCTAAACGCCTTCATAGACGAGATACGCCGCTGCGAGGCGCTCGGACTTAAGCTTTTAAACTTTCATCCGGGCTCGCATCTAAATGAAATTTCAGCTCAAGTGTGCCTGGATAATATCGCAGGATCGCTAAATTTCGCCATCGCAAACACTAGTGGCGTCAAGCTCGTGCTCGAAAATACCGCCGGGCAGGGCTCCAATCTCGGCTATGATTTCGCTCAGCTCGCTTACGTGATCGACAAAATTTCAAATAAAGATCGCATCGGCGTCTGCATCGACACCTGTCACGCGTTCGCCGCAGGATACGACCTCCGCAGCCCGCAGGCCTACGAGCGCACGATGAGCGAGTTTGACCGCGCGATCGGCTATAAATTTTTAAGCGGCATGCACCTAAACGACACGAAAAATGAGCTTAGCGTGCGCAAAGATCGGCACGAGAGCCTCGGGCGCGGATTTTTGGGGCTCGCGGCGTTTGAAAACATCATGAACGACCCGAACATCGACGAGATCCCGCTGATTTTAGAAACGATCGACGATAGCCTCTGGGCGGAGGAGATCGCACTTTTGCGCAGTATGCAAGGACACCGTAAAGCCTAACCGGGGCCTTTTGCGCCACGTAGAATTTTATCTCATTTCGCTTCAAAGTGGCGCCAGCGATAAGAGCCTTATGTCGTGCAAATTTAACATCGTGGGATTTATCGCTTAAATTTTAACAAGCAAAATAATGAGGATCGCGCGTTAAGAATGCCGCGTCAAAAAAGTCGCGAAATTCTACGACGAAAAACACATCGTCATAGCAAAAGAGCAAAATTTTTATAGAAAAACTATAGAAAAACGCAGCGTCGCGGCAAAAATGAAAAATTTTACGCTGCATAATTAAAATTTTCAAGCAATATTTTTAAAGCGATGCGGTGGCAAATTTTAAAATTCTATCGCTACGATATTTCAAGGCTCAGCGCCAAATTCGAAGCTCTAGGAATTTTAAAATTCTAAATTCCACATCAAAAAATTGGCGCTAAGCTTTAGCTTTATATTTGCGACTGCGTAAATTCCGATCTTGCAATTGCCTGATCCATGCGGAGACGCAAGCGCATAAGGCTACGTAATTCTAACTTAAAATTTTGCTGCGTGCCAATCTATGCTTTTGGCACTCCTTTTATTTGTGATAGCCGCGTCTTTACTTTAGCGCTTTGCTCGCGTTAAAATCTGTGCAGGATCCGTGTAAATTTACGCTAAATTCTACTTTAAGAGCATTCGATTAGTTTAAAATTTTATCGTTGGGCTTAGCAGCATACCGCCGCGATTTAAATTTAGATGCAGCGGGATTTAAACCGCCGCCGACGCGTATTGTACCGGCTGCAGCTCGGCGCGCTATTTTAGCAGCTCATACATATCGCAGGATTCTTTATATATTTCCGACTCTCGCAAAATAAGATCGTCTTTGCATGTATCGCAAGCTTTTTTAAAATACTGCGCGGCTTTGCTTTTATCTTTCATAGTGTAATAATTAAAATTTGCAAAGTTATTGCACGCGACACAATCACCTAAATCACAACCTTTCTTCATATAAACCCCCGATTTTAATTTATCCATTTTTACCTCTTTACCCTCATCATACATTTTCATTAGACTTTCGCAAGAGATGGCATCTCCTATCTTAGCATTACAAGCCTTGTCGTAATAATTTATCGCCTCTTTTATATTTTTTTCTACAAATTTTCCAGCATGATATAACATCCCTAAATTTAAGCAGCTAATTCCGCTTCCCTCACTGCATTTTCTTTCGGCAAATTTGATACCCTCCTTTGGATCTTCATTTATTATTTTAGCAATCACAGCGTTACAAGCCAAATCCTCTCCTCCGTCGCAAGCTTTTTTAAATAGCTCATGCCTTTTAGCTGGATCTTTATGCCAGATGGCTGCGAAAAAGCAAGATTTCATATTACCGTCATTGCACTCTTTTTCTAGCGTCTCAAGTTCGGACGCTCCGAACGCAAAGCAAGCGATAAATGCTAACGCAAATAGCGATTTTTTCATTTAGTATCCTTTCCGGGTAAAATTTGGCTAATTCTACCCCCC
>NZ_CALKTL010000008.1 GCF_937997405.1 uncultured Campylobacter sp. | reverse complement strand
ATTTACGCCGTCTGCGCCGCTAGAATTTCGACTGCTATCTTTTTTAACCACGATCTGGCCGTTTTTTACGCCTAAAATTTCGACTCGGTCGCCCTCGTTAAGATCTGAAATTTCATCGCTTTTCCAAAACGTGCCTTTGAAATAGACCATGCCGTTTTTGACGGTGCCGGTGCCGCTCTCGTCTAAAAAATTATCCTCATGTTTCTCTTCTGGTTTGAAAAATCGCGATTTAAGCGGCCTTTTAAGCGCGATCAGAAGTACGAAAGATAGCACGAACGAAAGCAGAATTTGTAAGTCCCAATCAAGATGAAAACCGAAGCTCAAAAGCCCCGTGATGAAAAATCCGGCGCTAAAAAATATAAAGGTAAAATCCATCACCAAAAGCTCGACGATTGCCAAAATCACGCCGATTATGATAAAAATCAGCGCGTTCATTTGAGCTCCTTCGCGCCGTTTTTACCGAGGAATTCTTTAAGCACGCTAAGAGAGCCGATAAGCTCGCTCGTTTCGTAAGGGATCAAAATTTTATCCTTGCTCGGGTTTTTGGACAGCTCGCTAAAAGCGTTTACACGACCCTGCGCGAGCAGGTATTCCGCCGCGAAGCTGGAAGCGCTCATCGCTAAATTTATACTGTCCATCGCGTCTTTTTGACCCTGTGCTAGCGCGATCTGCTCGTATTTTTTCGCATCCGCCATACGCTCGATCGCCTCGGCTTCGAGCACCTTCTCCTGCTTTAGCGCCTCGGCGTTTCGGATGAGGGCCGCTTTTTCAGCCTCGGCTTTAAGCTCGATCGCGCGCTTTTCACGCTCGGCTTTCATCTGCATATTCATCGCCTCTTCGATGCCGTGCGGTACCGAAATTTCGGAAATTTCCACGCGCATGATCTTTACGCCCCAGTTATCAGCGGCATCGCCCAGAGCGATTTGTAGCTTGGAATTTAGCTGATCGCGCGAACTAAGCGTGCTGTCTAGGCTCATCTCGCCGATCGCGCTACGTAGCGTTGTCATCGCTAAATTTGAAATCGCGCGGCGATAATCCTCGACGTTGTAAAGCGCCATCTTACCGTCGATGACTTTTAAAAACACGATACCGTCGACGCTTATGTTGACGTTATCTTTGGTGATGACTTGCTGCTTGCTGATGTCCACGAGCTGCTCGCGTACGCTCATCTTAGCGCGTACCGCGTCAAAAAACGGCACGATGATGTGAAATCCGCCGTCGAGCACCTTGTGAAAGCGACCCAGTCGCTCGATGATTAAAATTTCCGATTGTGAGACGATCTTGACCCCCATCTTTAGAATTGCCGCGATGAGGACGCAAAATACTATTACCGTAGTTACGAACCCTTCCATTTTCACTCCTGAATTAAAATTTCGCAATTATAGCATTTTTAGCTTATTTTGGCTTTTAAGGCGCGCCGTGATACAATCGCTTAAAATTTTTTATAATTAATTTACGGGATAAAATTTTATGATCAGATACATAGTGCTGCTTCGCCATTCACGCAACTACCGACTGCTCTTTTCGGCGGGTTTTATATGTATGTTCGGCTTGTGGTTTTCGGTCGTTGGGATCGCTACGCTGCTGATTGAACTTGGCGCGCCGGTATGGGCGATCACGGCGGTAGGCGTCGTTTCGTTCGTGCCAAACGTTTTTTTAGCGCCCATCAACGGCATCATCGTGGATAAATTTCAACCAAAGCCTCTGATGACGGCGATGTTTATAACCGAGATGATCAGTATTTTCATGCTGATTTTTATCGATAGTTTGGATTATCTGTGGCTGCTGCTTTTGATCGTGGTCGTGCGCAGCGTCGCAGGCACGCTGTTTTTTCAAACCGAATCATCTACGCTGCCGAAATTTCTAAGCCGCCCCTATCTCAAGCTTGCTAACGAGATGACGGGCATTATCTGGACGATCACATATACTTTCGGTATGGCGAGCGCGGGTATTTTTATCCACTATTTCGGCGTGCGAGCGGCGTTTATTTTGGATTTTTGCTTATATGTTTTTTCGTTTTTTATCCTGCTGCGGCTAAATTTTAAAGACCTCGCAAGAAACGCGCCGGGGCCCGTGTTTAAGATGCTAAAGGAGGGCTTTTCTTACCTGCGCTCGCATCCTTTGGTGGTGCATCTCATCGTCCTTCACGCCTTCGTCGCCGTCACCACCTACGACAATCTCATCGCGCTTCTTGCGAAGTATAAATACAAAGAAATTTTAAGCGCTTCGCTAGTCATCGGGCTTATGAATATGTCGCGCTCGGCGGCTGCGTTTTTCGGGCAGATATGGCTAAGTAAGATCGTGAATAAATATACGTTTTTTTGGCTATTGCTGGGGCAGTTTGCGGGCATGGCGCTGTGGGCGGTGCTGGAGTTTAACTACTGGCTTTCGTTTGCGGGCATGATCGCGGCGGGATTTTTCATCACGACGGTGTGGTCGTATTCTTTTACGCAGCTGCAAAACCACGTCGATAGGGAGTTTTTCGGGCGCGTCATCGCTTACAACGATATGGCGTATTTCATCGTCGCCACACTCGTGTCGGCCGCGATCGGATTTTTTTTCGAGCTTGGATTTTCGCTTTCGCAAATTACCTTCGGTATGGGCTTTATGTTCGCAATCGCGGCGTTTTATTATAAATTTTTGATCTACGAAAAAATTTAAACCTCGGCCGCTATCTTTTCGGCGCGATCTCGGGGCGAAAGATAGCAAATACGAATAAAAAGCTCATCGCCGCGAAAAATACCCAGATAAAGCCGTTTGCGCCCAAAAATTTCATCATCGCGCCGATGATCAAAGGCGAGCAGAGCGACGCGCTCGAATAGATAAAGAGCATTGCCGCTGAAATTTGCACGCGAGATGCGCCCTCGCCGGTGATGGAATCGTTTGCGCGCGCGATGGCGAGCGAATACAAAGGAAAGGCGCCAAATCCTAGCAGCAACGCGAGTGCGCACGTTAGGATGAAGCTCTTAGCAAAAAATAGCGCTGCGCAGGAAGTAAGGCCCACGACGCAAACTATCATTATGGCGCGTTTGCGACCAAACTTATCTGAAATAGTGCCACAGACGAGCTGCGCTAAGAAGCCTCCTGCCATCGCCGATCCCATAAATGCGCCCACCGAGCCCACTCCAAGCCCTGCACTTAGCACGAAAACGCTCGCCATCGAAAAAAAGCCGTTAATCAAAATGCCCGCGCAAACCACCGTCGCAAACGCAAGCGGCGGCACGATTGAAATTTGCGGCATCGAGATGCGCATGCGAGCGGGGACTCTAGGAGGATTGAAGCGGATTAAATTTACCGGCAGCAGCGCTAGGATGATGAAAAATGCGCTTAGCACGAAGACCTTCATCGTTCCGAAATTTAGCGCCAAGATTATAACTCCTATCGCAAACGCGCCGTAAAAAACCGCTTCGTAGATCGCCAGCACGCGGGAGCGGATGGAGTTTGTGATCTTTGAGTTTATCCAGCTTTCGATTATCATCAAAAGCGCGTAGTAGCAAAAGCCCAAAATGAAGCGCAAAATCGCCCAATACACGAGGTTTGAGCCTAGATCGTGCAGCATCGCCGCGATGCCGAAAAGCGCCGTAAAGACCGCGTATGCCCGCACGTATGAGAGCGCGCCGATTATCGAAGGCACGAAAAAGCCGCTAAAGATCGCACCTAAAAAGAAAAACGCCGAAATCGCTCCGATCTCAAGCTCGCTGTGGCCGGATTCTTTTAGCATGATGCCCGCGCTTGCGATGACTAGCGCGTCGCCGATAAACATAAAGAAAATCCCCAGAAATAGGGGGCTTAGCGAGCGTGCCGCGCGCATAGATTCAAACAATGACTTTTCCTTGGAATTAAATTTGACGTATTGTAGCCTTTTATTGATTAAAGCTCGGTTTTTATGGCAAAATATCTGAAAAATTTTAAGGATCATGTATGAGATTAAAAATTCTAATCGCATTTTTACTAACGGCGATATTTGGTGGGTGTGCGGCGTTTCAAGGTAAGGCGTATAGATCGGAAACCCCCGAAGTAAAGAAAGCGTATAGCACAATCGAACTACCACAAAGCGTTATGATAGATGGAGAAACTTTTACTCAAAAGTATAAAAATCTCGTGGCGGCATATTATTATTTAAGCGATGAGGAGGAATATAAATGGAGTAAGCTCGTGTCCATATCGTACTACGGCGATGTAAAAAGTATCGATGGGTATATATACGGGATATATGAAACGATAGCGAAGTCCAATGAAGTGAGAAAAAAAGATGAGTGGCGCTCCCTTGATATCATAAAAACTAGCCCTACGCAAGCCGTAATAGCGATCCTTAATCCGCCTGCCCCCGGAGATCCTAATTTCAATAAATATGAAGTCGATCTAATGGTTGCAGATATGCAAAGTTGTGGACTTATACTTGTACAATACGCGAAAAATTTCGATTCGGATGGGGATTTTAAAAAGATGCGAAAATTTATAAAGGAAAATAAAGCTAAAATTTTATCGCAGATGCCGAAGATCAGGTGCAGGTAACGCGCTGAAAAGTCCAGTGTGCGATAAAATTTTACCGCAGCGGTTTTAAAACGGCGCAAATGTTTAAATTTAGAGGCGGCTCACAACGAAGTGCTGAAATTTCAAGATAAAATTTTAATCCAAACGTTAAAGCTCTAGCGGTCGTGCCTCGTCGCACCAAAGAGTCGAGTTTTATTGAAAAGCCCTGCAGCTAAAGCAGCGATCCGCGCGGCTAAATTTCAAAATAAAATTTCATAGAGCAAAACCGGGGCGCAAAAGGGGCAGAATTTTAAAGCTCTAGCCGTTTTGCATTATCCCCTTTAGGCTGCGATACTCCTCGCATTCGCCCGTCAGCTTCGCGTCGGTGCCGATAGCGAGGATGCGGCCGTTTTTCATCACGGCGATATTATCGGCGCGCTCGATCGTGGAGAGGCGGTGAGCGATTACAAAGACGATTTTGCTTTGTTTGATCTTTTCGATGACGTTTGAGATCTCCTTTTCGCTTGCGTTATCCAGCGCCGAAGTCGCCTCGTCGAATATTAAAATTTGCGGGTCCTTATACAGCGCGCGCGCGATGGCGATACGCTGACGCTCACCACCCGATACATGACTGCCGCCCGTGCCGACGCGCGTGTCATAACCATGCGCAAGCCGCAGGATGAAGTCCTCGCATCCCGCAGCTCGCGCGGCGCGCTCGACCTCCTCGTCGGAGGCCTGCGGCCTGCC
>NZ_CALKTL010000007.1 GCF_937997405.1 uncultured Campylobacter sp. | reverse complement strand
CCGGCATTAACGGAAATCGTTAATATGCTAGCGGACCGTTGCAAAACCTTACGCGAAATGGCGCAGGCAAGCCGTTATTTCTTTGAAGAATTTGACACTTTCGATGAAGCTGCCGCGAAAAAACATTTCAAAGCCGGTTCCGTAGAAGCCCTAGAAAAAGTAAAAGAAAAACTAACCACACTTTCTGACTGGGATTTGCATTCCACCCATGAAGCCATTGAGCAAACCGCCACCGAATTGGAAGTTGGCATGGGAAAAGTAGGCATGCCGTTGCGTGTCGCCGTTACCGGTACGAGTCAATCGCCGTCCATGGACGTCACCCTCGTAGGCATCGGGCGTGAACGCGTATTAAATCGCATTCAACATGCCATTGATTTTATTCAGGCGCAAAACGCTTAATATTTAATCTGATAACATTGAATTGAAAATTTAATATTGACAGACAAAGAGGCGGAATTTATCATAGCCGCCACTTATGGGGATATAGCTCAGTTGGGAGAGCGCTTGAATGGCATTCAAGAGGTCGGCGGTTCGATCCCGCTTAACTCCACCATTTAAGCTACTTTTAATTTTCAATTACTTCTTTTAGATCTCTTTTACTTCCTTTAAATACGGATATTTAGAGCTCTTAGTAATTTTAATTATTTTTGTTTCTTTTTATGTTATAATTATTTTAAAATAATTCAGTTAGTTATTAGGTTAGTTAAAAACCTATTAGGTTTAGGTCGGTTTTACAGAAAGAGCGATAAACATCGTCCAAAAGCCCTTTGGCGCATATATCGCACAAAAAACCAAAAAACGGCATAAGCGAGAGCTATATCGCAAAAATCATTAAGATGAACGAAAAATATATACCTCCATCTTTTGACGAGCGCAATATAAAGACGATGAAATATAGCGATATTTTAGAATTTTGAACCAAAATAATCCGAGTTCTAGTCGTCTCGAAACGCTTCATCGCCTAATAAACGATATAGAAAAGTCTTTGCAATAAATTAAATTTTAATGAAAGGAGAGATTATGTCAGTTGAAGAAGATGGCGCGGCGTTTATAGATGAAGATTACGTAAATATCGTACTGCAAGATCTGCTGGAGCGCGGTATACGCTTAAGGGAGGAGTATGGAATTTATGGAATCGCTTGGAGATTTGATGATGTAATGGAGGTGCTAAAAATTACAAGAGATAAAGGTATGATTATCGTAGGAGGGGATGTATATCGCCTAAGCGGCAATGAGCCCATAATCACATACGATTGCTGGGGTATTAAATCGGAAGATGACAATGCATTTGAGGTGGCGATCCAATATATCACCAATTATCGCGCTAGAAACGGAGATGATTTTGCATATTGCCCAACTATTTGTCCTGGGCGGGTGTCCAAATGAAAATTTTAACTTCCAATGCAGAATATGCTGGTTTTGCTCATATTCTGATAAATATAAAATGTGTGTCAAACTGAATGACAATATGTGCGTAGATAGGATATAAAAGATTTTTAGGAGCGATCTTGAAAAGCAACAAAGTAATCCTAATCCTATCGATCGAAAGCGATAGGGATCTATCCGAAACAATAAGCAGCAGCGGCATATCTGCAACAAAAACCTGGCGCAGGGGAGATTTGAAACTAAAAGGCTCTATTTTAAAATACAGAAATTTTGGCTTTAGCATAGAGGAAAAATTTTATGATATACCTTCTGCGGGAGATCTAATTAAAAAATTCTTGGCAGATATAAATGTCGCGAGGAGTATAAAATTACAAAGCGTAAAAAAGCTGCTAAGAGTCGTGATTTACAGCCACGGTAACTTGCCGGGTCTATACTACGATACGGATTTGCTAAGGCTATTAGCGGGTAACGATATAAGTTTAGATAATGACGTGTATTTTTTAGATGAATAAATTTGAATTGCATACTAGAATAAAAGCGCTAAAGGCGCGGCTTAAACTGCAAAAGCCGGAAATTATAACAAATCCTGTACAAAAGGATGAGCTTGTCGAGCAAGATCTGTGCGGTAAAGATCTGTGCGATTTAGACCATAGCACGATCAAACTTTTATCGGGAGATTTGCAGGTTTTCAATGACTATACTTTTAGGTATTATATCCTGGATTTTATTGATTTTTACGAGCGCTTCGGCGATGAAGCGATTATAGAAGATATGTTTATTCAAGCATTTGCACCGCCTATGCGACGGGCGCGAGCGAAACAATTTAGCAGAGATGAGGTAAAAATAATCATAGATTTTTTACAAAAAAATTATGAAGATATTACAAGAATTACGCATTCCAAGAAATATAAAAAGTTAAAGCCCTACGAACAAGAAGAAATTTATATACCATTCAAACATTTTGAAAAAGAGATAAAAAGCGCTATAAAATTTTGGAGAAAAGTATTATGATGGAATTTTATAAGGATTGGCAAATGCGCTTAATAGAGACTGATTTGGGCAAATATGAGGAATATATCTATTTCTTTATAGAGAAAAACAGGGCGTATTTTAACGCCTATCAAGAGCAGATATTTTCAGAAGACGAATATAAGATAATTAGCAAATATTTTAAAGATGAAACACAAGAATACGCCGCAGCCTGGATGGAATTTGGCGAATAGCTATATCGAGCTTTATTAAAGTCATATTTTAAAACAATAAGGAGCTGTATGTCTAAACATGAATTTTTACTCAAAAAGATAAAAGAAAATATCTTCTCTAAAGAGTATTGCGTAGTAATTAGCGATGATCTGATACTTCATATTTCGTACTCTCTTGGGTGGGTGCAAACCACATGGAACGATGAGGCAAATTTGGAAAAAGGTCTAAATTACTATGGCTATAGCTAGATAGAAGATAAAGCTAAATTTAGAGATATAATATGCTCTTGGAGATCGCTTTTCTTGAGCGCGGATGAGCAGATTATTTTTGATAAAAACTGCGCGCTAAATAAATCCTCGGTTATCGAGCAATTAGACGGCCTATTGGAACTAATCGATTCGGCAATTAAAAACGATTTATATATTTTGCATTTAGGAATTTAGCGAGTATGCCGCGATTTAATAATAAAACAGAAGAAAGACCATGAAAAGAAATTATAAAAAGATAATACCGGTAAGAGGTAGAAGGAAATTTTCGATTAATAATTTTAGAGAAATTTTCGCGGAGGGCGATATACTGCAGATCGGTCAAAGGCGGTTTTTATTTTGTAGCTGGAATAATCTGCTACGTATAAACGGCGATAATTCGGGGGAGTTTATAGTATTGCCGCCCGAAGCTAATGCGAAAAATAATAATGGTCTGATTTCTAAAAAGTGGATATTGGAGAATTTAGATTTTGTATGTAATACCGAGCCGTCCGGAAATATAAGCATATTTTCTTATTACGATAGTTTTTTAGCCGAATACAAAAGGATAAATGACAAAATTCCCGCAAAATTTACTTATAAATTTTTAAAATTCAAAGACGATCTAAAAAATGGAGATATTATAGAATGTCATAAGGCTTTTCGTCCGTATGATCGAAAGATAAAATTTATCGTCGCAACCGATACGGAAGGATGCCCGAGACTACCCTATCTGGAGGGGTTTTATTCCGGTATGTTTGCGCCTATCGGATATGACGATAAAATGCGCTCGGATAAAGGACGGGAATATACTATAAGCTCGAGTTGGCTAATTAAGAACTGGGAAGCCGCCTTTGTCGGTAATTGCGATATAAGGCACACCTATGTAAATTTACAAAATCGAAAAGAGATTTTAAATTTTACCGATAAGCAGTTGGAAAATTTCATAAAAATAAAGCGAAAGAAATTAAAATTTAAATGGAAAAAGTAGATAAAGATTTTAAAGCGGGCTTGTATAGTATCACGCAGCAAAAGGTTTTTGAAAGGCGATGACAATGATAAAAAGCATTATAGACTCAACTAATTTCGATATAGAATTTAGAAAAATAAGTAGAAATAAAAGAGGCGTAGCCAGATCGAGAATAGATTTTGAAAATATCGATGTCGAGGCTAAAATAAGGCTAGTTATGTTTTTAATTTCAAAAGCAAGCCACTTAGATAGCGTAGTTTATAAAATTCTTTTTTGGGAAAGAGATGAGAAAATAGAAGAATATCTTCTTAAAAATATGAAGGGGCAATACATAAAAGCCAAGCCTTATAAAAACGGCGCCAGAGCGGGCGTTATCTTTATAGAAGAAAAGACGCTTGAGCCAAATTTTTTGAGATCCGTACTGCTGCGCCATTTTAATCTTGAGCTGGCAAAAGAGCCCTCTTTGAACATTAGAGTTCAGTTAGCCGTAAACAATAAAGAGAAATTTTCGATTTTATTTGATATATACGATGACCGAGGCTGCTATGCGTATTACTTTTAAAATTTTATAATGAAAATATTTGAGGAAAGAGGATATGGCAATTTGGCAATGTGAGTTTTTTATTCTACCTAAAAGCGATACATACGATCTGCAATACGACCGGCAATATGGCAATATAAAGCTCTTTGAAGACGATAAGTATTGGAAAAAAGCAAAGATCAAAAAAGAGATATTTTCTGAAATTTCGCACCTATTAAAGCCCGAAAAATCTTGGTCTAACGAAATCGATCTATACGGAAGCGAAAATGGCAACCGCTTAGAGGTACTTTTTGATGCTAATAATATAATAGAGTCCGTTACGTTTCGTATCGATTTTAGATCCAAATATAAGGCCGTATTAAGGGGCATAATATCATTGTGTGAGAAAAACGGTTTTTGCATTATAGACGGTAGTTTAAATAATTTAAAATTATCCTTTAGCGCTATAAAAGAGACAATCAACAAATCCAAAAATAAAGAATTTTTTACAGAACTTGTTAAAAATAATATAATAGGCGATAAAAACGAACCGCCTATTATAGAAGCGGTAGACGATTTAAAATTTAAGGATGATTAAAAATGATTGTAAAATGTATAAAAGAAGATAGGCATGAGTATCTGGGATTAAACAGAACCTATTTTGTTCATGGTATCCAATATGAAGAGGGACGGGTTTATTATTGTATATTACCGTTTGAAGATGATAGAGAATGGTATCGATTTAATAGCGAATATTTTCAAGTAATCGATGAAACGGTGCCTACAAATTGGAAATTTGGGATGCATAGGGGATTTTTTGAATGTTTTACCGCATCTTACGAAGAGCTCATAGCCGATGAAGATCATTATGAAAAGCTTTTTGATGGAGACCCAATAGAAGAGGAAATTTTTTGGAAGAGAAGAGCTGAGATGATCGATGACGTATATAATACGCATATCATCAAAGATTTTAACCGTTTCATATATGATCTAAGCTCTAACCTATCGGTGCAGATGAATATTGCAAATAAAGTACTGGATATAGAGATATCTGACACAAACACTGAGGCCAAACATCGCAAAATGAATATTTTAAAGGATGACGGATATAGCTGGTATTTGATCGAATCAGACGTAAGCACCTTTAAAGCCAATGCTACTAATGATTATTTAAGACCCGTATTAAAATATCTTAAATTGTGGCTAGGCAGAAAGAATTTTAGATAACCGGGCAGAAAGGTTTAATACGGCAAGCGCGATCGATAAAGAAATTTTTATAAAAATTTTGAATGAAGATATTAATGTATGGCGCCCGGTAAAGGCTGTTCAAATCGCGCAATATATTTTTAAAATTACTGATACGACGAAATTTGAATCCGAACTGGATGAAATTTTAGAATTCAAACAGGGCGATATTGTAAAATGTAGAGAAAAAGACGGCGATTTCTATGCTTTTGAGCTATTATAAAAACCCGCCTTATAAATAGCGACACGCTTATCATATGGCTTGATTTAATCCCATTTTTCGCTATAATGAGCGTCAAATTTCACTCACGGGGATAGCGATGAGCCTTGTTTCTTACGAATTAAAAAAGCAAAAACTAGATGGAGCGCGCAATGTGGCGCTTTGGAAGGCGCGTGGCAGCGTGGCGGCAGTAGTACTGGCGCTATTTATCGCTATGCGCAAGGATTTCGGAGATTTCTCGTTCCTATTTTTATTAGTGTTGCTGGCTCTTGCTTATCCTGCTTACAAATACCTAGCCGTGCGTATTTCGCGTAAATTTGAAGCGCTCAGTGAAGAGGCCTTCAAAAACGAATTTTTGCTTTGGATCGCAAAGGAGCTGCGTCTTACCTTTCAGCCTTTTGGCGCGTTTTTACTCGATGAAATTTACAAAAATCCGCTCCGTAAAGAGGCAAATCTATGCACTTGCAAGCACGCGATAGTGGGCAAGACGCCCGAATTTGGTATAAAAATCGGCGACATCTGCCTAAGCCGCGATTTCGATAAAAACAGAGAAAATCGGGTATTTGAGCTGGATAAAATTTTGCATCTTAAAAAAAAGGACGATACTGCGATTTTCGACGGACTTTTTGCAAAATTCGATTTTAGCGAGACTTTCGATAGTAAAATTTTAGTTGTGCCGCGCGGAGAATTTATATTCGGCGCATCGGATCTGAAGCTGCTCAAAGACAGCCCGCACCTAAGCGCGTCGTTTGACGTATATCTAAACAACCCCGCCGCCGCCGCATTTTTGCAAAACAAAAAAATTTTAGAAAATATGCAGACGATCACTCTAAATTTGTTCGGTAAAACCGAGCTTTATCTGGGCGAAAACAGCCTCGTAATCGGCGTTGAAAATAGCGAAATTTTCAAATCTGCGCCGAGCTCACAAAGCGCAAAACTGCTCGAAAGTCTAAACAAAATGATCGAGATCGCTAAAATTTTTGCCTATCTTAAAAAGCTCGGGCAGGTGGAATAATCTACGCTTTAAATTTGAGCGAGCGCCGTTGAAACAATTTAGTTCTTGCGAAGGCTGCGCTTTTTTGCTCGTCCGTCATTAAATCAAACTACTTCGAAAGGCAAAGAATCTTTAATAAGCGCTTTCGCTTTACTATCGACCCGAGCCGCTTAAATTTTACAAAAATTTTATAGCGGCTCTTAAAAATTTCAAAATTTTTCAAATTTTATATTCAACCATAGCGCCGCCGTATTTTACTGACACCCCTCACACTCGATCGAGCGATCCGCGACGTTGTTTAGCTTCTCGCTATCGGGGCTTTCGGAGCGCAGGTAGTAGGTCGATTTTAGCCCCAGCTGCCACGCAAGCGTGTAAATTTCGCTCAGATAGCCGCCGCTTGCCTTATCCAGGCTCATAAAAATATTTAGGCTCTGACCTTGATCGATCCATTTTTGGCGGATGGCGCCCGCTTTTACGAGTAGGCGCTGATCGAGCTCGTACGCAGGCACGTACGCCTGCCACGTTTTCGGGCTTAAATTCGGTACGACGACCGGGATCATGCCGCTTAGATTGTGCTCGAACCATTTGCGCTTATACACCGGCTCGATCGTCTGCGTGGTGCCTACGAGTATGCTGATGCTCGATGTCGGTGCGATCGCCATCAGGTAGCCGTTTCGCATGCCGTCGCGCTTTACTTTCTCGCGCAGCCCGTCCCAATCGCAGCTGCTCTGCTCAAAAAGCCCGCCGCGCTTAACTAGCGCTTTGGCGTTTTCGTTCGCCAAATCGATCGGAAAAATTCCTTCGCTCCACTTTGATCCCGCAAAATCAGGGTACCTGCCCTTTTCTACGGCTAAATTTGAACTTGCCTTGATCGCGTTAAAGCTCACGTTTTCCATTATCCTATCGATCAGCTCGAAGTGCTCGTAGCTACCCCACTTCACGCCGCGCTCGGCCAGCATCTGCGCCTCGCCCATCACGCCGAGCCCTATCGCGCGCGTTTTTAGATTGGTGTGTTTGACCTTGGCGTGCGGGTAAAAATTTAGATCGATGACGTTGTCGAGCATTCGCACGGCGATCGGCATCACGCGAGCTATCTCCTCGCGGCTATTGATTTTGCTTAAATTTACGCTTGCGAGGTTACAAACCGCCGTCGCGCCCTCGCTGCAGCCCTTTTCTACGATAAAAATTTCTTTGCCGCCCAGCGTGTCTAGCGCGGTGATCTTTTTCGCCTTTTTTACGATGCCCGCGTCGGTCGCCACATCTTCGTTTTCCTCAAACAGCCTCTCGCTGCCGTCAGCAAAAACGACTTTGATTTTGTAGTGGTTCGGCGCCGTGTTCTGAAAGATCTCGGTACATAAATTTGAGCTTCTGATTAAGCCTTGATGCGCGTTTGGATTGATTCGGTTGGCGTTATCTTTGAAGCACAAAAAGGGCATTCCGGTCTCAAAATAGCTCGTTAAAATTTTCTTCCAAAGCTCCTTTGCCAGGATGGTGGATTTTGAAATTTTATCATCGGCCTCGTACTGCTCGTAGCGCGCCTGAAATTCCGCGCCATATAGATCGCTCAGATCGCTTACTTCTGCAGGATCAAAGAGCGTCCACTTGCCGCCGCTTTGAAGTCTTTTCATAAACAGATCGTTTATCCACAGCGCGGGGAAAATTTCATGCGCGCGGCGCCTCTCCTCGCCCGAGTTTTTGCGCAGATCGAGGAAGTCGCTCACGTCCATATGCCACGGCTCGATATACACGGCGATAGCACCCTTGCGCGTGCCCAGCTGATCGACGGCGACTGCGATGTCGTTTGTGATCTTTAAAAATGGGATGATGCCGCCCGCGGCGTTTTTATGTCCGTCGATGCTGCCGCCCATCGCGCGCACCTTGCACCAGTCCCAGCCGATACCGCCGCCGAATTTGCTAAGTAACGCCATCTCCTTGTAGCTATCAAAGATCCCCTCGATATTATCGGGCGTGGAGCCCACGTAGCAGGAGCTTAGCTGATGGCGCGTCGTGCGGGCGTTTGAGAGCGTCGGGGTAGCCAGCATGACTTCAAATTTAGATATGAGATCGTAAAATTTCTTCGCCCAACTCTGGCAGTCAAGCTCATTTTGCGCGAGGAACATCGCGATCGCCATAAACATCTGCTGCGGAAGCTCGATCGGCGCGCCGCTTTTATCCTTGATGAGGTAGCGATCGTAAAGCGTCTTGATGCCTAAATAGTTAAACTGCAAATCGCGCTGCGGCTGCAGATAAGAATTTAGATCCTCCAGATCGTATTTTTCCTTTAAGCCAAGCATTATACGACCCGCCGCCTCGCCGCGAGCGAAGTAATCTTTTAGGCTGTTATAACCGCTAAAGCCCGTTACTTTATGATACAGATCGTATAAAAATAACCGTGCGGCGACGAAGGTCCAGTTCGGGCGGTCCACGTCGATCTTTTCGACCGCGGTTTTGATGAGGGTTTGTTGAATTTCCTCGGTGGTGATCATATCGCGAAACTGGATCTTTGCGTCCACCTCAAGCTCGCTAAGGCTTACGTTTTCTAGCCCCTCCACTGCCTCGCTCGTGTATTTTTTGATCTTGCTTACGTCAAGTTCCTCGGTTCTGCCGTTGCGTTTGATTACTTTCATATCGTTCCTTGAAATTTAAAAATGCAAATTTAGCGTTAGTTTCCCAATATAAAATACGTCGTCAAAAGAGGCGGCGTAATAAATGCCGCTCATAATCCGCCGTCTTTTAAATTTACGCTAGCTGCGCTGCAAAAGCGCGCATTATAGCCAAAATTGCTTAAGCCTATCTGTCATTGTAAGTATGAGATTTTGGCTTGTAAGTTTTAAAATTTAGCAAGGCATGCAGAAACGATGCGATAAAATTTGAGCGAAATTTTATGGCGCCGCTGCGGAATTCTGCAGGTAAAAATTTGCGCGGAGTTTTGCGAAATTCTGCGCCGAAAAAGTAAGAAACAAAAAAAGCTTTGCGAACAGGTTTAAAATTTGCCCGCAAAGCTTAAAAATTTAATTGTGCGGTAGCGGGATAGGCTTTCCGTTTAAGATCATAGAGTTGCTTGCCTTATCGAAGCTAAACTCCATCTTAACTCCATCTCCATCAGGCTTAAGAAACTGCGAGCCGTAAACTTCCGCCATCGGCGCAAAATCGCGCAAGCTGTCATAAGGCGATAAGAAGTCCGTAATGGTCGTATTTATCGTAGCTTTGCCGTCCAAGCTCATACGCTTAAAAAGCTGCGTCTCGTCGATGTAGCCGCCTAATAGCGCGCTTGCGTTAAAAGCAAATTTCTTGCCGAGGCTATTTTCAAACGAAAAATCATTCACGTTGATTTTCATATCATCTTTTAGCAGCTTCATAAAAAGCTCTTTATTTTCCGCTAATTTTTCGCCTTCTTGCGGATTTGAGATAACAGACAGATATTTTTCGAAAAGTGCGGCGCTAAAGCTGGTATCGACGCCTAAATGGATGTTTCGCACTAGCACATCGGCGATTTTTAGGCTTTGGGCTTTATCGCTTTCGTTGAAATTTAAAATTCCATCTTTTACGCGGTAGCTACCTTCCGTGCTCATATCCGTAACTACGACGAAGCGCTGTTTATCTACAGTTACGACGAGCTCTTTTGTGCTGCCTGCAAAATCTATGTCATTCAAAAAGAGCTTGGTTATATTATCGTCTAGATCTTGGATGCCGTTTTTAAAGTTTGCCTCATAGATAAGATCCTTCATATCAAGACCCGAATCCTTGCCGTCGTCTATAAAAATTTCACCGATTTTAAAACCCAAGGCTTTTATCGTTTTGCCGCTCATATCGCTCGTGCCATTTAGGCTAAGGCCTGCAAGACGTCCTATTCCGCCATCTTCGAGCACATTTATATCGGCTAGCTTTGCGCTAAATTTAACCTCTGTAGGTCCGTAGTTTAGATGCGTGCTAAGCGGCGCGTCAGTCTTAAACAGCTTCTTGCAAGGCTCCGCGTAATATGGCGTCTTAATCGTTAAAATTCCGTCGCTCTCAAATCCATCCGCAGCGTTTTTTACGCTATGCTTGATAGTGTAGTCATAGCGAAAAGCAAAATCTTCCGGGAAAATTTTAGCAGGATCTGGCTCGTCCGTATCGTTGCTATCTTGCGCGCCTGCTTTTTCCTTTAGCTTGCTAAAGCCTTCAGCAAGACTTTTTTGTAGTTTCTCTTTTTTTACTACGCCTTCGATAAAGCCGCTTGAGTTGCTATCTCCCGGATAAAATTTAGCGCTTTTAGTCTCGAAAATTTCGTTTCTAGCGATAAATTCCGCAATCTGCTGCTCAATTGCCGCGCTGGCACTCTTGCCGACCGCACCGTCAACCGTTTTGGTTATGCTATCGTTTACACTTTTAGCTACTCCCGTTTTAGCGTCCTTCGTCGCCACAAAAACGCCCACTATAAGCGCTACGATGAGCACTAAAGCCGCGATGATCTTTTTCATCATCTCTCCTTTAAATTTAAAATTTATTTGGGTGCGTATTTTGCCGTAAATTTCTAAAATTTTCAAATTCTAGCTTAGTGTGCTTTAACCTAAAAGAAGTTATAATCGCGGCATTAATATCAAAATTTAGGAAAACTTATGGCAAAACAAACGAAATATATTTTCGTCACCGGCGGAGTGCTCAGCTCGCTGGGTAAGGGCATTGCGGCGGCGTCGATCGCGACGCTTTTAAAGCACGCGGGGCAAAAGGTGCGCATCCTAAAGGCGGATCCTTATATCAACGTCGATCCGGGCACCATGAGCCCGCTGGAGCATGGAGAGGTTTTCGTAACCGACGATGGCGCGGAGACCGATCTGGATTTGGGGCATTATGAGCGGTTCTTGGATGAAAATTTAAGCCAAGACAACAACTTCACCACGGGCAAAGTTTACAGCTCCGTTATCGAAAAGGAGCGCAGGGGCGATTATCTGGGCAAGACGATCCAGGTGATCCCTCATATCGTAGGCGAGATCGTGCGCCGCATAAAAAAGGCGGGCGAGGGTAACGACGTGCTGATCGTCGAGATCGGAGGCACCGTGGGCGACATCGAGGGACTGCCCTTTTTAGAGGCGATCCGCGCAATGAGAGTGGAGCTTGGTAGGGTGAATACGATGAATATCCACCTCACGCTCGTGCCTTTCATCAAGGTCGCGGGCGAGCTCAAAACTAAGCCCACGCAGCACAGCGTAGGTGAGCTGCGCCGTATCGGTATTAGCCCCGATATGATAATCTGCCGCTCCGAAATGCCGCTAAATCGCGCGCTAAAAGATAAGATCGCGCTAAGCTGTGGCGTGGATAAAAACTGCGTCATCGAAAGCCCTGATAGCGCGAGTATCTATCAGATCCCGCTTGCATTTTTGAAGCAGGATATTTTAACGCCGATCGCGGAGACTCTAAACTTAAATAAGCTCGAAGTCGATATGAGCAACTGGGACAGCCTAGTTAAGCGCGTCATCGTGCCTACGAACGAAACCACGATCGCCTTTGTGGGCAAATATATCGATCTGAAAGAAAGCTACAAATCCCTCACCGAGGGGATCATCCACGCGGGCGCGACACTCGATACGCGGATAAATTTAAAATGGATCGACAGCGAAAAAATTGAAGCGAGCAATGTGGATGAAATTTTCCGCGACGTAAACGGAATTTTGGTCGCGGGCGGCTTCGGCTCGCGCGGAGTGGAGGGCAAAATTTTAGCCATAAACTACGCGCGAGTGCATAAGGTGCCGTTTTTGGGCATCTGCCTAGGGATGCAGCTTGCGATGGTGGAGTTTGCGCGCAATGTATTAAAACTGAAAAACGCTAACTCTGCGGAATTTGACCCGCAGACCGAAGATCCGGTGATCTACCTCATCGACAGCTTTATCGACGCAAGCGGCAAAAAGCAGATCCGCACGCATAAATCCCCTATGGGCGGCACTATGCGGCTGGGCGGCTACGATTGCGACGTCAAAAAGGGCTCGCTTTTGAGTAAAATTTACGGCGAGCAAAAAACCATTCGCGAGCGCCACCGCCACCGCTACGAAGCCAATCCGAAGTACCGCGCCGAGTTTGAAAAGCACGGTCTTATCGTCTGCGGCGAGAGCGACGGGCTTATCGAAGCGGTCGAGCTAAAAAACCATCCGTTTTTTCTGGGCG
>NZ_CALKTL010000006.1 GCF_937997405.1 uncultured Campylobacter sp. | reverse complement strand
ACAAATGTTCAATTAAAATGACAAGTGGAGATATTTGGTGTTATAGTTGCTTAAAAAAAAGTGAAGAAAATAAATTAAAATGGTTAAAGAATTTTAGAATTATAGCTATTATTGGAGGGATTTTATGGATATTAATTTTATTCTTAAATATCAAAGAACATGGAACAGGAGGAATTATCCGAGGACTTATTATAGGTTTTTTAGTAGCTTGTCTTCCAATATCCTATTTTTATAACTCTAATCTGGTGGAATCTCCTGAAGCTGCAAAAACTTCAGTAATTATAAAATTTATAGTAAAGTTTATACTAGGACCTTTTATTTTGGTAAAGGCAATAAAATTTTATAAATTTTTAGAAGAAGGAGGTAAAGCTAATGAAAGAATAGAAAAAGAATTGGAAGAGGCAAACACAAAAGATTTTTGTGAAAGGAATGAGTCATGGATTTTAGATATAGAAGTTAGAGCAAAAGAATTAGAAAAAAAATATAATGTAGAAGACATGAGAATATTTAAAGATAGATGTATATTTATGAAAGAAGTTATAGAAGATGCGAAAAATATAAAAGAAGGAGAAAAAGGAAAAATAAAAGATGAAGTATTAAGAAATTATGAAGAAAGATTAGAAAAAGTAATAGAAAGAAAAAAAACCTTAGAAAAAAAATACCCTAGCAATATATCAAATTATGATAAGTTAGCTTTTCAAAAAGTAAAAAAAATGAATTTGAATTTTTAATTGCCTCCGTGCCGGATAGAGAAAAAGTAGTAGCCGAGATTTGGCATATGGACAGAGAGGCTTTAATAGAGATCAACCATGAAACGAATAAGCTTTTGGTCGCTGCTACCGAGACTCGGCATAATATCAATTTTTACGAGCTTATATGGGCGCTATATGCTGGGGGATTATGGCTAAAAGATGGAAATCAAACACCGAATTTTACGGAGCAATTTGAGAAATTTTCAAAAAGAAACGGAAGATGTTCGAAAAATATCTTTAAATTTACAAGATATGAGAATAAAGTGAGTATAGAACATAAAGGCAATCTAATAGCGCATGTCATAAAAGATGGCGACGCCCTATCGGTAGGTTTGTTAAATTTTGGATTTGAATTAAAAGACTGCGTAGAGCTCGAAAATTTCGTATGGGCTTTGCAAAATTCTAGGAAACTGCTAGATAGCGCGGTCAGCTGAGTATCACAATTAAAAACATTATAAAGGATAATAAAATGACCGATTATTTCGTAAGAAAAGAAAGCGCGATAAAATTAAATAAGCTTTTGGGATTAGATTCGACGGGAAATGAGCAAGATTGGGAGCTAGAATTAGCAGACATCGGCAAAATTACGTCAATGCTAAATTTACTAGAAGACAAGACATTAAATTTCCAAGACAAGATTGCTCTATCGCATTTAATTGTCGCTTCGTTTGAGAAAGAGGATGAAGAGCTAGGCACAGTAGACAAAGACAGGATTAAAATATTTGCCGACTTTCTGGACGATAACTTGCAAATCAAAAATATCATACGAGAATACTGGGTAGTTGCGTATGAGAATTTGAGCAAAAATTTAGCCTATTTGATCTTTGGGGATAAATAAAGATATTAAATTTGTGAAATTCTAAATATAAAATTAAGTATAAAGAAAAAATGGCTAAAATTTTGTTGATATCGTCGATATAGGTAGAAATAAAGGATTAAATAATGCAGCCCAAAATTAGAAATTTGTGTTTATCGTTAGAAAATAGAATTTTAAATCTACATCCTTTTGATCCCGAGCAAGTATGCTGCTGCATAGCGACATGGTTTATGGAAAATAAAATTTTGTTTCTTATGAAAGAATACGACGGTTGCGGCTTGGACGAGCTGTTAAAGTTAAATTTTAAAGATTATCCGACCGAGCTATCGATTTACGGCGACGGAAAAGCGAAGGATCTCTTTGGCGTAAAGATCATCAAATCGGACAAATACCGCTTGATAAATAAAATTAGAGCATTAAAAGATCAAAAGAGCTTAAGACTAGTCTACGAGGAATTAAACTCGATTGTATTTGACAGCTTGGTAGTTAGCGTGGATTTGGACTTGGCGTGCGAATACCCGCAATGGTCGCCTAGCGATTATAGAGTTATGTTGAATGAAGCGACGGACGAAATCGTTTTTGCCTGTATAAACTGCGAGAAGAAATTTTATCCGCATACTCTTACCGAGTGCCAAATAGATTGTAATCTTGCTATTCCTAAACGCGAATATTTTATCAATTAACTATTTCAATCATTTCTTTTATAGCTAACTTTTGGTAGCCAAGAAAGAAGCGGACGATAAGGGCTAAAATTATTTAACCCAGTCTAAATTTAACCCACTCCGGCACATTAAATTTCACGATCGATTTGCGCTAAGGCGCCCAGGCATCGCCAAGCCCGAGCGCCGTTAAATTTCAAATTTAAAATTGTCCGAAAAGATCGTTAAGTGCCTCGCTGATGCTTGGATGCATAAAAATTTGATTTTTGAAAAAGTCTGCCTTCGCGCCCAGTGCCATGGTGATCGCCAGCTCATTAACGATCTCGTGCGCGTTTACGCAGTGAAGCGCCGCGCCTAAAATTTCGCCGCTAGCTGCGTCCACGACCGCCTTCATCATTCCCTCGTCGTGCGCTACGACCTTGGCGCCGGGCACCGCTGCCATCGAAAGCTTCAGCACCTTGATCTCGCGCCCACTCTCTCTTGCCTGCCTCTCGCTAAGGCCGATGCGAGCTAGCGGCGTGCGGGTAAACAGCACACTTGCATGCGGCGCGCGGTTTTTCGTAGTACGCGCGCCGTCTCCGAAAAGCGCGCTAAAAATTATCCTAAAATCATCTAAGCTAGTGTAGGTAAACATCTCGCCGCCGCGCACGTCGCCTGCTGCGTAGATGCCAGCAGCTGAGCTTTGCAGATGCTCATTCGTGATGATATTGCCGTGCGCGTCCGTCTGCACCCCCGCAGCGGCTAAATTTAGATCATTCGTATTCGCGCGACGGCCGAGGGCGTATAAAAACGCATCCGCCGCGATCGCCTTGCTCTCGCCCGCGAGATCAAATTTTAGCTCGCCGCCCTTTAAGCTCAAAAACTCGCAGCCCTCGATAATCTCCACGCCTTGGGCCTGCAGAGCGGATTTGACGCTGGCGGACACGTCCTCATCTTCGTTTTTCATAAATTTCGATCGCATCAGCACGCTGACTTTAGAGCCAAACCCCGCAAACATCGAGGCAAACTCAAGCCCGATAAATCCGCCGCCGATGATTACTAGATGCTTCGGCAGGATCTTTAAATTTAAAATTTCTTCGCTGCTATAAGCGATCTGAGAACTTACCTCAAAGCTAGGCTCGACCTCCCTTGAGCCCGTATTTACGACGATCGTTCCTGCTGAAATTTCACGCGTCTGTCCGTCAGGACTTAGCACGCGCACGGAATTAGCGCTAGCAAAAGAGCCCTCGCCGTCGATTACGTCGATATTCGGGTTACCCTTTAGCATTGCTAAATTTTTCGCCCTCAGCGCCTCTACGAGTTCGTCCTTTTTCTGCATGCTCAGCACGAAATACTCTCCGAGCACGCTAAAATTTACGAAGCCAGCTTCCTTGCTCGCCGTAACTAGCCGCTTGGTTGGGATGCAGCCTACGTTGATGCAGGTGCCGCCGTACATCTGCGGCGAGCGCTCGATGAGAGCGACCTTTTTGCCCAGTGCGGCGGATTTTGCGGCAAGGGTTTTACCCGCTTTGCCAAAGCCTATTACGATGATATCATAATCCATTTTTAATCCTTTTGATCTGAAATTTCGCGGGATTATAAGAGGTTTTATTAAATTTAAAATCTGAGTGGTACAAATTTAAAGGCCCAGGCAAGAGGCGTGAAATTTTACGACGAAATTTTAACTTTGGCACAGAATTTAATGCGGAAAATAAAAATTTCAGCCCTAATCGTTTCAAAAATTCTGCATCGATAGAATTAAAATTTTAAGCGCGGGATACGTGGCATTTTATAGCACTTGGTAAC
>NZ_CALKTL010000005.1 GCF_937997405.1 uncultured Campylobacter sp. | reverse complement strand
AATTTGATATTTGGATCTGTTTGATCTGAATTAGCCCTCAGTTAAACCCAAAGAACATAGCAGTCTTTTTATACCACAGCTTGTTAATTGTTCAATCCCCTATACCCCGCCCATGGCAGCTCTGCATATGTTTTTAGCGCCTCAAACTTTCTCATTTTTTTATCCTTTATCAAAAAAATTGTTATTTACTTAAATTTTTATTTATATCTATATTAAAGACCGTAAAAATATAATCCCTTACCTTATTGTAATTTTCTTCATTGAAAGAAAATATATGTATAGAATAAAGTCTTTCGTTATTTCGCCTATAATCAGACCAATGTATCTCTTCTGCGTATTCAAGATTTATTTGAAATTTTGGAAATATTTTCCAAAAATTTTTAAAACTTTTATTTTCATATCTATAAATTACCAAAAAAACTATAATTTCTAAAAATTCCGCAAACAATAATATAAATATTAAAAGTAATACACCTATTAAAGATATACCAAAAGTTCCTTCAATAAAGCCAATTATGAAAAAACTAACCAAAAATACTTGAAAATATCATATCTAAAAACCAGATTGCCTTAAAAGTTGTGTCGTTGTTAAATATTATATCTTCACTGCTAGTTTCTTTAAAATTTTGATCATAATATGCAACTTTTGAATTATAAAAATAGGTATATTTTTTCTTTAAATTTATAATATTAAAACAATCAAATATCAAAAATACAACTATTGCAAAGCCAAATTTTATTATCGTTCGTTTTGTGTCATCAAAATCTAAAATACCACTTTCAAGATCGTCTAAGTAACTAATGCAAAACCCAGAAGCAGTAATCCAAAATATCAAAATAAACAAATAATGTAAAATCAAAGCAAAGCCAGAATAATCCCGCAAAACTAGTGGTTCTTTGTCGTAGTCTCTAGCCCCTTCTTTTCTTGGCACAGTGCTGACTTCAAATTTATCCAAATCAAGCTCTTTATAAACGGAATTTCGATGCATTCTATACGAAAGGGGATTAAAATTTTATAAAACAGCGGATGAAATTTTAGTTTTGCCGTCACGATAAACGGGCGGTTTGATCTGCGATTTTCAAACACAAAAAAAGCGCTTAAAAGTCTCGCGAGTCGAAGCGAAATTCTAGCGCAACGGCGGCGTTTTGCTTTGCAATTTGAGTTAAAATTTGATATGATTGTGCGAAATTTATATTGAACGGCTTTTTAAAATGAATAAATTTATAACCCAAAAAATAGGCGCACTCGCGGGTTTTAGCGATGAAATTTTAAAAATTTTAGCATCGTTTGACGCGGATGTTTCGGACGCCAGGCTCGCTTTGCAAATTTCAAAAAACGCCCCTCTTGCGGATAAAATTTTAGATTTGGCCTTTTGTGGTTTGTCTAAATTTAGCGCAGAGGAGTTTGCGAGGCAAAATTTCGATGCCGCGGATGAGCGGCGTGATTTTCAGGGCGCGGAGCTTATGAGGCACGGCTTGCAAGACGCCGCAGACGAGTGGCGGCGAAACGAGTGTACCTCGAGCGAGCAAGAAAGCGCAGACTTAGCAGATCGGGGCGATAGTCTTAAATTTAATCGCTCAAATGGCGCAAACTACAGCGACGAGAATTTTAAATTTAACCCTTCGCAAGCAGCAAGCGATACGCAGCGGCAAAATCAGCACGCCGCCGCGAGAGCTGATTGCGCGCTAGGTTCGGGCATCTCTACGCAAGCCGTACAAACGCAGCAGCAAGAACGAGAGCAGGAGCAGGGGCAAGCGCAGCAGCAAAAACAGGAGCAAGAATGGGGGAGAGCGCAGGAGCAGGGGCGAGAGCAGGGCGCCGCGACACTAAAGACGCTAAAATTACAGCGAGCGTTTGAGCTTTACGGGCGCGAGCAGATGCGGGCGTTTTTTCTATTCGCGGTATTTGACGCGATGTTAAAGCCGGATTTGCAGGCGTATCGCATCGATCGCGAAAAGCTCACGCAGGTCTCGCTGCTGCGAAATCTGCTTATGTTTTCGTGGATCAAATCCTACCCGCAGATCGAGCAAAGTATCCTCTCAAGCGTGATTTTAGTGGAGTTCGGGCGGGTTTTTATCGACGAGCAGGTGTGTGCTGCGGGTAAGGCGGAGGAATTTTACCACGCCATCAAGGGCTCGATCTTTCCGCAGGATTTTACCGACGTGGAGATGAAATTTTGCGGTACGAACCGCGAGAGCGTCTCGCATGCGCTATTTGCGCATTTCGGGCTAGAGCAGATCGCGCAGGACGCGCTGTATTCAAACGCCCCCGACGACGCGCCTTTTGAGAACAAATCCCGCTACGCGATGCTAAAGATCGCCAAAACCGCGGTCAATATCTACCATCACTTCGACGAGCTTAGCATCGATAACGCTTTAAATTTACTAGTCGAGTTCGGCTTAGAACAGGAGGCGTTTTTAGAGGCGAAAGGCGAAATTTCGATATGAAAGAGTTCCTGCGCGCCTTTAACTCGGGTGTATTTGAAAAGGATCTTAGCGGCGAGCAAAAGGAGCTCGTGCGCAACCTCTTAAATATCGGCGCCATCAGCGCGCACAAGGGCAAGCTCTACCTAAACGACGGCTATGTTTTCGGTAGGCTCGACATCGCGCGCGACGGTACAGGCTATCTGCAAAGCTTCGACGATCGTTTCAAGGCAGATCTCATCATCGAAAACAGATATTTAAGCGGCGTGCATCTGGGCGATCTGATCCTAGCAAAAATTTTAAGCTCAAGAAAGTCCCGCCTGCACGCAAAGGTGCTGATGTGCGTCAAGCCCGCATTTTTAACGAGCGTGGTTTATACCAAAAGCTTCGGGCGCGAAATTTTAGGCGTGAATGTCAAAACCGGCCTCGCAAATCCGCTCAAAGCCACGCAAAAATCGCTAAAGCAGCTGCCCGCAAACACCCTTTTAAAGATCGATAATCTAACGAACGAAATTACCGAGGTGATCGGAAGCTTATCCGATCTCTTCGTCGATGAGAAAATTTCTTTAGCGATCTACGATAAAAACGACGAATTTAACGAGGCGTGCAAGCAACAAGCCGCGAGCTTCGGCAGCGAAGTGGACGAGGCGCTGTATCCGCAGCGCGTAGATTTGCAGCATCTGCCCTTTTGCACTATCGATCCTATCGATGCCAAGGACTTCGATGACGCGATCTATTTTGACGTAAAAGAGCGCACGCTTTACGTCGCGATCGCCGATGTGAGCGAATACGTAAGCGAATACTCGCCGATCGATAAGGAGGCGAAATTTCGCGGCTTTTCGATCTACTTCCCGCACCGATCCGTACCGATGCTACCGCGCGAGCTTAGCGAAAATATCTGCTCGCTAATGCCAAATCTGCCGAGGCTAGCCTTTGTTTTTAAGATCGCTTTAGATGAAAATTTAAACCCGCAAAAAGAGGAGCTTTTCGAAGCGATCATAAGATCAAAACGCCGCTTTAATTACGACGAGGTCGATGAAATTTTACGCACCCGCAAGGCGTGCGAGCCTGAAATTTTAAGCTGGCTCTTGCCGCTTAATGAAATTTGCGAGCGCCTGCGCCGCGCGAGGCTAAAGCGCGGATTTGATTTTCGCACCAAGGAGCTTCGCATCACGCTTGATGAGCGCGGTTTTATAAACTCCACTCGCTTTGAGACCGACACTCCGTCGCACAAACTCATCGAGGATTGTATGCTGCTAGCCAACAAAGCCGCTGCGGCGCGCATCGAGCGGGGCGTTTTTAGAAATCACGGCTCGGCGGAGCTTAAAAAAATTTACGCGCTGCTTGATGATCTGGCGCTGTTTGGCATCGACGCGCCGTATCAGAGCAACCTTGCCAAAATGATCGGCGAAATCCAAGCGCAAGCCGATGCCATGGGGATCCGCGAGGAGGTCGATAAGCTCATCATCAAGGCTCAAAAGCGCGCCGAGTACGGATCCGAATCGCGCGGGCACTTTGGGCTCGGATTTGATAACTATACGCACTTTACAAGCCCGATTAGGCGCTATTCCGATCTCATTTTGCACCGATTGCTAAAGGCGCAGATGAGGGGGGATGAGAAATTTTATAATTACCTGCTTTTAAACATCGACGCTACGTGCGCGCGGCTAAACGAGCTCGAGCGCGAAGCGGATAAGGTTGCATTTGATTTTATGGACCGAAAATTTGCGCGCTGGGCCGCGGAAAATTTGGGCAAAAAATTCCGCTGCTATATCGACGAAAACGGAAATTCCGTCACCGCAAAGCTAGACGACAAGCTAAAGGGGGCTAAAATTTTGGTTTCAAATTTCGCCGGCGACATTTTAACTCCCGTGCTAGTCGAGCTTACGGACGCAAACATCGCTAGCGGAGTGATTTTAGGCAGGGTGGTAAAGAAGATCTGATGTATAGGAAAGAATTTGACGGGCTTATCGCAAGCGGAAGGGTGCCGAATTTCGTGCTTTTGCGCGGCGGAGACGATTTTTCAAATGAGCTTTACGCGCAGCGCCTGAAGCAAATTTACGCCTCGGAAAATTTTTTGAGTTTGTATTTTTTGGAGTATGATTTTGAGCAGGCGCGGAGCTTCTTGGAGCCCTCGCTTTTCGGCGGTAGCAACACGCTTCACATCAAAACCGCCTCGCTCATCAAAAAAGAGGAGTTGCGAAGGCTCATCGCGCTATGTAAGGCGGACACGAATAACCATCTGATCTACGAGCTAAACGATAGCGAAATTTCGGTGAACGCGGATTTTATCAAGGAATTCGAACGAAACGAGGTCAGATTTTTCAAACCCTCGGGCGTAAACGAAGCCATAGCGCTGCTTGCGCAAAAATGCGAGATGTGCGGGCTTTTTGCAAACACCGCCGCACTTAGCAGGATATATGCCATCCACAACGAAAGCCTGAGCCTAAGTGCGAGCGAGATAGAAAAATTTGCAAGTTTAGGGCTTGAGCTTAGCCTGCAAAACGTAAATTTAATGGTTTATGGGCTCAGCGAGGTGAGCTACGACGAGCTTTTTGATAAAATTTTCGGCCTTTGCGACTTTCGCGTAGATTTTTACAAAATGGCTCTGGGTGGCGGATACAACGAGATGGAGCTGATAAATTATTTCTACCGCCTAATTTATAGAATTTTTCGCCTGCATGCTTACGTGAAAATAAACGGCAGATTTGATTTTAAGGCGGTTTTAGGCTATCAGCCGCCACCTTCCGTGGCCGCACAGATGCAGCGCTATGCCACCGGTTTTTCAACGCGGACGTTTTATAAAATTTTTGCCCACTTAAACGATTTGGAATTTGAACTCAAAAGCGAAAAGAATGCGGCGAAGGATGAGCTTTTGCTTGCGTCGTTTTTGAGGTTGCAGCGCATGCTGCTAAGTTCGCTCGGGCAAAAAGCAAATATTAAGTGAAATTTTAGTAATATCTCTTCGCATTTTTTGCAAAATCCTTGCCCGCAGACACTGTTTGCGAGCTAAAATCCATAAGGAGAATTTATGAGAAACTACGAGGTTTTATTCATCGTTAAGCCCACGCTTACCGACGATGAAGTTAAAACAAAAGTCGATTTCGTCAAAGAAATCATAACCAAAAACGGCGGAGAGATCGCTTCCGTAATCGAAATGGGCGCTAGAAAGCTAGCCTATAAGATCGACAAATATGAGCGTGGAGTTTATTTCGTAATCTATTTTAAGGCCGAACCGAGCCTGATCTCCGAACTTGTTAGAAATCTGCGCATCACCGAAGATATCATTAGATTTTTGACCGTCAAATATGAGACTAAGCGTGAAATTTCCGCTTGGGATAAACTAAGCAAAGGTATCAAGCTAAGCCCTGCAAAAAAAGAGCGCGAGCCAAAAGCGCCGGTAGAGCCAAAAGAGCCTGAAGAAGCAGCCAAAGAGGGCGAATAAAGGATAAAATATGTTCAATAAAGTAGTTTTGGTAGGTAATTTGACCCGAGATATCGAGCTTAGATATCTGCAAACGGGTACCGCCGTAGGCAAAACCGGCATCGCCGTCACACGCAGATATAATAGCTCAAACGGCGAGAAACGCGAAGAAACGTGCTTTATAGACATAGATTTTTTCGGTCGTACGGCCGAGATCGCAAACCAATACTTGCGAAAAGGCAGTAAAATTTTGATCGAAGGCCGCTTAAAGCTAGATCAGTGGCAGGATCAAAACGGACAGAACCGAAGTAAGCACTCCATCAGCGTAGATACTATGGAGATGCTAGGAAGCAATCAAGGTGGAAGCGGCGGCTATAATCAAGGCGGCAATTACGAGAGCGGCAATTATGGCGGAAGCTCCGGCGGCTATGGCGGCGGAAATTCTAACTATGGCGGCGGTAGTAATTACGGCGGCGGAAATGGCTATGCTAACAGACAAAACTCAAATTCTAGAGGCGCAAAAAACGATTACAATGCGCCTAAACAAAAAGAGCAGAGTTACGAAAGCACGATTCCGGAAGTCGACGTCGATGCCGATAAATACGATGACGGCAACGACACGATCCCATTTTAATTAAGGAAAAATCATGGCAGATAAGAGAAAATATACTAGGAAGTATTGCAAATTTACAGAGGCAAAGATCGAATTTATCGATTATAAGGACACGGCGCTGCTAAAGCACTGCTTAAGCGAGCGCTTTAAGATTATGCCGCGTCGCTTAACCGGCACTAGCAAAAAATACCAAGAGATGGTAGAAAAGGCTATCAAGCGCGCGCGCCAAGCAGCCCTTATACCTTACATTGTAGATCGCAAAGACGTGGTCGTAAATCCATTCGAAAATCTTTAAATTTTAGCGGTACAAAGCCGCTAAAATTCCTACTTTTTAAATCCAATTTTTAAAATTTTTAAGCCTGTTCTTATATATATATATAATTTCATCCATATTTTTTCAAAGGAGAAATTATGGCAGAGAATGAACAAGAGGAATATTTGGAATGTCCTTTTTGCGGCAAAGACGACATCAAATACGGTGCGGTCGTATGTAGCGGATGTCAGGCGGAGATCTCTTATAGTAGAGCATGGTTCTTGAAATTTTTAATAGGCGTGGTATGTCTTGTTTTTGGAATACGTGTCCTTATAAGATTCGGTTTTTTAATTCAAGATGTTTTTCTTATCTCTATCGGTACGATTTTGGTTTTATATTCTTTTGCGCTAGCAAGAGAACATAGCCCGGAATTTCATAGGACTATGGAACATGTCGAATAGTCTTGCATATTTTTCATCGCCCAATCGGCGGTTAAATTCTAAAACTTTCCGATTGAATTTATAATCGGAGAGTCTCGCTATTTAAATTTTTAAAGGTTGCTTATGGACTTTTTATTAGGTCTCATTATTGCGGCAGCTACTTCACTTGAAGGGCTTGCGGTAGCGATTTTAATCGCTGCTGCTATGGTTATTTTCAGCGCTTTTAATGCCACTATTGCTTTTGCCGCAGGATATATAGTATTTTGTATCGCGACCTGGTTATTATATGTAATTATTATATGCAATACGAACAATAGATTTATGATAATTGCGTCTCTTGCAGTAAGTTTAGCTCTGGGGTATTTAGCGGCCGATGCTGTTTATAAAAGTGAGCATGCAAAAGATGCTGAGCGCGAAGTGCAGAAGCAACAAAGTATGACGCAGCAAGATAAAGTCTATTATATCCAGCGACGTTTGATGTTTAGCGGCTACGGCGTGACGATCGACGGTAAATGGGGCAAAAAAACTATGCAAGCGTCACAGAAATATTCGGGCTCGTCCGCAACCTCGATCGACGAACTTTACGAGGCGGTCAAGGCTAAAAAAGAGGGCAAAAGATAAATTTAAATCGCAAGCCAAACCATCCGCACTAAATTCTTAAATTCACTCGCTTTATATACGTCTTATTGAGCGCCTCAAAACATATTGCGCCGCTTGTAAAATTTCTTAAGTCCGCTTGGGGCGTAAATTTTAGAAATAGAGCTTGAGCATTTTTGAGGTAAGCGGACGAAATAAATCTGCTTCGCGTAGACTATGTAAATTTAATAAATTTAGCTGCAAGGTGCGACGGAATTTACGCTGTTTGCGGCTTGCAAGCGGGATAAATTTAAGGGCGCGATCTTTGCGGATAAAATTTTATGCGCGACGACTGAGGCGCGCGGTTTTCTATAAAAGTTTAAATTTCTTATGCTCAAAGTGGTATTTTTTCTGCGAAATCGCGTTAAATTTAAGGCTATCTATCCTGAAAAAATTAACGGCGTATTCCTTCAGGCAGGTAAGGATGAAAGAGAAGCGGTAATTACCATTTTCGTAAAATATCTCGCTCGTTATTATTTCGCCGGGCGCCGCATCGCATCTTTGATCCGAGCTCATAACGCATTTTAGTTCATAATATCCATTTTGCAAATCTCCGATGTAAAATTTCAAATGCAACTTTTCATTGATTTGCTTTTTGGGTAGCAATAGCGCATCGTTGAAGTTTATGCCCGCAAAAATTCTTTCTAGCGTATGCATATTTTTATGCAGCCCTGCCAAATACGCCTCGTACCGCTGCTGCCTTAAGGCATATTCGCTATCTTTTATATTGCCCTTGATCCAATCTAAGTCAAAATATAGCACTTCAATCTTTTAGGTTTTAAATTTATCGCTGCCTGTTCGCTACAGCCCTAAGAAATTCTCATCGTTTTTGATCTTTTCGATAAGATCAAGCGTGGCGTAAAATTCGTCGTAGAAATATGGCATCTCGAGCTTAAAAAATTTGAAATTTAGCCCCTCCAGCACCTTGAGCGAGTGTTTGTTTTTGAGCAGAAATATGAAAAACACCCCGTCTTTTTCCAGCGCGTTGAGGTAGTTTATTTCGCTTATATTTGCGCGCAGGATCTCAGCGTCGAGGATGACGACGTCGGCTACGTAGATGAAGTCGTTTAGATGCCTCTTTGCGCTCTCCCAGTTGGAGTTTGGCATCACGTCGCAGCCAAGCCCACTTAAAAAATCTCGCAGCTCCTCAAAGATCGCGCGGTTTTTATGCGTGATGATGACGTTGTAGTCGTATCTTTTTGCGCCAAAGCTCTGCTGCGCGAAGCAGCTAAGTACTGCATCCATTTTGATAAAGGTTCCGCGCCCGTCAGCTCCAATACTCGGATGCGAACCGAGTGCACGCAAATGGGTCTGCGCCGAAGTAAGATGCTCATCGTCCGTGCTAGCAGCGCTTTCTAGTGCACTTTTAAGCGCATAGGTACGCGGATCCTTTAGCTCGCGATCGATACCTACTCGCACGTCGAGCTTGATAGAGCTCATATTTGCTCTAAGTTCCTTACTGCTAAATTCCACGCTTACGCGGATTGGTTCAGCGATATTTTGCAGGAAAAACTCGCACGCGTCAAAGACCGCGCTAGTGAGATTTAGCACCTCGCCGCCGTAGATACGCGGCAGCTGCGGTGGGAAGCTAAGATAGAGCGTGCTATCGTATTTCGTGCACTCCTCAAATAAAATTTCGCTTTGGAATTTTAAAATTTTTAAAATATCGATCTGCGCGATATCCTCGCGTCTGGGAACGACGGAATCGCTTTCTTTGGCTTTAGGCGCAGCGGAGAAAATTTTGCCGCTTACGGCGGGCTTTTTAGAAAAGAGCTTTCTTGCCACAAAGCCTGCCGTCGCAGCCAATATTGCTAGCGCGCCTAAAACCACGGCTTTCATAGCACAAGCATCCCATCGCCATAGGAGTAGAAGCGGTATCTTTGCTCCACTGCGATGCGGTAGAGCTCAAGCGTGCGCTCAAGGCCGATGAAGCTCGCCACGAGCATTATCAGCGTGGATTTGGGTAGGTGAAAATTTGTAAGCAAAAAATTCTGTCTTATCGGCGGATTGCCCGGGTGCAAAAACAGCTCGCAGATCCCGCTGCTTTGCCCGTTGCGCGCAAAATTTTCGATCGTTCTCGTCACCGTCGTACCCACGCCTAAAATTTTTCGCTCGCTTTTTAGGATTTGCGCGGTCTGCGGCGGGATGGAGTAGAGCTCGCCGTGCATCTTATGATCGCGCAGATCCGCTACTTCCACGGGCTTGAAGGTGCCCGCGCCTACGTGTAGCGTGATAAAATAAATTTCGTGGTTTTTGCGCAGATCGTTTAGCATCGCATCGTTAAAATGCAAGCTCGCGGTGGGTGCGGCGACGGCGCCTTGCTCGCGCGCGAAGATGCTTTGATACCAGCTCTCGTCCTGCTTGGTATCGGTGCGCTTGATATACGGTGGCAGCGGCACATGACCGATACGTTCGCAAATTTCAAAAACATCATGGGTGTTTAAAGCCTTGCCGCCGCGCTCAAACTGCACGATGCGAAGCCCACCTTCCATCAGCTCGCAAACGCGCGCTTCAAGGTCACTTTGAAATTTTAATTCGCTGCCCACTTTGACGCTGCCGCGAATATAGGCACTAAATTTATTGCCCTCAAGCGGCGAGTTTAGCAGAAGCTCAATCTTGCCGCCGCTATTTTTGTGACCGAATAGGCGCGCCTTAATTACTCGCGTGTCGTTAAAAATAATATCGCAAGGCGGCAGGGCGTCCGCTAGATCGCCGAAGTGCGCGTGGGTGATCTGCTCTTTGGTGCGGTCGTAGATTAGCAGGCGCGCGCTTTGTTTGGGCATCACGGGCGCGCTTGCGATGAGCTCGCTGGGAAGCTCGTAATCGTAGCTACCGACTAAATTTAGATCCGCCATCTCACGCCTGCGCTACGTCCGTGGAATTTTTGCCTTCGTCATCCTCGGGCTTATATGGATTTATCATTTTGGCGATGAAGATTGAGAGTAGATAAAGCGCAATTAGCGGAGTTGCGAGCATAAACTGACTAAGCACGTCCGGCGGCGTCATCACCGCTGCAAAGATGAAAATAATGACGATTGCGTAGCGAAAAAAATCGCTCAAGCTTTTATTAGTTACAAGCCCGATCTTGGCGAGAAAAAAGGTCACCACCGGAAGCTCGAAGCTGATGCCGAATGCGACGACGAGCTTAGCGAAAAAGCCTACATATTCGCCGATCGTAGGCATCGCAGTAAATTGCTTGGCGCCAAAATTTACCAAGAAATTAAATGCGACGGGGATTACGAAAAAATAGCAAAACGCCGCGCCTAAAAAGAACATAACGCTCGCGCCGCTAACGAAAGGGATGACGTATTTTTTCTCGTTGTCGTAAAGCCCAGGCGCTACGAAAAGCCACACCTGCCAGAAAATTATCGGCATCGCTAGAAGCAGCGAGGTGAAAAACGATACCTTCATCGCAGTAAAAAACGTTTCGCCAAGCTGGGTAAAGATGATCTCACTGCCCTTAGGAAGCACGCGCACTAGCGGGCGGGTCATAAAGCCTAAAATATCTTCCCAAAAGCCGAAGCACGCGATGAAAAGGACGATGACGGACAGCACGCAGATAACTAGGCGCTTACGAAGCTCGGCTAGATGGGGTTTTAGCTCTTCAAACATTAAATTTCTCTCTCATTTCTCTCTCATTATGATTTTTGCGTATCGTTATTTTGCGCGGAATTTTGCATAGAATTTTGCGCATCGCCGTTTAAATTTGCATTCATATTTTGCGCGGCGCTTTTCGCTTCACCGCTTGCATTCGTATTTTGTGCGCTATTTTCTGCACCGCCGTCCGTGTTCGGCATAAAATTTTCGCCTTTGTTTCCAGCACCAGAATTAGCGCTTTTGCTTTCAACGCCGGAATTTGTTGCGATGTCGGCGGAGCCTTGCATAGAGTTTGCGTTGTTAGAAGAGCTTTGCACAGAGTTTTCTTCGCTTGAACTTGCTTTTAAATTTGCCGTCTCATTCTGTTTTTGTGCCGAGACTTTCGCGGAGTTTAACGCGTCTTTGGCGGCGTCCGAGCTAAGCGTTTCTTTAAGCGAGCTTTCCGCGTCTTTTAGCCCCGCATTTAGCGTCTCTTTGACCGAGTCGATACCGCCTTTTATCTCGTCGAGCTCCTCAAATGTGAGCTTTTTGCGCACACCCTCGCTTGCTTGCGTGATGCTCTCTTTATATTTTTTGGCATCCTCTTTGAGCTCGGCGATGCGAAGCTCCTGATCGAAGCTCGATTTTGCGTCGTTGATGGTTTTTTTGATGACTTTGAAGTATTTTGCGAGCTCGACCAGCACTTTTGGAAGCTTTTCGGGCCCCAGCACGATTATCGCGATGATTAAAATGACCGTAATTTCAGGCATACTGATACCAAACATAAAATTTCCTAACGTAAAAAGTGGCGTATTGTAACTAAAATTTCATTAATCTTAAATTTAGCGCCCGCGGCGGCTTTCTTGCGTGATAAAAAGCGCAATCTCGTCGGCAAGCAAGAAGTTGGGATTATAAAATTTGCCCTCGGCAAATTTCAGCTTTTTTTCGCGTACTAGCAGCTGCGCGTTGCTTAGCTCCGAGGCGTCTAAAATTTGCGCTTCCACACCCAAAACGCAGCGCAGCCCGAGAAATATGCGCTCAAGCTTTTTATCCTGCGCGCTTAGAGCTTCGCGCTGTTTTTGCAGCGGGTCCGCGATATAGCTTTGTAAATTTGTAGGCGAGCTAAGGCGCACCTGCCCGCTAGTTCCGACCGCAAATGCCCCGAATCCCGCGTAATCCTCGCCGCGCCAGTAAGCCAGATTGTGCTTACAGCGCAGTCCGCGCGCGGCAAAATTTGAAATTTCATACTGGCTAAAGCCGCTATCAGCTGCCAAAGCAAAGAGAAATTTAGCTAGAGCCGCGCTTTCCTTTTTAAAGCTTTCGCGCCCAAAAAACGGCGTGTTTTCCTCAAGGCTTAGCGCATAGGCGCTTAGATGCGGCACTTCGCAGCGCGCAAGCTCATCCATTTCAAATTTTAAATTCCTTTTATCGTCAAATTTGCTCGCGTAGATTAGATCTAAATTTATATTGTCAAAGCCCGCTGCTTTGGCATTTTGCACCGCCAGAAAAATCTGCGCCGCACTGTGCGCGCGACCAAGGAATTTTAGCTTGGCGTCGTTAAAGCTCTGCGCGCCGAAGCTGATGCGATTTACGCCGAGCCCCTGCATCGCGCTAAGCCAAGCGGGGCTAGCGGAGTTCGGGTTGGCTTCCGAGCTGATTTCGGCTTTAGCGGCGAAATGCGGCGCAAGCAGCGCAAAAATTTCATCATAAAGCCCCGCATCTACGGCGCTTGGCGTGCCTCCGCCGATAAAAAGCGTCGAAATTTGCGCGTGCGGATTTCTCGCCAAAAAATCGCGCACTTCAAGCTCTAGCGCGCGAAAGTAGCTTTTTACGAGGCTAAACTTATCGCTGAAGGAGCCAAAAGCGCAATACGGGCATTTGGAGGTGCAAAACGGTACATGGATGTAGATGTGCAAGGGCGGTCCTATGGGCTAAATTTACGTCGCAAAATTTAGCGAATTAATTTGAAAATTTATATAAATTTTAAGCCTCTTAACGCAAATTTTAATATTTTTAGGTAGAATTTTGAGAAATTTTTTGTGAGAAAACGAGATGGAAAAAGAGAAAAATTACAGACCGAATGTCGCTGCAATCGTGCTTTCGCCATCGTATCCGTTTAACTGCGAAATTTTGATTGCGCAACGAAGCGACATCAAAGGCGCTTGGCAGTTTCCTCAAGGCGGTATCGACGATGGTGAGACGCCTAAGATGGCGATCCGCAGAGAGCTCGGTGAGGAGATCGGAACAAGCAAAGTCGATATCATCGCTGAGTGCCCGAAGTGGCTCAGCTACGACTTTCCCGATGGGGTAGCTCAAAAGATGCGCCCATACGACGGGCAAATTCAAAGATATTTTTTGGTGAGATTGCGAAGCTTAGCCGATATAAACATTAATACTAAACTTCCAGAGTTCGACGCATTTAAATTCGTAGGCGCAAATGAGGTTTTAAGACACGTAAATCACTTCAAAAAGCCGATTTACGCGACGGTTTTAAAATATTTTAAGGAGGAGGGTTACATTTAATGCTGATCGTTCAAAAATACGGCGGTACGAGCGTCGGTACGCTAGAGCGGATCGAGGCGGTCACGCAGCGCGTGATAAAGACTAAAAACGAAGGACACGATGTCGCGGTAATCGTCTCTGCGATGAGCGGCGTTACCAATCAGCTCATCGAGCAGGCGGAATTTTTTACTAAAACTCCCATAGGCAGAGAGATGGATGTGCTGCTAAGCTCGGGCGAGCGCGTTACGAGTGCACTTTTAGCTATCGCGCTAAACGCCAAGGGCTATGCTGCGATCGCATTTAGCGGGCGAGGTGCGGGCATCGTGACGGATAATTTTCACACCAAAGCTCGCATCGTCTCTATCGATCCAAAAAGCATGCAAGAGGCGCTAAAGCAGGGAAAAATCGTCGTCGTCGCGGGCTTTCAAGGTATCAGCACCGCAGGCGAAGTAACTACGCTCGGGCGAGGCGGAAGCGATCTTAGCGCAGTCGCCGTCGCAGGAGCGCTGAATGCCGATCTGTGCGAAATTTACACCGACGTAGACGGCGTATATACGACCGATCCGCGCATCGAGCCCAAAGCCAAGAAGCTTGATCGCATCAGCTACGACGAGATGCTTGAGCTTGCGAGCTTGGGGGCGAAGGTTTTGCAAAACCGAAGCGTTGAGCTTGCGAAGAAATTAAACGTAAATTTGGTGACGCGAAGCAGTTTTAACGATCATGAAGGAACACTCATAACAGGAGAAGAAAAGATGGAAGATGCGGTAATTAGCGGCATTGCACTGGATAAAAATCAAGCAAGAATTACGATTAGAAATGTAGAGGATCGCCCCGGCGTCGCGGCTGAAATTTTCTCCGCGCTTGCAAGCAAGGAGATCAACGTCGATATGATCGTGCAAAATATCGGACGAAACGGCGAGACGAATTTAGGCTTTACCGTGCCGCAAAACGAGCTGGAAACGGCCTATAGGGTAATGAAAGAGGTAAATCCAAATCCGAATTCCATCATCGAATCGGACGCCGATATCGTAAAGGTTTCTTTAGTCGGCGTTGGTATGAAAAGCCACAGCGGCATAGCTAGCAAGGCGTTTAAGACGCTTGCGGACGAAGGGATAAATATCCAGATGATCTCCACGAGCGAGATTAAAATTTCGATGATCGTAGAGGCCAAATACGGCGAGCTTGCCGTGCGCGCGCTGCATAAAGCCTACGATTTGGATAAATAATGCAGGATCTGCACACTTGGAGCGTCACGGCGATGCGCTCCGAGCCCGGACTTGAGTGGCTCGAGGATCGCAAGGAGGATTGGACGCCGCTTTTGGCTTCAAAGCTCAAATTTCTCCACGACGGCTTTGCTTTCATCGTCATCTGCGACGATGAGCGGAGCTGGTTTAGCGAATACATCATCAAAAAGATCAACTCCTCGACCAACTCTCGTCCGTTGCTGCCGTTTTTTTCGCTGCGATCGCTCTACCGCGGCGGCGTAAATAGCCTAGAGGACGCGCTGCTGCTAAACGATATGCTAAGCCTCGCGTTTGCCAACGGCTTTATATATTTTTACATCGGCAACGGCAACCATCCGCTAGCCAAAATCGCCAAAAGCCACGAGGACAGCTATCTGTGGCTCATCGACGAGAGGCTGCAAAACAGCTTCTACATGAGCGAGAGCGATCCGAGCCTGGATCTCAAACTTATCCAGCTTTTTAAAATTTTAGATAAAAGTATCGACGCCGTGCTTTTTGACGAAGTGGTGCTTTGAAAATCATAAATCAGATCGTTTTAACGGGCGATTATGAGGGCTTTAAAGATAAAATTTTAGCCGAAATTCCGCGTAAAAATTTGCGCTTTTTCGAAAGCGTCGAGCTTAAGATCGATGAGGCGCGAAAGATCATAGACGAAGCCTACGTCGCCGAGCGCGAGGATAAGATCATCGTCATCGCCGCTACGAAATTCGGCGAGGAGGCGCAAAACGCCCTGCTTAAAATTTTAGAGGAGCCGCCTAAAAATACGGTATTTTTCCTGATCACCCCCTTCATCAACGCCCTGTTGCCTACCATCCGCTCGCGCCTCGTGGTGCAAAATCTCTGCGTGCGAAAGCCCAGATACCGCACCGGGCTAAGCTTAGCCAGACTTAGCCTAAAGGAAGCGGTGGAGTTTATCGACGCACAGATTGCGCTGGAGCGCAAGGGCGAGCTGGATAAAACAGCGCTAAAAGCGCTCATCGGCGAGATCGCGCTAGAGTGCTTCGAAGCAGGCGTTAGGCTAAGCGGCGATGAGCTGCAGCGAATAGATCGCTTAAGCTACCTTGCCGAGCACAACGCCAAAGCTCACGCCGTGCTTACTCCGTTACTGTTGATGATCGAGGAGAAAAGATGAAAATTTATAAAATTTCAAACGAAGCCGATTTTGCGCTGATTTGCGAGCGTATCGGCGTGCGAAATGCTGGACGAGCGATAATGCAGAAAAAATCGCGCCTAAACTTTTTCTATCTAAAAGATCTGCGAGCGCCCGCGGCAAATATTTTAAAGCAGGATGCCCTTAGTATCGGCGCCGAGCTTGCGTGCAACGAAGGGGTGATCCTGGGGCGCGATGATACGGACGCGGTTTTGATCGCAAACGACCGCCAGATCGAAGCTTTGGCGCAGAAGGAAGCACTGCAGGATTTCGGGCTAAAAGAGCTCGCGAAATTTCTAGGCAAGAAATTTGCTAAGCCGCAAAGCTGCGAAATAATGGGCGTCGTCAATATCAACTCCGATAGCTTCAACCCCGCAAGCCGTGCGGCAAGCTTAAAAGAGGCGACCAATAAGATCGAAAAGATGATCGAGCAGGGCGCCGCTATCATCGACATCGGCGGCGTGAGCTCGCGCCCGGGCAGCCAGTACTGCGGCAGGAATGAGGAATTTGCGCGCATAAAGGATGTCGTGAGCGAAATTTACCGTCTGCGTCTGCATGAAAAGGCTAAATTTAGCCTCGATAGCTTCGATGAGTATTGTTTGGAATTCGCGCTAGATCGGGGCTTTAGCATCATCAACGACATCAGCGCAAACCTCGCTCTCGCCCCGCTTGCGCTTCGCTACGACGCCGCTTACGTGCTGATGCATATGCAAGGAAAGCCGCAAAATATGCAGCTTGCGCCCAAATACGACGATCTGATGGGCGAGATCGATGAGTTTTTTGCGCAGAATTTGCAACAGCTTCGAAGCGCGGGGCTTAAAAAGATCATCCTTGACGTGGGCATCGGCTTTGGCAAGACCGCCGAGCAAAATTTGGTACTGATTAAAAATTTGCAGCATTTTTTGCACTTCGGCTGCCCGCTGCTCGTGGGCGCGAGCAGAAAGAGCGTTATCGATTTTTACAGCCCCTCCGCGGTCGAGGATAGGCTCGCAGGCTCGCTGTATCTGCACCAGATCGCGGCTTTAAACGGCGCCGCGATCATCCGCACGCACGATGTTTTTGAACACGCTCAAATGCTAAATCTAATGCGCGCGATGGACGCCGCTGCGGTAAAATTTTAAAATTTTGCGGAATTTTCACGAAATTCCATATTTTTTACGAGATTTTTGTAAATTTGCCTTATGCGGAATTCTAAAATTCCTCAAGGAAATATTTTAATTCTTTTAAAATTTTGCGAAAGAGCTTTTGCGGAATTTTATCCGTGTTTTATTTTGCGCCTAAGCTTTCGTGCGCTTGCTCGTCTAAACTTATAAAAATTTATAAAATTTAGCTCGATTTATGAGGCGCGTCAAAACAGCGAAGTAAAGAGGGATAAATTCTAGCGACGATTGCACGGATTATTTCTACGCGAACCGAGTTATTTCATTTTTGGGCGAAACGAGTGCTTTACGTCAAAGCCCTTGCTGGCAATTTTTATATCATTTGGTATTGTGCCCGTCGGAGCGGAGGCGTCCTTTTTAGCGGATAAAAACTCGACTAAGCTTTGCCAGACGAAATCGGCGTCCAGATAAAACCTCATCGCGTTAAGCTGTGGATTTATCGCTACGGTGTGAATGTCCTGTGTGAACTTAAAAAATACGATGGGTGCGTTTAAAATTTCATCTTTGCTTATAATTTTATCGTCGCGAACAATATTTTTTAGCATCGTTTTGCAGTCGCCCTCTAGCGCCACGGGCTACAAAATTTCCTCGCGCGTAGCCTGCTCGCCGACCTTGCTGAGCCATGAGACGATATGGGCGCGAAATCCATCGCTAAAGCTCAAAGTTCTGTCCTCCCAATACTGCCTTCTTAGCTCCGTCTCGTCAAACTCTAGACTTGTGTAAGCTTTACCCTGAGAGGCGAAAATATGGACTAAATTTTTGCCGATGAAAATCATGGAGTGAAGCAGGCGCGGCAGTTTATTTACGTCAGTTTTGCTCCAGTTTATAAATTTGCCGCCGATAAAGCGGTACCCGCTAAGCTTCCTTTCAAAGACCTTTTTATCGCCCTCGTCAAGCCTCCATAGCTCGTCCGCACTGAGTTTCTGCGGTCATAGACCAAAGTCTCGTCAAGCCCGTATTTTTGACACCATAAAATCGTAATTATCTTTAAATTTCGAGATAATTTTCATGTTCGTCCCTTAAAATTTTATCTTCCCTAAGTTTCTTAATCGGTGCACTTTGCGCCGAAGCCAACGCAAAATTTTATCGCTGCAAATTTGCGCTGCAAACCTCGCAAATTTTACTAAAATTTACTGCTAAATCGCCAAAATTTATATCGTAAGCCCACGGCTCGCTCAATTTTACCGCGTGCCGGCAAAATGGTAAAACCGAACGAAAAGCGTGCGGCGCGGCAAATTTTAAATTTATTTTACGCGGCGGCGTAGAATTTTAAAATTTATTTTCCGCGATGGCGCAAAATTTCAAATTTATCTGCCGCAAAAAACAGAGTCCATTACCGTCTAAGTCGGAAATTTTGGTAGCGGTAAAAACCAAAGTCGCTACCGCTTAAAGTCATGAATTTCGATACTAGCGCCATATTTTTTGCAAAGCTGCTGCACCTTTTCTTTCAGCTTCTCCTCGTCATAGCAGATGAGATCAATGTATGTGTGCTTCTGCCCGGTTGCACCGCCGATTATCTCCAGAAACGAGCCGCAGCTCTCCAGCTCCTCGTCCTCGATCTTGTTTCGCAGATCAAAGCCCGCCTGCATGTCGCCGCCGTTACCTACGCTAAGAAAGCAAAATTTGATGCCGAGCTCGAAGGCTTCGTTATAGATGTCGCGCTTGCCGCCTAAGTACTCGCCTATGAGATTTCGCAGGCAGGTTGTGCCCACGACCACGTCCTCGCGCACCTCGCTACCGCGCGGCTGCATCTCGTAGCTAAAAAAATTTTTTAGCGGTTCGCGCGCGGCTTTTTCGCCGAATTTCTCATCGACCAGATCGGCAAATTCGCTTAGCGGCACGCCGTTTTCTTCGGGCTCGGCCAGTACCTCAAGCTCGCCTAGCGTATTTATGATCGCCGTTTCGCCAATCATATTGTCGAGCAGGATAAAGCTAAGGTTATAGGCCTTGCCCTCGTCCTGCGCGAGTAGAGCCGCTAGGTTTGCGTTGTAAATTTTAATATCCACGTCGCTTTCGTTAAACTGCGCGTAGATCATCGACTCCTCGGCGTTTACGCGGGTACCATACATCTCGATCCCGCCGATACCTCGCGGCGCACGCGGCTTTCCGAGCGTGCAGAGCATTTTGGACTCGAGCTGCTTGGGCATAGCGTTTTTGATAAAGCTTAGCCAAAATAATCGGTGTCTCATACCCTCGGGAGTTAGCACCAAATCAAGCTTATCGCCCGCAAGCCCCGTCATAAAATAGGGCTCGGCAAGGCAGATGCGAAGCTTCTCGTCAGTCTTTTGCATCGCCTTTTCAAACTCTTCCGCCGCCAGATCGGCCTTGATCTCATCTATCACGCCGCTAAATTCCACCCAAAATTTATCCACTCTGCCGGCAAAAGTGCTTGGGATTTGCGCTTTTTCAGCCTTTTTGCCCAAACCGAATAGCCCCATAATCTCTCCTTTAATTAAATTTAAACGTAATTATAGCTAATTTTTGCGCGGGCGCGGAACGCAAGCCGTAAGACCGCCCCTGCTCTTCTGCGCTCCGCTATACGGCTCGCGCGGTGAAATTTTGCCCGCTATTTTAATCAGGCAAATGAAAGTAAATTTAAAATACAATACGAATCTCAACTAAATTTAAGGGGAGCAAATGGGACTGTTTAAAAAACTATTCGGCGGCGATGACGCGAGCTCGAAAGATAGCAATAGCAAAGGCGCACAGGATGAAAACGCCGCGGCAAAAGACGCAAAAGAAAGCGAGCCCGTGTTTTACGCGGACGGCGAAGATGAGGCGATGCTAAAAGCATTCGAGCAGGCGCGAAAGAGCTTTCGCTACTTCTGGCGCGAGCTGTACTGGGAGCGCCTCCGCATCGTCCCCGCGCTTAGCTTTGCCTGCGCGTCAAGGTCGCCTTTTCGCAAGAGCTAAACGGCAGCACCGAGGTCGAGCATATGTGGGTAAACGACGTGTATTTTGACGGCGAGCGCGTTTGCGGCGTGCTCGTAAACGACCCGAACGTGCTAAGCAACATCAAAAACGGCGAGCAAGTCGCGGTGCCGCTAGAGCAGATCAGCGACTGGATGTTTGCGATAGAGGGCAAGACCTACGGCGGCTTTAGCGTGCAGGCGATGCGCAAAGCTATGAGCCAGAGCGAGCGTGCCGAGCACGACGAGGCGTGGGGGCTAAATTTCGGCGATCCGGGCGTCGTGCTAGTGGCGTACGAACAGCAGGAGCATCCGCAAAATTTAACCGAGCACCCGATGAGCGTCAATACGAAGAAAAATTTCGAGGAGTTTTTGCGCGGGTATCCGGACGAGATCACGCGCACGGACGATGAGGGCTACACGATGCTGCACCACGAGGCGATCGCGGGCAACCGCACGAGGATCGAGCTTTTGCTTGCTAAGGGTGCGGATAAAAACGCTAAAAATATCCACGGCAAAACCGCGCTCGATTATGCTAGAGCGCTCGGCTGGGATCACGTCGCGGAGGCGCTTAGCAGGTAGGCGGCGCAAATTTCTCGCTTGAAATTTAGCTTTTGCCGTTTGTAAAATTTAGCGACGGGTCTATGGCGATAAATTTGGCTGCGTGCGAGATGAAAATTTTACTATCGCTAGATATGCCGATACCGTTGCGGACATTGTTTAAATTTCGCCGCTTACAAATCTGTTTGCTGCTAGATACGACCGATATAGCGCGGCAGGCTTGTTTAAAAATTTGCAACTTTTAAAATTTAAGCTCGCCAGATTTATATTTGGTTGCATTGCGAGCTGCTTTGATAAAATTTCATTAGCCAAATTTAGTTATGGCGCAAAACGCCGGCGAGGCTAAATTTTATGGCTTATAAATTGACTACGCCTATTCTTTTTACCAAGGCCAAATAGCCCCATAAGCTCCGTCTTGATTAAATTTAAAGAGCACGATGCCGATTTTTGTGCAGGCTCGGGATTCAAATTTTAAAAACCCCGCTCTCACGTGCACTGAAAGCAACCGCCCAAAACCTCGCATTTCTCGCAGATCTGCATGTATATGACGCCCTCGCCCCCTATCATCTCGCCAAACGGGATCTGCGCTAGATGCTTCATCGTCCCGCCGCAGCTAGGGCAGACTAGATACTCGGCGTCCTGCACCCACTGCGGATAGCCTCCCACGGTCGTATCAAGCTCGCCAAAGCAGCCGTAAAATGGCGAAACCTCGCCGCCTAGCTTAAATTTCATATCGCACAGTCGCGCCATGTCCTCTTGCGAAAAATAACTCTCCGTAAATCCTTCGCCTTTATAGCTTAGCTCCAGCTCGCCGTCTGCGCCTCTCTTGCAAAAATAAACGACCGAACCGATACAGGTCGGGCAGCAGCGAAAGATCGCGTCGTGCTTTAAATTCAGAAACGCAAGCCGCGGCTCATCGGCCTTAAGACGCAGCATATCGAGCATCTCGCAGCCGCAAAACTCGCACTTTTGCCCCGTAGGCCTGCCGATCTGCACGGGCTCATCCGCGTTTTGGTTTGCGCATTCGCGAGCGTTTTTTACATTTTCGCTTAAATTTAAACCGCTGCTAGCGTCTTTTTGCGCGTCTGATTTGAAATTCGCGCGCTCGTTCCGCAAGCTCGCGTTTGCGTCTTCGTCCATGCTTGCGTGAGCACTCTGCGCGCCCGCATGCAAATTTGAAATTTTATCCGCGCCGTTTTG
>NZ_CALKTL010000004.1 GCF_937997405.1 uncultured Campylobacter sp. | reverse complement strand
AAAATCGATCAGGCTTACGTTTTTATATCTTTGCGCGAGCTCGTCCGAGCCGCTCAAAACCTCGATCTGCATGATGGAATTTCGCCCGCATTGCTGCGACGAGTTGATCAAAATCCGCTCCATCCTCTGCGGATCGAGCCGCACGTTTTTCTGCGACAGATCGGCATAGACCAAAACAACCCGCCCGACGCCCATCTCGTTTAGCGCGGGCAGGCTCTTTTCGATCACGGCGCTCTCGACGACCGCCCAAGCGACGCAAAAATCGTGGCTCGGCGTAAAAACGGAGCTTTTAAAAACCAAATTCAGAGCCGCACCTTTACGCGAAATTTCGGCGATCTCATATAGATAACTCGCCCCGTCCTTTAGATTTCGCACGTCTATGCGCTCGCCCGCCCTTGCTCGTCTGGCCTTTAGGTGCAAAAACTGATCATTCTGCAAAACTAGGCTCTGTTCGCCTGCAAACTTATCGTAAAAATATACCATCAAATAACGCTCGCTATCAAAATTATCACTAAGCTTAGCCCCAAAATCACCCGCATTTTGCGCTGATACGACGCAAAGTTTTGACTTAGATACGCGATTTTCAGCCGCTTGTACGATACCGCGCTAAGCGCGATCATCGCTAGCGATCCGACCGCCATAAAGTAAATTTTAAAGCTCAGATCAAAGCGCAGCACCGGCAGCATCACGCTTCCGCTAATTATCAGCGCCGCGAGAGTCGCATAATATATCGGCAAAAACAGCCTGATGCGCCTAAGAAATCTAAGCCCAGATCTGCTCTTTTGCTTTAAATTTTCAGCTTGCGGCGCGGAGGCGGCGGAATTTAAAGCCTCGCTGCGAGGGCAAAATTCCGCCGCCGCATCGATCTTAAGCTGGGTCAAAATCAGATAAATTATCGTTAAAATCGCCGCAGCTAGCGCGAAAAATTTATGAAAGCCCAAGGCGCTTTGATACAGATAATCCATCACTTCCGCCAGGGGGTTAAATTCGCAGGATAAAATTTTGCGCAGCTAGAGCCGAAAGTACCGAATTTCAACGCAAATTTTTTCGGCGCGAGATCAAACAGACCTGTTCCGCGCCTTTGAAATTTTAAAAATCCTTCAAAGCGGCTGCGGATATTTGTTGCGTTAAAATTTACCGCATATTTTAATTGCGGTTCCGTGCCGTATTTCTCGCGCCAAGAATGAAATTTCGCAGTTAGAGCTTTATAAAATTTAAAATTTCTCTGCGCAGATCGCACGGGTAAGAAGAACGCCAAAATCGCGCTTGCGTGCCACATACGAACTATGCAAATTTTAAAAATTTTCAAATTTAGCCGCCGATTTTTCAACGCTCCGTCCTATTCAGTCACCGGAAGCGGCGGCATATCGGCGTTTATATCGACTTTAGGCTCGCTAGGCGCGATAGGCACGTCCTTCGGCACCTCGCTATCTACCGGCGGCTTTTGCAAGGTGTCCTTTTTCTCATCATCGCAGCCACTCAAAGCAAGCGCGCAGGCAAAGATCGCGCACGCGGCAAAAACACGCACAAACCCCGCGTCAAATTTAAAGAAATTTCTCATCAGCAATCCTTTGGATAGATGATTTTTTCGCCGCGCAGTAGCTTTTGCCAAAGCTCCGGCTGCCTCCATTCCTCGCGCACGGCGGGCGAGAATTCTATCTCATCTAGCGCGATCTCGCCCATCTGCGCGTTGTAGGCGTCCTCGCGGAAGCACTGCGCGTAGCCGGTGGTTGTTTCATGCACGACGACACTATGAAGCTTTACTTCGCGCTCGCCGTTTTGCATCTGAGTTAAACTCAAAAGTCGGTCGATTAGAACGAAAAAAATTCTACAAAACTGCTCCGCGCTCGGATTTAGCGGTATCTGCACCCAGCGCGCGCTGTGTTTTTTAAGATCTGCGACATAGCCCGCATCGTCGCGCGCGTAGATCGTCACGGCGTGGTCAAAACTATCGATAAGCTCGCGGATACCGAGCTTCATGTAGCCGAAATCATAAACCATCCCCGCTTCATCCAAAAAATTTGAGCTAAGCAAAATTTCGCATCTGTAAGAGTGGCCGTGGATGCTCGTGCGACACCGCTTCGAGCCGCACAGGCGCACGATATGAGCGTTTTCAAATTCGTATAATTTCCTGATTATCATACCCCGTCCTTCTCGCCCCAAATTCTAATGTGCAGGCGATCGGAGTAATTATAGCCGTTTTTTAGGCAAAAATCCACGCAAAATTGCGCGGCGCTTTCCAGCTCGCGACGATCTGCGCCGCGCGGCATACAATAAACCTCGCCGCCGCATGCCGCTAAAATTTCGGCGATCTCGGGCTGCGCGTCAAACTCGGGCGAGATCACAAACTTGTAAAAGCTATCTTTTGCGTTTTGTTTTAAGCTTCGTAGCGCGGCGAAGTTCAGCCTACGTTCGCGCGGCTCGGCAGAGTTTGAGAGCTTGGGCGAGACCGCAAAGACGCAGCTTTTGTAAGCGGGGAATTTTTCAAAATCCACTAAAATCGTGCCGTTGGTTTCGAAGTGCACCGCGTGTCCGCGCGTAAGCAGCTCGCAGACGAACTCGTAAAATAGCGCCTCTTTATAGTGCAGCAGCGGCTCGCCGCCGGTGATAACGACGATGGGCTTTTGATAAAGCTTAGCACTCTGCGGCGAGACGGAGCTTTGCGGATTTAAATTTGAATAATTCTGCACTGCGAAATTTAAAGAATTTTCGCTCGTTAAATTTAAAGATTTTTCTGCGTTACCGTTTGGACGGGGAGATGTTTGCGCGGCGGCGGAATTTAACGTATCGCTTTTAGAAAAAGACTCGGCGGCGCAAAAACCCGGCGCAGAGCATGCGGGTGCGAAACAGGACAGATCTGATAAATTTGGAATTTTATTCAAAAGTTGCGTTAAATTTAAAATTTCTTCATGCTCGAAGTGGTTTGTAAAAACCGCGCGGATCGTATCGCAACCGCGCAAGATCTCGCCGGTCTTTGGCGAAATGCGCTCGCCGCCGAAGCCCGCACAGCGCAGATTACAGCCCGCAAAGCGAAAGAAAAACGCGAGCCTGCCTGCGTATTTGCCCTCGCCTTGGATACTTAAAAAGCTCTCAACAAGCCTCATCCGCCCGTCTCGTAAAATGCGCGGCTTGAAATTTCATTCGAAGCGTCCGCTTGCCAGCGATTTTTTTCGGGCTTATTCGCTAAAATTTTAGCCAAAATTTCGGCGGCTGCGGCAATGTCGCCCTCTTTAACCGCCTTTTTGATACTTAGCGCGTCCTCGAAGTAAAGACACGGGATCAAAAGCCCCTCGGCGCTTAGTCTGATACGGTTGCAGCTCTCGCAAAAATCGTGCTTGTGCGGATCGATGATACCGAAGGTATAGCCGTCCCCGAGCGCGTAAAGCGACGCGGGCGAGCTCTGCGATTTTGGTAGAGCGGTAAAGATAAATTTACGCCTTAAAATATCTAAAATTTCACTCGATTTTAAGCCTGTAAGATCGCCGGCATGGGTGTTTTCCATAAATTCTATGAAGCGGATCTGACAATCCTTCTCGCGGGCAAATTCCAGCAAATAAATAAGCTCGTCGTCGTTGATGCCTTTTAGCGCGACGGTGTTTAGCTTGACTTTTAATCCCGCTTCAAGCGCGGCGTCAAGGCCTTCTAAGACGTTATAAAGCACGCCGCGCTGAGCTATAAATTTAGCCCGCTCCGGACGCAGAGAGTCAAGCGACATATTGATACGCTTTAGCCCTGCGTTTTTCAAGGCGCGCGCGTAGTTTTTGAGATAATATCCGTTGGTAGTAAGCGCAAGATCGATACCTGGGGCGTAATCCGCGATCATCTTTATAAAATCTTCGATCCCCTTTCGCACCAGCGGTTCGCCGCCGGTTATGCGGATCTTTTTCACGCCGCCGTCGATCGCAACCTTGACGAATAAAAACATCTCCTCAAAGCTTAAAATATTCTCTCGCGGCACCCAGTTAAACGGCGTGCTCGGCATGCAATATCTGCATCTGAAATTACACCGCTGCGTAACCGAAATGCGCAAATAATCGATCGTTCGTCCAAATTTATCAATTAGCATATTTTGCCTTAATATCAATTTGCGGCGATTATATAAAAAACAAAGCGATTTTGCAAAATTTTATTTTTATATTGCTCCGGCTATTTTCTTACCGAGCCGATGAGCTCTTTAAGCTGATCCAGAAGCGGTCTGATCTGCTTTTCTACCCGCTCGTCGATCATCGTAGGCACTACGTCTAGTCTTTGTTCTATCGTCTCGTCGATTACGTCGGCAATCGCGTTTATATCGATATTGGGAGCGACTTTGCCGCCCGAATCGATCATCTCTTTTAGCTCCTCGACCTTCTTTTTAAGCAGATAATTTTCCTGCATAGCGTCGGTCAGCACCTGATCGAATCTCTCGAATTTTTTATCCGCTTGCTTATCCTTAAAATATATGACGAAAAACATCAAAAATATAACGACGCAAAGTCCTAAAATGATGATAGTGTTAAGATCCATAGGGGTTCCTTAAAATAAATTTACAAAAATAAAAGCGAAAAACGCAATGCCCAAGTAGCCATTCAGCGTAAAAAACGCGCGATCAATCTTGCTAAAATCACTACGTACGATCCTATGCTCGAAGTACAGGATTATCGCGCACGCAGCCACGCCCAGATAGGCAAAAAAGCCTAAATTTGCCGCCGCGCAAAACAGCAGCCAAAAAAGCACCGCTACGGCATGAAAAATTTTAGAGATAAACATCGACGCTTCCTTGCCGTAAAGCGCAGGGATGCTGTAAAGCCCGTTGCTGCGGTCAAATTCCATATCTTGAAGCGAATACAGCACGTCAAAGCCGCCTACCCAAAATACTACTCCAAAGCATAGCAGCACCGACCACAGCGGAATTCCGCCGCTAACGGCAATCGCTCCCGCAATAGGCGCAAGCCCCAAGCAAAAGCCGAGCATCAAATGCGCGGTCTCGCTAAAACGCTTAAAATATGAATACCCGCCCAGTGCCGCTAAAATCGGCACCGAAAGCTTAAGCGCCAAAGGATTTATAAGCGCCGAAACCGCTATGAAAACCACCGCGTTTGCGATGATGAAAAGCAGTAAATTCCCGCGCCCGATCCGTCCGTCCACGCTAGGGCGCGAAGCGCAGCGCGGATTGGCGCGGTCGATATCCTCGTCCAAGTAACGATTTAGAGCCATCGCGAAGCTTCTCGCGCTCACCGCGCATAAAATCCCCAAAAAAAGCAACTTCCAGCCGAACCATACCGAGCCGCTTTGCAGCTTGCTCGCGGTAATCATCGCCGTAAAGATAAACGGCAGCGCGAAAACTGAGTGTTTAAAAACTATTAATTCGTTGATATCGGATAAAATTTCTTTAAATTTAGCCATTTCGCCCCTTATTTTGGGCACCATTGTATCAAAAAAAAGTAAGAATAGCTCTAAATTTGATATAATTTGAACGAAAAATTTACGAAAGGAAACGCCTTGAGCCAAAACCAAAACTCGCACGCAAGCCCGCAGATCACGATCATCGGCACCACCGCAAGCGGCAAAAGCGATCTTGCGCTAAGTATCGCGCGCGAAATCGGCGCCGTGATTTTGAGCCTCGATTCGCTCTGCATTTACCGGCAAATCGACATCGCAAGCGCTAAGCCAAGCGAGGAGCAGCTGCGCGAAATCAGGCACTTCGGCGTAAATTTAATCTATCCAAACGAATACTTTAGCGTCGGCGAGTTTATCAAAGAATACGCCGCTGCGCGGGCTTTCGCAGAGCGTAGCGGCGCGCCTTTGATAATCACTGGGGGCAGCGGGTTTTATCTAAAGGCGATGCTAAGCGGGCTGGCGCCGAAGGTTCCCGATTTTAAAAGCGAAATTTCAAACGATGAAATTTACGCCCTAGCGCAGCGAATCGATCCGGAATTTGCCGCAAAGCTTAGCGCGGCGGACAGCTTTCGGTTAAAAAAATGGCTAAGCATCTATAAATTTTGCGGCGAGGCGCCGAGTAAATTTCTGCGCGAAAACACCGCCTCGCCCGTGATTTCGGATATTAAAATTTTTGAGATCGAGGCGCCCAAGCAGTGGCTTACGCAGCGCATCGAGGCGCGCACGAAGGCGATGTTTGAGCGCGGGCTTTTAGAGGAGGCGGAGTTTTTATTCGCCCGCTACGGCGCGGAATGCAGGGCGCTAGGCTGCATCGGACTAAAGGAGTGCGGGCAGCTTTTGCGCGGGCAGATCTCGCGGGCGCAGTGCGAGCAGCTCGTAAGCCTGCACACGGTACAGCTTGCAAAGCGCCAGCGCACCTTCAACCGCTCGCAGTTTGTGGATAAAATTTCGGCGCCGCCGCAAGAGCTGGAGCGTGAAATTTTAAAGCTCCTTCGCCGCGAGATTTAAAATCGAAATTTATCAAAATTTGCGCGTTTGCTAAAAAACAACGGAGTAAGGGAGTAAAATTTAGATTTAATTTACCGCGCTGAATCGCGTCTTTGAAATTTTGCAGGTCGCGCCAAGGTCTCGTGCGGCGCGGAATTTCGATTAAATTTAATCGCCTTCGCAAATATCAAAGCTAAATTTATCGTTGTCAAGCCTACTGAAATTTTGATTTTCCGCGCTTGGGTTGCGCTTGAAAATAAAGGCGTAGCCGTATTTCTCGAAGTGCTGCGAGCTGTTTTTTAGCCCAACGACGCAAAGCTCGTAAGTGCCGCTTTGCAAGCCAAGCTTGAGCGTGGAATTAAATTTTCGTATCTTGCCCGCAACGCCGCTTTGACACTCATAGCCTAGCTCGAGTTCGCCGCTTTTTAGCTTATCGAAACGATGCTGCAAAGCATCGAAGCTCGCTAGGATCGCGGAGTCGCTTTGCGGGGCGAAATACAGCCTATCGCGCTTGAAAGCTACTTCGTAGCCCGCAGATGGCGCAAACTCCTCGTCAATGCAAACGAAGATCTCATAGCTGCGCACCGTAAGCGGGTAGAAGTGTAAAGCTTTAGCGCCCTTTACGGCGTCATAAAACAGCTGCTTGTGCGTGTCCCAGTAGCTTAGAAGCTTTTTTGCTCTGCATTTTCGCTCCTTTAAAAACTCACTCAAATCGCGCACATCAAGCAGCGCAAAACCGTAGCCGTCAGCACTTAGCTCGCCCAAAAACATATCTCTCCTTGCCAGCAAAGCGCGATGGGTTCAATTCACGCTTAAAATTTTAGCTCAATACCCGCTTAAAAAGACGAAATTATTTACCGCGCCGGTTAGAAATTTTACCAAAAACGGCGCCAGCACGCATGCCACGCTAGCTAGCACGACGGCAAATTTTATCTGCACCGAGACCGCGCTCAGCGAGCCGTCAAGCCCCGCATCCTCCCGCGGCTCGTGCAAGAACATACGCACGATGAGGCGCAGGTAGTAATACAGCGCGAGCGCGCTATTTACCGCCATGATGACGGCGAGGGCAAAGTAGCCCGAATTGACCGCCGCGCTTAGCAGATACATCTTGCCCCAAAACACGCTAAACGGCGGAATGCCCGCAAGCGAGAGCATAAAGATCGCCGCACATAGCGCAAAGAGCGGATGGGTGCGAATGAGCCCGTCAAATTTCTCAAACGGATGCTCGAAGCGAGCCGCGAACTTGGAGCTTTGCGCGCAAATTTCGGCGCCTGGCCTATCGGCACGGCTCCTAGCCTGCGCGTCGCGGTCGATTTTAATACCTCCGCCTCGTCCGCCGCTGTCAAATTTAAAATTTTTTTCAAACCTCTCGGTTTTGAAATTTCCTTCGCCGGCCTCATCCTCGAGCTTAAAATTTCTCTCGTCCGCTTCGGCTTTAAAATTTAGCCCGTCGTCGCCTGCCGCAAAGCCGCTCTCGCGATCAGCCGCAAAAGCAGGCGCCGTTTTACGCGTAAAATTCCATTTCTCCTCGCCGTTTGCATTTAAATTTAAAGCGGGGCTTTGGGTTTTAAATTTTAAATTTAACGAGCGCGCGCGCCTTTGCCGTACGCACCATATGAAGGCAAACGCCCCGAGATTCGCCACGGCGTATAAGATCCAGTAGGTAAAAAGCGCCGCATTTGCCTGCGTCGAGCCGATCACGATCGCGCAGAGTACGAAGCCCGCGTGCGAAACGGAGCTGAAAGCAAGCATCCGCTTGACGTCGCGCTGCACGAGCGCCATGAGGTTTGCTAGACTCATCGTAGCCACCGCTACGGCGTAGAGCACGATGTTTAGCCACTGCACGCCGATACTTCCCAGCGCTTCAAACAGCCTGATCGCTACAACAAAGCCCGCAATTTTAGGGACTACGGACATAAAGCCCGTCATTGCCGAGCTCGCGCCCTCGTAAACGTCGGGCGTCCAGGTATGAAACGGGATCAGCGAGAGCTTAAATCCTATCGAGACGATCATAAATGAGCAGGCGGCGAAAAGTAGGACGCTGGTTTGTAAATTTGAACTCTTAGCGATCTGTGCGATGTTTGAAATTTCCATAGAGCCCGTCGATAAAAAAAACATCGCCGCACCGAATGCGAAAAAGCCCGATCCCAGCGCGCCCATTATGAAGTATTTTAGCGCCGCTTCGATTGATCTGGCGCGATTATGCAGCGCGATTAGCGTATAAAGCGCCAGCGAACCCGTCTCAAGCCCAACGAGGATCATCATTAAGCTTTCGCTCGCGACCATAAACTCATACCCCACAAGCACGAATAAAAATAACACGAAAAATTCCGCGGTGTGGTACTCGTGCGCGCTTCTTGCGCCCAAAGACAGAAAAATGAAAAATATCGAACCTGCGAGCATGATAAGCATCGATAGCGTCGCGATTCCGTCCACTAGCATTACGTCGAAAAGCCCGCGTATGCCGCTGTTGTATCCAAAAACGAGCCCGAAGCCAAGAGCTAGAGCTAGTATCGTGATGACGGCGTAAAATTTATATGATAGCGTGCGCGCAAAAAGCGAAACCGCGAGCATCAGCAGGGCAAATCCTCCGAGTATCGCCATAGGCGCGATCGAGGCTAAATTTAAAAGATTATTTTGCATCGCTTCTTACCTTAAAATTTGCTTTTTCCATATAGGCGCGGGTCGCGGTTTGCGAGGCTTTATTAAACATCAGCTCAAGACTTTGCGTCACGCTAGGCTCGATACTCTTTAGCATCAAATTCGGCGCTACGCCAAGCACTACTACCAGCACGCAGATCGGGATGATAGAGCAAAGCTCGGTTCTATTTAGATCGCTTAGCTTTTTATTTTCCTCATGCATTAGCGCGCCGAAGAAGGTCTTTTTATAAAGATTCATCGAATAGATCGCGCCCATTATGATGCCGAGTCCACCCAAGAGCGCGTAACTAAAGCTTATTTTAAAAATTCCTACAAGGCTTAGGAATTCTCCCACGAAGCCGATCGTAAGCGGAAGACCTATCGAGCCTAACAGCACGACGCAAAAGCAAAACGCATAAAGCGGCATCACCCGCGCAAGCCCGCCAAACTCGCTGAAAAGCTTCGTATGCCTACGGTCGTATAAAAAGCCTACGAGCATAAAAAGCCCGCCGCTTACGATACCGTGGCTGATCATCAAAAATACCGCGCCGCTCATTCCTTCGCGGCTCATTGAAAAAATTCCTAGCATTATGATGCCCATATGCGCGATCGAGCTATACGCGATAACCTGTTTGATGTCCTTTTGCGCAAAGGCGATGAAACTCGCGTAGATGATCATAACGATCGCTACGGCGCACATCATCCCGCTAAAATAGACGCTCGCATCCGGAAACAGCGGCAGCGAAAATCGCACGAAGCCATAGGTGCCCATCTTAAGAAGCACCGCGGCAAGCAGAACCGAGCCTATCGTAGGGGCCTGCCCGTGTGCATACGGCAGCCAGGTATGAAAAGGAAAGCAAGGCGTCTTGATCGCAAAGGCTATCGAAAATGCCAAAAACAGAGGAATTTGCGTGCTAAGCGGCAGCGACAGGCTCTGCCAATCTAGGATATTAAAGCTATACTCGCCCGTAGCCTCGTGATAGAAATAGCTCATCGCTACGAGCCCTACGAGCAGAAACATCGAGCCTAAAAAAGTGTAGATGAAAAATTTTACCGCGGCGTAAATTCTCTTGCCGCTACCCCACGCGCCGATGATATAGAGCATCGGAATGAGCGAAAGCTCCCAAAAGATGTAAAACAAAATTGCATCCAGCGCCACGAAAACGCCCACCATCGTCATCTCTAAAAATAGAATGCAGATGATTAAATTTTTGGCGCGCTCTTTAATGCTTAGGCTAAGTAGCGCTAAAAATGTAACCAGCGTGCTTAGGATCACTAAAAATAGCGAAATTCCATCCACGCCGATGAAGTAGTTGATACCGTATTCGCTTATAAAAGGGTGCAGCACGCTAAAAGCGATGCCTTCCACCGGCTCGTAAAGTATCCACAAAACGAGCGAAAGCACGAACTCTATGAAGCTCATCGTAACGGCGTAGGTCTTGATGCTCGCTTCGTCGATTAAAAAGCCCAAAACCGCAGCTACCGCCGGGAAAAATATAACCAAACTTAAAAAGTATTCCATGCCCACCTCACAGCGCAAACGCCAAAATCAGCAAAATGAAAGATCCCAAAACCATCCACCTTAAATTTGCGCTTAAATCTCCGCTATTGCTTACGCGATCCGCACCTTCGCCGCTTTTTACCGCGATGCGGGCGATCAGATCAACACTGGCGTCTATGATCGCGCCGTCAAATTTAGCGCAGATCTCGCCCAGCTTCGCATACGCCTGTGCGATGCGCCCATAAAGCTGCGGGATAAAATACTGCGCGATCAAAATTTTATAAAATTTGCAGTTCTTTAAATTTTGGCTAAATTTACCCTTGCCGTATGTCCAAATCGTTCCGATCGCCACCGCGCTTATCATCGCTAGCGTTAGGGCGATCAAAATTACTTCTACGCCGTGCGGGATCGAAACTTTAAAGCCCGGCAGTATGCTAAGCACGAACTCAGCAAAATCGTGCTCGAAAAAGCCCGCGATTACCGCAGGCACGGCTAACACGCCCATCGCGATAAGGGCGAAGCCTTTCGCCTCGTGCGGATGGTGGGTAAAATTTTGCTTGCCGAAAAACACAAGCATTATCAGACGCACGCTGTAAAACGTCGTCATCGCAGCGCCCGCAAACAGCAGCGCCCAGATAAAATACGCGTCCGCGCTCCACGCCGCTTCCAAAATTTTATCTTTTGAAAAAAAGCCCGCGAACGGATAAAATCCGCAAAGCGCGAGCGAGCCTATGCACATCAAAATCGCCGTAGGCCGCATAAACTTATATAATCCGCCCATATTTTGGATATTTAGATCGTCTTTCATCGCGTGCATTACGTTGCCCGCGCCCAAAAATAGAAGCGCTTTGAAAAACGCATGCGTCGCCAGATGAAATAGCGCGATCCAATACGCCCCGAGCCCCGCGGCTACGAACATATAGCCGAGCTGCGAAAGCGTGGAGTAGGCGATGATCTTTTTAAGATCGTTATGAACCAGCGCCATCGATGCCGCAAAGACCGCCACAAAAGCGCCCAAGCAGACGATAAAGCCGCTTACTTCCGGCGCGAGCGCGAAAATCGCGTTTGCGCGGATTACCAGATAAACGCCCGCCGTAACCATCGTCGCTGCGTGAATAAGCGCGGATACGGGCGTTGGACCCGCCATCGCGTCGGCAAGCCAGGTATGGAACGGGAACTGCGCGCTTTTGCCCATCGCGCCGATGAATAAAAGCGCTGCGATCAGAGTTAAAATTTCAGGCTCCAAGCTCGCTGCGTTCGCAAATAACACCTCGTAGCGCAACGAGCCGAAATTTAAATAGATCAAAAAAATTCCAAGCAACATCCCAAGATCTGCGATGCGGTTCATTATGAAAGCTTCGTTGGCGCACCAGCTGTAATTGCTCCTATCATACCAAAAGCCTATTAACAGCCATGAGCAGAGTCCGACCCCCTCCCAGCCGATAAAAAGTCCTAAAAAATTATCGCTCGTTACCAAAACCAGCATCGAAAATACGAAAAGTCCCAGGAAGCTGAAAAATTTAGAGAAGTTTTCATCATCCCACATATAGTAGATCGAATACACGTGCACGACGCTGGAAACGATGCCTACGACCACCATCATCACCGCACTTACGCTATCTATGAGAAAGCTAAATTTTGCATCCAAAAATCCCGTGCTTATGAAATCGGCTAAGCTTACGCTGATTAGGCGGTTGTCAGAGACGAGCTCCATCAAAGCAAGCGACGCGATAGTGCTTAAAATCACCAGCGCCGAGCAGATTACGCCAATAAACATCTTATCTTTGGCGCGAATGAAAACGCCTGCGAAGATCGCCGAGGCAAGCGGTGCAAAAAGGGCGATTAAGAGCCATACAAAAACGGTATCAAGCATCCGGCCCGTCCTTAGAAGGATTTTTAAAATTTACGAAGCTGTCAAGTTCGATGCTGCCCGTTTTCTTATACCACAAGATGAGCAGCCCAAGCCCCACGGCCATCTCGCTCGCGGCGATCGCTACGATGAAAAGCGCAAAAATTTCGCCGTTTATATTGTCGTAAAATTTCGCCACGGCGACGAGGGCTAAATTTGCGGCATTTAATAAAATTTCGCTCGAAAAAAAGAGCATTATTAAATTCCGTCGCTTCATCATACCCGCAAGCCCGAGTCCAAACATCATCGCAGCGACGATCAGATAGTGATTTAGACCCATTTTATCCCTCGCTCTCTTCGTATGTCAGGCTTGCGTCCATCTGCTTATGCGCAAGCACGATAGCGCAGATCATCGCCACGAGCAGCATCACGGCTGCAAGCTCGAAAATCGCTAGATATTTCGTAAAAATAATCATCCCAAGCGCCTCGGTATCGTCGGTGTTTAAAATTTTAAGCGTTTCTACGTTGTTCGCAACCACCGCGCCGAGCACGATAATCACGAGCAAAAATGCGACCACGCCGCTAAGCGCGAAAAATAGCCTTGCGCCCTTTTTCGGCTCGCTTACGTTTTTATCTGCCCCCAAAAACATCAGCGCGAAGCCGTAAAGCACGATCACGGCGCCCGTGTAAACTATGATCTGCACCACGCCTAAAAACTCCGCATCCAGCAAGAAGAAAAATCCGCTCATAAAGACCATACCGCCGGCGAGCGCGCTAAGGGCGTAAAGGACGTTTTTGCTAAAAACGCTGATGCCGAAAAGCGCCAGGCAAACCGCACTGAAAAAATAAAATGCAAGCGTTTGTATCATTGCTCCTCCCCCTGCGCGGCGGAATCTTCGGCGCTTTGAGAGGCGGAATTTTCTTTGGAATTCCGCGCCGAATCAAGCGTAGAATTTTCAGCTTTCTCAGTAGAATTCTTTTTGGAATTTGCCTTAGATTTTTTACCTCGCGTCGTGGAATTTCCCTCGTCTTGCGTCGCGGAATTTTCTTTAGGATTTTCCACGGAATCGTCGTTCGTAGCAAGCTCACCGACAGAATTTTCGGCGTGCGGCGCAACCGAATTATCTTTAAAATTTTTACTTTGAGCGGCGGAATCTTCGGCGCTCTGCGGAGCAAAATTTCCTTTAGAATTCTCCGCCAAATTTATACTATCCGTAGCGGAATCGTCGGCGCTTTGAGAGACGGGGCTTTCTTTGGAATTTCGCTGCGAATCAGGCGCGGAATTTTGAGCGTCCGTAACGGAATTTTCTTTAGAATTTTCGGCGTCCGCGGCGGAGCTTTCCTTTAAGCTTGCCCGCCCCAGGTCTTGCCGCTCGGCTAAAATTTCGTCGCTTAAGCCCGCGCCGCCTGAAAATAGAATTTTATCGCTAGCGGCACCCTCTTTTTTAGAGCTTTCCGCGGCGCTATTTTTTAAATTTGAATCCGCGCTCTTTAAGCTTAGCTCATCGCTTGCAGCGTCGCTTTTTATATAAGCGTTCGGCGTCACTTTGATCCGCGCGCCTGCGTTTTCATCCAGGCTGCCGTAGCCTGCAAACTCCTGCGCCGCGCCGTTTAAACATAAATTTTCGCCACGGATCAAAAGATCCTCTTTAAAGCCGTAATACGCGCGCTGTTCGCTAGCAAGCTCATATTCGCAGCCGTGCACGATAGCGATCTCGGGGCAGACGTCCGCGCAAAGCCCGCAATAGACGCAGCGCCCTAAATTTATCGAGTAGTTATCTACCTTTTTGCGACCGTCGGCGCCGAGGCTGGTCTCCATCGCGATGCAGTTCGCCACGCAGATCTTCTCGCACAAGCCGCATCCGATGCAGCGCTCGCTGCCGCTTTCAAGCAGGCGCATAAGCTTGTGCACGCCGCGGTATCTAGGCGGCATGACAAATTTTTCCATAGGATACCGAAGCGTATGCGAGCCGCCGCGCTTAAACATATTTTTTAGCACCACCCACAGCCCCACGAAAAGCTCGCCGTTAAAGGTGCGGGAGAGGAATCTGCGTAGCTTATCGCCGCCGGATTTAATAGGGGCTCGTTTATCAATCTGGACATATCTTGCCATCGCGCCCTCCTTAAACGATCACTAGCGCGGTAATTAGCACGCAAGCAAGAGCTAACGGCATGCAGACTTTCCAGCAAAGCCCCATCAGCTGATCGGGGCGTAGATGCGGCCACGCCGCGCGCGCCCATAGGAAGCAGAAAAACACGAGACTTGATTTTAATACCATCATAATGCCGCCGGGGATAAACCAAAACGCGTTGAATCCGCCCAAAAACAGTAGCGTCGTAACGACGGAGTAGGTTATGATATTAGCGTATTCGCCGATAAAAAACATACCCCAGCGCATGCCAGAATACGCCGTACCGGCGCCCGCTACGATCTCGGTTTCGTTTTCGGTAAGGCACAGCGGCGTGCGGTTGCACTCGACGAAAGCGGCGATGAGAAATAGCGCGAAGCAGACGGGCTCTTTCCAGATAAACCACTTGTCGATGCCGCCGCTTTGCGCGCTTACGATGTCTATAAGCGAGAGCGAGCCCGTGATCATCACGATAGGGATCAGGCTAAGCCCGTTTATCACCTCAAAGCAGGTGATCTGCAAAAATGCGCGAAACGCGCCTATCGTTCCCCATTTATTGTAGCTCGCAAGCCCTCCGATCAGCAGTCCGTAAACGCAGGTGCCGCTAGCCCCGAGTAGGAACAAAATTCCCACATTTATATCGCTTAAAATCGGCTGGATGGTTCGCCCGCCGATCGTAAACTCCGGCAGCAGCGGCACCACCGAAAGCGCCACGAAAGCTCCCGTAGCCGATATGATCGGCGCGATCTTAAAAAGAAGCTTATTTGCCCGCGCAGGGATCGCGTCCTCTTTGGTAAAAAGCTTTATCATATCCGCACCCACCTGCAAAAGTCCCGCAGGTCCAACCATAGAAGGCCCGATCCTGCGCTGCATAAAGGCAAGCACCTTACGCTCGGCATAGGTCGCAAGCCCTGAGAGTAGCGCGATGACGGCTAAAATCAAGAGCGCCTTTAAGACGGTGGCTACGAAATAAAATGCACTATCGCTCATCTGCCCTCTCCTTTGGAATTTGAAATTTTCTCGATTTTTACAATGGCGTAGCGCGAGGTTTTGAAAAATATCTCGCCGCGAAGTTTCTCATCAAAATACGGCAGATACGCGCCGCTAAAGCACTTATCGATCTTTACGCTAGCGACGATTTCGCGCTTTAAGCTTACGAGCTCCTCTGTGCCGCTTTCGCCATTTTCATTGTCAGAGATACTAGCTTTACCCGCGCCGCTAGAGCGATCCGCTTTTTTTGCACGACCGGCGCCACTTTTATCATTAGTGGCGCTCGTTTTGCCTGCGCCGCTAGTTTTTTCATTATGCCCCGCATCGTCTGCTTGATAAATTTTAACGACGTCGCCTGCGCTCACGCCCAAGCTTTCGGCGATGCTAGGGCTTAGATACAGTGCGCCCGCTTCGCCCAGAGCGCTGCTTGCGCCGCTAAATTTATTGAATTGATGCAGCGGATTTGCCTCATAGATTAAAATTTCGCCCTCGCCTGCTCTAAGCGGCGCGGAAGGTGAAATTTCAAAATCCTCCTCGCTAGCGGTGAACTTCTCATTTCGCAGCTCATATCCGCGGTGGTTTGCGCCGCCGTTGTCGTAAAAATTTTCTAAATCATCAAATTTAACCTGCTCAAAATCCGCGCCCAGGCTCGGCGTATAGCTGATCGCGTGTTCCGCGCAAACTCCCAGCGCACAGGCAATATCGTTTAGCTCGTAACCGCCATAATCAAGCGCCGCATTGGTAGGCACTACGCGCTTGTCGTAGTTCGTAAACGTGCCCTCCTGCTGCACCAAGCTAGGCGCGTCCAGATCGGCTTCCAGCACGCCGAAGCTAATATCGCCCGCTTCGTTGTAGCCTAGCGTCTCGCCCGCGCTCATTTGCGCACTAATCTCACAGATGAGAGCGACGCCAAGGCTGTTCGTGCGCGGCGGCACCACTAGCACTTTTAGCGGCGTGTAGCGCTGCACCAAACCCGCTAGACGCGCGAGCGTGGCGCTATTTGGCGTGCGGATAAAATCCTCGCCGATGATGAGCGAAAAACTCTCCTTTTTAGCCAAAAGCTCATCCACTTTCTGCTCGTCCAGCCCGAGCGTGCGGGCAAAATTTGAAATTTTACTTTCCGCAGGATTTTCGGAATTCTGCACGGAATTTTTTGCGGAATTTTCAGTGCCGCCGTCCGCGCTTGCGGAATTTTCGGCACCGCTCTCACTCGCAACGTTCTCGGCACCATTTGCCTCCGTAGAATTCTCAGGATTTTGCAAATCCACGGATTTCTCATCTAAATTTTGCTTCACCGTGGCGCGCGAAATTTCAAATTCCGCCGCGAGTTTCTCATCCAACCATCCAGGCAAATCATGTCCGAATTTCTGCAAGATCCAAAGCAGGATCTGCGCCTCCAACCCCGCGGCATGCGGTTGATGGATGAAATTTTTACTAAAGCCCTTAATGCCCTCGTCGCAAAACGGATGAAAATAGATCCCGCTTGCCTTATTTAGCTTGCAGGCGCTGTTTACCGCATAGCCCAAATTTGGCGCGTCGCTACGTAAAAACGTGCCGCAAACTACGATGAAATCGCTATTTTTGATCGTCTGCGAATCCGCATTATAAAATTTCGTGCCGCTAAGCTTAGAAAATTTGCGCAAAAATTTTTGATACGCAAGCGCTTCGTCGTTAATCAGAGCGAGCTTAAATTTTTGACGCAAAAGCTCTAAAATCCGAGCTTCTTCGTTGGTGATGAAGCTATTAAATTTGATATTTTTAATCTCGCCGTCCTCGATGCCGCGCACGATGCGGTTAAAAACCGCTTCGTTTTTGCTCGCCCGCTCGTTTGAAAAATCCCAGCCGAAGCGCGCTCCTGCATGCAGGACGCTAAAATTTATGTCGCTGCTAACGCGATAAATTCTTTCACGCGGGTCGCCTATGCCGCGGCGCTTGACCTCGTAATAAAGCAGTTCGCAGTCGCTGCTGTGCGGATTGGAAGCGGGGATTTGACGCAGCTCCCAGGCGTTTGAAACGTATTTAAACGCGCTCTCTACCAGAGCCCCCGTCGGGCAGACCGCCGCGCTCTCGCCGTAGTTTACGCAATCATCATTTTCATTTACCCGCGCGATTAGGCTTTTTTGAAGTTTGTTCCATACGGCGTAGGCGTCTTTGGGCATCGCGTCCTTTTGCTCCTTACTCGGCGCGTCTCCGCCGCGCGGAACAAGCTTAAACGCATCTACGCCCAAGCGGTCCTTCGCGGCGGTGATACAGCGCTCGCAGACAATACAAAGGCTAGGATCATAGCTTAAATATCCCCAATCCTGCACCTCGCGCGCCGTATCGCGGATAGCGTAGCTTTGGGCATTCGTGCGCATTAGATGAGCTAAATTTTGAAGCTCGCACTCGCCGCTTTGATCGCAAACCCCGCACGCCATCGGATGGTTGATACAATAAACCTGCGTAATCGCCTCGCGCTCGGCGTCGATCTCGGGGCTGCGGCTGTAAACGACCATGCCGTCCTTGGCCTTGGCGTTGCAGCTATAGACGCGCTTGCCGTCCGCTTCGACCATACAAAGCCTGCATGCGAGCGTCGGCGTACCGCCGCTTAGATAACAAAGCGCAGGGATAAAAACGCCGCAGCGACGCGCAACCTGCAAGATATACTCGCCCTCGTCGCACTCGCAAGCTTTACCGTCGATTGTGATCTTTGCCATTTTAAACCTTAGAAATTTCGGCTAGTTCGAAATTATAACCGCCAAAGCCCTGCCCGCCCGAGCCCAAAAGCGCAATCGTGCCCTTTAGCCCCTCGTCCAAAATAAATTCTTTTTCTAAATTTAGGTGCGGCGTTTTGATGCGGACGCGATCGCCGTCCTTGATCTTTGCGACCATGCAAAAATATCTTCCGCCGATGAGCCGATCGTCCGCATCGTGTTTGAAAACCACGGCGCCGTCGAAATTCTCAGGCTCTTTAAGCGGGCTTAAATTTGCCTGCTCTTGTGCGCCCAAATCCGCTCGCTCGCCGCGTAAGCTTAAAATTTTAACCCCGAACTTCGCCGCTATAAGAAATAGAAAGGCTTTGATATTTTCGGCGTCTGGATGAGTTTTAATAAGCGCATCGTCGATCAAAAGCGCGTCGCAACCGCTTTGCAAAAACTCGCAAATCTGCTCGATCTCCTCCTCGCCTACGCTGCTTTCGCCGCTTAGATACTCCAGATCCAGCTCCGCAAAATAGGGCTCGTCGCAAAAACTAGCGCAGATTAGCGCCAGCACGAAGCTTTGCGCGCCGATCTCGCATTTTATCAGCTCGCCTGGAAGATGCGGATCCTGTAGCGGCGATACGCTTAAAATTTCAGCGCTCTTAAAACCTTCTGCAAGCGCGGGATTTTGCAGGCTAAGCAGCGACGCGAAATTTAAAATTTTCATCCTCTCCCCTTTTTGGCGACGACCATCCAATCGACTTGGTTATAGCGGATCGAGCTTAAAAGCGTGGAATTTAGCCCCTCCACCAGATCGGCGCTTTTTTGAACCGCGCTGAAATCGCCCATCTCAAACATAAAGATCATCGTCTCGCCGCGAGCGGAATTTTTTAAAATTTCGCCCATGCGGTTTAAAAATTTATTGCCCAGATGCCTCAAATCGTAGCGCTTCATCGATCCACCTCGCCTAAGATAATATTAGTGCTGCCGATGATCGCCGCGGCGTCGGCAAGATACTGCCCCGGTAAAATTTCCTCATAGACCGCGCAATGCCAAAAGCTCGGCGTGCGGATCTTAAGGCGGTACGGGCGGCTTTCGCCCATCGAGCGGATATAAAATCCAAGCTCGCCCTTAGGACTCTCGCTCGCGGCGTAAATTTCGCCCACGGGCGGGCGTAAGCCCTGCGTAACCAGCACGAAATGCTGCATCAGCGAGTAGTTCTGCGTCATAATCTGCTCTTTGCTAGGATTTACGTAAGCGGGGTCGATCGCTAAAATTTGCGGATCGCTCAGCGGATAGAGCTTCGCGCACTGGCGCAAAATTTTAAGGCTCTCGCGCATCTCTGCCATATAGCATTTATAACGCGCGTAGCAGTCACCCTCGCTCGCATACGGCACGTCGAAATCAAGCTCGTCGTAGATGAGATATGGTTCTTCCTTGCGGATATCCCACGCATGTCCGCTAGCGCGGAGCGTCACGCCGCTACAGCCGCAGCTAAGAGCGTCTTCGTGCGAGATCACGCCCACCCCTTCGGTTCGCATCAGCCAAATTCTATTCGTATCGAGCAGATCTTCAAGCTCTTTAATGTCGCTTGGAAATTCGTCGCAAAATTTTAACATCTCTTCTAGCCAGCCGTTAGGCAGGTCCAAAAATACGCCGCCGATTTTGATATTATTGTGCGTAAGGCGCGCGCCGCAGTATTTTTCTATCAGATCGAGTATATATTCGCGCGAGCGAAAGCAATAAAGAAATACCGTCATCGCGCCGATGTCAAGCGCGTGCGTGCCCAAAAACAGAAGGTGCGAGCTGATGCGATTAAGCTCAAGCAAGATCGTGCGGATGATCTGCGCGCGGCGCGGCACTTCAATGCCGCAGAGCTTCTCGACCGCGGCGCAAAAGCCGTAGTTGTTCGAGCCCGATGCGATGTAATCGATGCGATCTGTTACTGGAACGAACTCCGCGTAGATCATATTTTCTGCCATCTTTTCGATGCCTCGGTGCATGTAGCCCACGCCGGGGCGGGCGCGCACGATACGCTCGCCGTCAAGCTCCAGCACTAGCTTTAGCTGGCCGTGCGCGCTTGGATGCTGCGGACCGAAATTTAAGATCATATTCGCGCCCTCGCGCTCGTACTCGATGTTTTCGAAAAACGGTCTTAGCTTGCTTGGATTTTGCATTATTTTCTCTTTGTGATGATCTTGTAAATTCCGCGTTTAACGCGTTTTACGAAACGCACGCCGCCCTCTTCCTGATATTCTTGTAAAATTTTCTCTTGCGGCCGCGGCTCTCCGTAACCGCCCTCGTGATAGAGCCGCGCGAAGTTAAAGGTATCTTTTTCATCCACGAATGCGGAATTTCGGTTTTCTTCGCCGATCCGCTCGCGCGCGCCGACCCCAAAAATTTTATCCACCTCGTACCACTTCGCAAACTCATCTCCTTGCAGCGGATAGGACTTTAAAAGCGGGTGTCCGAACCAATCATCGGGCATTATTAGGCGCGCTAAGTTCGGATGATTTTCAATCCAAACACCCATCATATCGTATAGCTCGCGCTCCGCCCAGTTCGCGCTTTTATAGATGCCCGCAGCGCTTTGCAAAAAGCTCTCATTCGGCACGAAGCACTTTAGCCGCGCGCGGCGCGCTCTTTTGATATCCAAAAGCTGATAGAAAACCTCGATGCCGCCGCGAGCCTCGGTAAAATCCACGCCGCTTAGCTCGCATAAAATTTCATATCCCGCGCCCTTAAGCGCACGCAGCGCCGCTAAATTTTGCGCAGGCTCCACGTAGAGCACGAGAGTGTTAAATTCCACGTATGAGTTTAAAATTTGGACGCCTTCAAGCGCGTCCAGATCGTCTTTGAAATCGCTCTCGTTTGCGCTGGATTTAGGTGTTTCTTCGGGAACGAAAAATCTGTCTTTGTAGTAATTTTTTTTACTCTGATCGCCTTTGGGATTAAATTTTCTCATCAGATCAGCCTTTTTGCCTTTTGCGCGCGGCGCGGGGTTTGGGTGCGGATCTTTTTTTGCAGCACCATCATCGCAAACTGCAGCGTCTCGGGGCGCGGCGCGCATCCAGGCAGATAGATATCAACTGGCACTATGCGGTCGCAGCCCTGTACCGTCGCGTAGGTATTAAACATTCCCCCGGTATTGGCACAGCTACCCATACTGATAACCCATTTAGGCTCTGGCATCGCGTCGTATAGGCGGCGCGTAAACTCGGCGTGCTTTTTGCTAAGCGTGCCTGCGATTATCATCACGTCCGATTGCTTGGCGCTTGCGCGAAATATCGTGCCGAAGCGGTCAAAGTCAAATCTGCCCGCGCCCGCCGCCATCATCTCGATCGCACAGCAAGCAAGCCCGTACGTCATCGCCCACAAAGAGTTGCTCCTGCCCCACGCAATCAGCTTATCTACGGTGGTAAGAACTACGGGAAGCCCGTTTTCGCGCGCGTAGTTTATCTTATGCTCTGCCAATTTAGCGCTCCTTTTTTCCAGGCGTAGATGAAACCGATACCTAATAATACGATGAAAAACGCCATCTCTATAAGCCCGAACACGCCTAAAATTTTAAAATTTACCGCCCACGGAAACATAAAGATAATCTCGACGTCAAAAAGTATGAAAAGCACGGCTATCAAAAAAAAGTGGGAGTTCATTCGATTGGGCTGTTTGACGGCCTCGGGGCCGCTTTCGTAAATTTCGCCCTTTAGTCGCTCGTCACGCCTATCTGCTAAACGCGAGCCCACCAAAGAGGATAGTTTAACGATGAGCGAAAAGACGCAAAAAGCCAGGATTAGCATTACGAATATTCCGAAATACGGGCTTTGCAGCGGAATTCTAGACATTTTTCGCCTCGGTTTTAAAATTTAATGTGGATTGTAACGAAGTATTGATTTAATAAAGCTTAGCGCGCGCCACTAAATTCGCTTTTAAAATTAAAATT
>NZ_CALKTL010000003.1 GCF_937997405.1 uncultured Campylobacter sp. | reverse complement strand
GTTTTTTGCGCTAAGCGCGTCAAAAAGTGCGCTACCCCATTTGCCCGCGCCGATAACCGCGATTTTCATTATGTTCCTTTTTAAAAATTTATTCGCAAATTTGCGGTTTTTCAAATTTCATTCTCTTGAAATTCCCGCTCTTTGAAAATTTAGCCCAAAAGCGCCGACATGAGCCTGTGCAAACGCTAGCCGAAGCCACGCTTTAAAATTCGCTTTTTGAAATTTACCTCACTAAAATTTCATACTTTTAAGGTTTTGCTCTTCCGCCAAAAAACACTTTCACAAAAGGCGCGGCAGTGAACGAATGAGGATTTTGAAACTCCATTATACGTTTTAAATTTCACTCGTGCATCGCCGAGGCAAATCAAATTTTTAAAAATTTTACTCAGACGCCCGATCGCAAATCGTGCTTTTAAATCCGCTTAAATCTATCAAGGCGTGCTTTGAGCCTAGATAATCTGCGGTCGCTCGCCACGTTATCGTTTGGCGCAAGGTTTGGGGCACGCGCATCTAACGCGGCGATTGATTAAATTTAGCCTACACATCGACTCGCCGCTCAAATTCGACTCTACGTATTCGATCCTACCCGCCGCCGCACCCGAGCTGCCGCTTTTGCTCTCGCAAGCAAAGCAATTTTACGCATTCCCTACAAGCTTTGACGGTAGCCGTGAGTAAAATTCCTAACGGACGCGCTTCTTAAACTCCTCTGTCGTAGACCGACACTCGCGCAAACGCCCCGCACGAGAAAAAACGAGCTCAAAAGAACAAAACGTGCGCGAGGCAGAGCAGGTAGCCGCCGAGATCGCGCCGAATGAAATATAACAAAAAAGTCTTCGTCATTGGTGCGTGAAAGCTTTAGCTCGAAGCAAAACGTTGCGAGCGGATTTAAAATTTTACCCCAGAGGTTTTATCTATCGCACTCGCGCCGCCGCCTTTAATTCGCCGTTTGCGCCGCGCAAGCTGCGAAATCAGCCCAGCTTCTGTTTCAGAAGCTCGTTCACCTTCGCGGGGTTAAACGCGCCCTTGCCCTCTTTCATCACTTGGCCTACGAAGAAGCCGAATAGCTTGTCCTTGCCGCCGCGATAGTCCGCGACTTTGTCCTCATTTTGGCTCATCACGCGCGCTATGATCTCCAAAATCGCGCCGTCGTCGCTTACTTGCCTCAAGCCTAGCTTGTCGATGACTGAGCTTACGGCCTCGTCGTGCTCCATTAGATAATCAAGCACCTCTTTGGCGGCCTTTTGCGACACTGCGCCGCCTTCGATCGCGCTTAAAAGCTCGTTCATCTTCGCGCTGTTTACTGGCGAATCCTCGATCGTGACGCCGTTTTTGAGCCTGCCCGCAAGCTCGACGGTAAGCCAGCTGACGCAAAGTTTAGGCTCATGTCCCGCCGCGATCAGATCCTCAAAAAATCGCGCGTTTTCGTAGGTCGAGATTATGATCTCGGCGTCCTTCTCTTTAACGCCCAGCTCGCGGATGTATCGGGCCTTTTTCTGATCGGGCAGCTCGGGGATCTGCTGCGCAGCAGCTAGCATCTCGTCATCCACGATCACGGTTAGCAGGTCGGGATCGGGGAAGTAGCGATACTCGGCGCTGTCTTCTTTGCTGCGCATCGGCTTAGTGATAAGTTTAGCGGTATCAAAAAGGCGGGTTTCTTGCACGACCTCTTGCTCATATTTGCCGTCCTGCCACGCTTCGATCTGACGCTCGATCTCAAACTCGATCGCTTTTTGGATAAATTTAAAAGAGTTTAAATTTTTAATCTCCACGCGCGTGTAGAGCTTTTGCTCGCCTTGCGGACGGATGCTGACGTTTACGTCGCAGCGAAACGAGCCTTCTTGCATATTTGCGTCGCTGATATTTAAAAAGCGCAAAATGCTGTGGAGTTTTTTTAGATACGCGACCGCCTCGTCCGCAGAGCGCATATCGGGCTCGCTTACGATCTCCAAAAGCGGCGTGCCGGCGCGGTTTAGATCGACCAGGCTGCGCGAGCTTTCGTGATTATTTTTGCCCGCATCCTCCTCTAGGTGCGCGCGCGTAATGCCGATGCGCTTGCTCTGTCCGTCCGCGGCTATGAAAAGCTCGCCGTGCTCGACGATCGGGATCGTCCACTGCGAAATTTGATACGCCTTGGGAAGGTCGGGATAGAAGTAGTTTTTGCGGTCGAATACCGACTTACGGTTGATCGTCGCATTGACGGCGGTGCCGAAGCTGATAGCTTTTTTAACCGCTTCCTCGTTTAGCACGGGAAGAGCACCCGGAAGCGCTAGGCAAGTCGGGCAGACGTGCGAATTCGCCTCGTCGCCGAAGCTCGTGGGGCAGGAGCAAAAAATTTTGGTTTTGGTATTTAGCTGGCAGTGTACCTCCAGGCCGATCACGGTTTCAAACATTAACTTAACCTTTTAGAATAAAAATTTCGCGTAATTTTACAATTTTTTGCTTTAATACTCGCTTGTAGCGGCGCACGGCGCGGCTAAATTTTAAAATTTAATCGGATAGATTTCTATTCGCCGCCGCTAAGGAGCTTTTCTTTCAGATCGAAAACATCGACCATCAAGCAGGTGATGATGACGCATATCACGCCTGGAGCGGTGCAGATGAAGAGGAATTTTAACCCCAAAAAATAAAATGACGGGTAGGCGAAAAAGACGAATGCGCCGACGAAAATCAATCCGAACGACGCACCCACGAGGAAGTATAAGAAATTTCGCTTAAAATTAATGCTCATCGACGATCACGGCGCCCGCTAGATAAACGTAGCTTAAAACCATGAAAATAAAAGTCTGCAAAATCGCCATAAAAGTAAGCAGCGCAAACGGTACCATCGGTATTAGTGCAGGAGCGAGAGTAAGCATAACGAGCAGGAAGGTATCGTCGCCTTTGATATTACCGAAAAGTCGGAAAGAAAGCGATACGACGCGCGAAAAATGCGAGACGATCTCTATAACGAACATAAACGGAGCTAGGATTTTCACCGGCCCCATAAAGTGCTTTAGATAATTAATCACGCCATGCTCGCGAATGCCCTCAAAATGGTAATACAACCAAACACAAAGCGTAAGCGAAAGGGTTAAATTTAGACTCGCGCTCGGCGACTCAAAGCCCGGCACCAAGCCGATAACGTTACTAAAAAATATTACAAATCCCAATGTTGCGATTAGCGGAAGATATTTTTTGGCTTGTTCCTCGCTACCCATCGCGTCCTTGCCGATCGTTAACACGCCGCTTAGGTAGGCTTCGGCGATATTTTGCATGCCGTGTGGCACAAGCTGAAGCGAGCGAGTGGAGCAAAGCGCGACGGCTACGATGATAGCGACGACCAAAAAGAAGTAAAAAAGGTAGATAAAAGTGTGGTCGTAAGAAATTAAACCGCCAAAAAGGAAGATGTCTTTTAGCATAAAAACCCTTGATCGTTGAAATTTGAGGCGTATTTTACACTTCTATTCGTTAAAGTATATTTAAATTTGCGCCAGCGAGTGAAATTTTGAGCTTTGCGAGTTCTTGCACCGCTTTGCTTGCCTAGCACTTTCGTCTAGCTTGCGCACCATTTCTGCGGGGATTTTGCGTTTTTTTGGCATTTAGCTCCATATTTACAGCAAATGACAAAATTTTTGCTAGTAAGCACGAAATTTGCAGCTATACTGTTAATACTATTTTTGCAAATTAATACTATTTTTGCAAAATAGAATTTATCTGTCGCATACAGTGAAGCCCTAAATCAGCTATGCGGTAAAATTTATGTTTACAGATACAAT
>NZ_CALKTL010000002.1 GCF_937997405.1 uncultured Campylobacter sp. | reverse complement strand
AAAAGCGAGGTGGTAAATTTTATAAATCTTCTCGCGATTTAGCTCGCCCAAATTTAGCTCACACTCGAAATCCTGCGCGTTTTTGCGCTGCGTCTCGCGCTCTTTGCGCACCTTAAGAACGGGATCCTCCGCAGCAAACCCGCCCCTTCGCTCAGCAAAATTCCCGCCGCCGTAGCTGCCACTTCGTTCGCCGCCGAAGCCGGAATTGCCGCCGTTAAAGCCTCCGCGCTCCCTACCGCCAAAGCCTCGCACCTTGCTAGGTACGTAGCCGTCGATATTCTGCGCGGCATCTAGAGTTAAAATTTCATCCAGATAAATTTGAAATTTCCCGCCGTAAGGGGATGTGTTTTTGCTAAGCCGTGCCCAAAACGCCATCGGGCGCTCCAGCTCCGCGTCCGTTAGCGCAGTGACCGCATCACAAATATCGCCGAACGCACTCATCTCGAAGCTGCCCGCAAGATCAAGCACCGTTAGATTTGCCATCTGCTTGCCCGATTTAGTCGTGCGCGCAAAGACGTTTTCGATCTTACCGACGCACAAAATTTTAACGCTCGCGTCCTCTTCGCCCACCAGTTCGTCGAATTCGTTCGATTTGGTATGCGCGATCGCGCCAAGCTGCGCGGCGTAGGCTTTGAGTGGATTCTCGCTCAAAAATACTCCCGCGCGTGGACGAAAGCTCGCATCTCGAGCGTTTTGCAGGCTCATCATCGAAAGAAACGACAGCTGATACGCCGCGCCGCCGACCGCACTTTTTGAAATTTTAATCATAAAGGCATACGGATGCTCCCGCTCCTGCGGGCTTAAGTTTTCGATCGCCTTTAGCGCGTTATCAAACACCGCTAGCTCGAAGCTGCCGTGCAGATCAAGCACGTTTAAAATCCCCATTTTTTTGCCCGTTTTTGTCATGCGCGTGGACAGATCCTCGATCCGCCCCACGCTAAGCACCTCGGCGCTATCGCCCTCGATCTCGCTAAACGCCGAGGATAGCGTATAGTCGATGCCCTCCATCTCCTCTTTATAATCATCCAGCGGATGCCCCGAGAGATACACGCCCACGGTCTGCTGCTCGAATTTTAAAATTTCGCCCTGCGGAAATTCTTTATCGGTATCGACGAAGCTTACGCTCATACCGCTCGTCATATCCTCATCCTCGCCAAAAAGCGAGCTCTCGGCGTCCTTTTTAATCTCGGTGATCTTCTTCATCACATCTAGGATATTTTCCATATTTTGAATCATCGCTAATCGACTCTTGCCCAGACAATCCATCGCGCCTGCGTAGATCAGCGACTCGATGACCTTTTTATTGACGCGGAAATTATCCACTCGCGAAGCAAAATCGTCGATGCTTTGAAATTTAGCCTCGCTTTGAAGCTCTAATATATTCTCGATTGCAGCGCCGCCCACGCCCTTAATCGCTCCTAGGCCGTAGATGATCGAGGTGCCAGATTTGGAATTTTCGTCGTCCACGACGCTAAAGCCTCTTAAGCTTTGATTGATCGACGGCGGCAAAAGCCCGATGCCTAGACGGCTAGCCTCGTCGATATATTTTGAAATTTTATTGGTATTGCCCTCCTCCGAAGTAAGCAGCGCCGCCATAAACTCCGCCGGATAGTAGGTCTTAAGATAGGCCGTTTGAAAGGTGATCATTGAATACGCCGCGGCATGGGATTTGTTAAAGCCGTAGGAGGCAAATTTCATAATCAGATCAAATAGCTCATCTGCCTTAGCTACGTCAAAGCCCAGCTCTTTGGCGCCGCTTAGATACTGCTCTCGCATGTGAGCGAGCTTCTTCTCATCCTTTTTACCCATCGCGCGGCGCACCAGATCGGCATCGCCCAAGCTAAAGCCGCCCACCTTCTGCACGATCTGCATAACCTGCTCTTGATAGACGATGATGCCATATGTTGGCTCTAAAATTTCTCTTATCTCGGGGAAAATATAGCTTGCTTTTAGCTCGCCGTGTTTGATCCTGATAAAATCGGGGATTAGATCCATCGGCCCCGGGCGATAGAGCGAGATCATCGCGATGATATCCTCGAAGCGGTCGGGGCGCAGGTTCATCGCCAGATCCTGCATGCCCGCGCCCTCGATCTGGAAAATCCCCAGCGTGTTGCCGCTTTGAATGGTTTTGTAAGTTTGCGGATCGTTAAAGTCTATCTCCTCCCAAACTATGTCGCGATTATAGCGGCGCTTGACGAGCTTGATGGCATTATCGATCACATCGAGGTTTTTAAGGCCAAGGAAGTCAAATTTTATCAGATCGACGTCCTCGAGATAGTTTTTGGTGTATTGCGTTACTAGGCGCGCATCCTCGCCCTTATCCTGCTTAAATAGCGGCGCTTTGTTCCACAGCGGCTCGTTTGAGATCACCACTCCCGCGGCATGCATTCCTGCGTTGCGATTTAGCCCTTCAAGGCCCAGCGCAAACTCCCAAACCTGCTGTGCGATCGGATCTGCGTCGATAAATTCCTTCAGCTTCGGCTCGGCGTCGTAAGCCTGTTTGAGCGTGATACCGAGCTTATCGGGGATCAACTTCGCCATCTTATCGGCTTGTGAAAGTGGCATGTCGCAGACGCGAGCCACGTCGCGGATGACGCCGCGCGCGAGCAGCTTACCGAAGGTCGCAACCTGCGCGACGTTGTATTTGCCGTACTGATCGATGACGTAGTCGATCACCTCGCCTCTGCGCGCCTGGCAAAAATCCACGTCGATGTCGGGCATCGAGATACGCGACGGATTTAAAAATCGCTCAAAAAGCAGATTATAGGGGATTGGATCGAGGTCGGTAATGCGAAGTGCATACGCGCAGATGCTACCCGCCGCAGAGCCGCGACCGGGGCCAACCGGGATGTCGTGATCCTTCGCCCAGTTGATGAAATCCTGCACGATGACCATATAGCCCGAAAAATGCATGTTTTTGATGATGGCAAGCTCCTTTTCCAGGCGCTCGCGATAAATTTCGTGTTTCTGTGGGTCGATAAATTTAAGGCGCTCTTTAAGCCCCTCGCGGCAGAGATGATCGAATAAAAAATCATCGTTTGCAAAGCTATAGCGCTCCGAGGGCTGCGGCAGCGAAAGCCCGAGCCTAGCGGCGTATTCGATCGTAAATTTAAAATTCGGCGGCGTCGGCGCGTAGTCCTTCTCGTCGAAAGCAAATTTCAAATTGCATTTTTCTACGATCTCGGCGGTATTTTCGATCACTTCGGGGATGTCCGCAAAAAGCCGCCTCATCTCCTCGTCGCTTTTTACGTAAAATTCTGAAACGACGTGTTTTAGGCGGTCGCCGTCGTTGATCGTCTTGCCCATCGAGATGCACTGATAGACGTCGTGAGCCTTGGCGCGATCCTTGCGCGAGTAGTGAGCGTCGTTGGTGGCGATGATCTTGACGCCGATTTCGCGCGAGAGGCGGATGAGGTCTTTATCGACATTTAACTGCTCGCCAATGCCGTGGCGCATGATCTCGAGATAAAAATCCTCGCCGAAAATTTCCTTATACTCAAGCGCCGCTTTTTTCGCCGCTTCGTAGCCGCCCGCGCCACGCTTTAAATTTCGCTCGCTTCTATTTAGATGAAATTCCACCTCGCCCGCTAGGCACGCCGAGGAGCAGATGAGCCCCTCGCTGTGCTCTTTTAAAATTTTTTTGTTGATCCTCGGGTAGTAGTAGAAGCCGTCCAAAAACGCGCGCGAGCTAAGATACATCAGATTTTTGTAGCCCGTCTCATTTTTGGCAAGTAGTATCAAGTGATAGCGCTGGCGGTCGCTTTTATCGCCGATGTCGTCGTGGTTGTGCAGATAGGTCTCGATGCCGATGATCGGCTTAATGCCGTGCTTTTTCATCGTCTGATAAAAGTCTATCGCGCCGAACATATTGCCGTGGTCGGTGATCGCGCACGCCTTGGTGCCGCGGCTTTGTAAAAGCTCGGCGAGCTCGCTTACTTTATTCGCGCCGTCTAGCAGCGAATACTCGGTGTGAAGGTGCAGGTGGGTGTAGTCGCTCATTTTTGGTCCTTTTTTGATTTGGAGATTATATTAAATTCGGGCTTTAGAAACGGTCAAATTTAGTGGAATTTTAGCTTAAATTTCAGCGCGAAATTTTACGAGCAAATTTTGTTACGGAATTTTATTTCGGAGGTTTTACATTCTGGATCTGCGGTTTAAATTTTGACAAAATTCTAAGCTTAAAATGCTGTGATGAAATTCCACTATCATAAAATTTCACCTCGATGGAATTTTGAGCCAACGCAATTCCGCAAAATTCTACGACTTAAATCGTCGTAAAATTTTGCGGTTTAAAATTCCGCCTGCAAAGCCTTACAGCTCTACGATCTTGAGAATTCCGCGATCGCTTTAGCAAGCTCTCTAGTAGGATCGACGAAAATTTTATCGCTTTTGATTAATGGCAAAAATAGCGGCAGCTCAGTGCAGGCAACAACATAAATATCAGCATCGATTTTGCCTAGCAAATTCTCAAAAGCCCCCACGTATTCGGCAGTCTTGCCCGCCTTAACGCCTTTGTAGATGCAATCCATCAAAACCGCTTGATTTTCTTCGCCAAGCTCCACGCTGATTAGCCCTGCTTCTTTGAGCGGATCGTCATAAATTTTAGCTTTTTTTGTACCGATAGTGGCTAGCACAGCGATTTTATGGGCATTTGGATAATTTTTGCGGATCGCTTTTACGGTGACCTCGGCGATATGAATTAGCGGGATTTCCGCCGCAGCTTCTACATCGTCTGCAAAAAAATGCGCCGTGTTGCACGCCATCGCAAACGCCTTGCAGCCTGCATTTTTGAGCCTAACGGCGCTCTCGCTTAGGCGCGGAAGCGGATTTTCACCTTTGCCTAAGATAAATGCTGTGCGATCTTCAATCTGCGGATAACTATCGATTACAAGCGGAATATTTTCTTGATCGCTACCCGCAGCAGTCTCTTCTATGATCTTCATATACAGATCCGCACTCGCCAAAGGTCCCATTCCACCGATAATTCCAACTCTTTTCATAGCTCGTCCTTTCTAAATTTTACTTGGGCTAATTTTCCCACTTACTCATATCCATTTCGTTTTCGCTCTTTGCGACGTAGATCGACGCCACAACATCGCCCGTTACGTTCATCGAGGTTCGCCCCATATCCAAAATCGCATCAATGCCTAAAATCATTCCGTAAGCGATCGCTACATTACCGCTTACCTTGACGCCGATAGATTCGAGCACTAAAAGCAGCATCAGCGCACCAGCTCCCGGAACTCCGGCAGTTCCGATCGCCGCAAGCATCGAAGTGATGATGATCGTGAGGTAGTGGCTGCTGTTTAGATCAATACCGCAAGCATTAGCGATAAAGAGCGTGCATACACCCAAATACACGGTCGTGCCGTTCATATTCACCGTAGCGCCCACGGGCAAAACAAAGCCGTAGATCGCCTTTGGAATTCCCATATCTTCGGCGGTTTGCATCGTAATCGGAAGCGTGCCGTTGGAGCTGCGGGTAACAAAAGCCGTAAGCATCGGCGGACGCACTTTTTTAAGGAATTTAATCGGGCTAACTCCGATAAGCATACAAATAACGCAATAAACCGCAAATACTTGAATCGCAAGTCCCACGTATAGGGTAATCGTGACATTTAATAGCGAGCTGAAAGCCTCGATACCGCTTTTATTAAACACTACAAACATTAGCGCAAAAACGCCAATTGGTGCGTATTGCATTACCCAGTGCACGACCTTAAACATAATCTCGCTCATTCCGTCGAAAAAATTATAAACCGTATCAGCGGAATTTTTAATACGAGCATCACTACTGTCGCGGCAAAACGCAAGCCCTACGCCAAGAAATAAGCAAAACGCGATAATCGGCAAAATTTCGCCCTTGGCTATGGAATCAAAAGGATTCGTAGGAATTATATTAAGCAAAATTTTACTCATACTAGGCGCGTTCGCTGCCTTTTCGACAGCCTTGGACGCATCGCTTAGATCAAGCCCGCTACCTGGAGAAAATACAAACGCACACGCTAGACCGATGACGATCGCAAAAAGCGTCGTTATAGCGTAAAATATGATCGCCTTAACGCCTACTTTGCCCAGGTGCGCGGGCGAGATGCTGCTCGTGCCCACGATGAGCGAGCAGATGATGATAGGCACCATGATCATCTTTAAAAGCCGCACGAAAAGATCTCCCAAAGGCGTTAAAATCGCCACCCACGTGGTATCACCCACCGGCATATTTTTAGGTAGTAACATACCAATCGCAGAGCCCAACACTAAAGCGATAATGATGCGCCAAAGCAAGCTTGAGTTAAAATAAAAGGCTAAAATTCCGCCTTTTTTCGTTTGATTTTCTGACATGGACATCTCCCTGCACTAAGAATTTTAACGGAATTCTACCGCAACTTGCCATAAAATAAAATTTAATCGGTCGCCAAATGAAAGTTAAATTTGAAAATTCAATCGCGAGCTTGCCGCATTTTAAAGCTGAAATTATGCGGCAAGCTTTGTCTTTTGAAGTTATGAAGCGGAATTTCAAAGGAAAAACGACGCATGAAATTTATAGAATTTTGCGGATTTTGATGTAGTGAAAAGCAAAAAATTTTGTGGTGGTGGGCTCACTAGGACTTGAACCTAGGACCATCCGGTTATGAGCCGGATGCTCTAACCAACTGAGCTATGAGCCCGCCAGCGGTGAAAAAGAAATGTGATTTTACAAAAATAATCTTAAAACGGCGTTAAAATTCTAACCGCGTAATTTTATGGAACTTAGACCCGTCCAAATCGTGGCTAAATTTCACACCAAAGCACACAACTTTATCTGATTCCCGATCAGATCACTTTCGTGCGCACAAGGCGGCGTAAATTTAAGACAAAATTTATATAAATTCCAGCTCTTAAATCCGCCGCGATAAATCTAATCCGCTCGCAAATCGCGTAAATTAATAGCTTTTTACTTGAATAGGCTCCGATAGCATTTTAGGGACGCCCGGTAATCCATACGCTCCCCGGCAGATATTATTTTCGGCATCGGGACCTTTTTCTATGATGATGGTTTTCTTTTTAGCATCTAAGCTGA
>NZ_CALKTL010000001.1 GCF_937997405.1 uncultured Campylobacter sp. | reverse complement strand
ATTGTGTACGATGAGAACGATGTGGCGCACGCCCTGCCCGAATCGTCCCTGCCCGCGGGGATCTCCCCCACAATGGTAAAATTTCATAGATCAAATTTTGCGTCAAAACCATGGCGCGATTATACTCTTTCGCGTTTAAATTCAGACCTAAATGTAGCCGCTTTGCGCCGCTAAATTCGATATAATTTCTAAAATTTAGCGCTTTAAAAGGAGTGAGCTGTGGATAAAAAATTTCAATCAGACACAAAAGAGCTGGACGAGAAATTTGCCGCTATCCCTGAAAATTCAAAGAAGCGATACGATAGGCATAAATTTATTAGACGCGTGATTATAGGGTATTATTCGTCGGCAGCTACAACCATCTATTTCTCGCTAATGCTAATGTTTTTTCTTGATATGCTTTTTTCGAATATCGGTATAGAATCGTCGTCTAAAATTTTTAGAGATATTCGTGATGTCGCGATAATAGTTTTGCCTATATGCGCGACGATCTGTTTTTTAAGATACACTAAGACTAAGCGATACAGCAACCTTTTTATCAAGGATCAAGGAGATAGTTTGTTGGTCTTTACGATAGAAAATTTTGCCAGTATAGTTTTGCTTTTATATCCGACCTTGATTTTTACCGGGATATTGGAAGGCGCCGCAGCTCATATATTTTTGTACGCCTTAATCGTAGCGCCGATTTGCGGAATAGTTTTTGGGGTATGCTATTTTTTCAATACGGGCTCATATACCCCGAAAGACGAAGCGTAAATTTCACTAAATTTAACCTAGTGTCGGCGCCATGAATTTCATTAAATTTGGCCGCGTTTTTAAATTTTACGACGCAGCGCCTCGCTGAATTTCGGAATTTGGTAGTTTTAAATTTTACCTTGCCGAGGCCTTGGGGCGAGCGAAATTTAAACCGAATATTCAGCCCCTCTTTATATGTAAAGGAATATAATTTTAAAGTAAATACAAACTTTGATTTAAAGGAGAAAAGATGCAAAATCAAAGACGAGACCTACTAAAGGTGGCCGCTTTGGCGGCGGGCGCTGCGATGCTCGGTACGAGCGAACTAGCTGCGAGCGAAAAGGCGTTTAAGCTCTCAAAGCGCGATCATAGCAAGCAAAGAGCGCTGCTACTCTCAAGCTCGGGCTACAAAGACACGAAGTATCTATCGCACGCGGTGTCGTGGATCGGTAAATTTGCGCAGGAGAACAACCTCACGGGCAAAAAGATCGTTTTCATCCCTTATGCAAGCCTTCGCAGGAGCTACGACGAATATGAAAAGCGCGTCAAAGAGGCGCTTGCGAGCTTAAGCTTAAACATAGTCGGCGTCCACCACGCTAAAAATGCCGCGAAGGAAGTCGCGAGCGCGGATTGCATATTCGTAGGCGGCGGCAACACCTTCAAGCTCGTGCACGATATGTACGAAAACGAGCTCATCGCTCTGATTAGCAAAATGGTCGAGGACGGCACGCCGTATATCGGCTGGAGCGCGGGCTCGAACGTCGCGGGCGCTACGATGATGACGACGAACGATATGCCGATCATCGAGCCCGAGTCGTTTAATACCTTCAACATCTTCCCGCACCAGATCAATCCGCACTTCATCTCGGGCAAGCCTGCGGGGCACAACGGCGAGAGTAGAGAGGAGAGGCTGGAGGAATTTTTGATCGCTAATCAAAAATCGACGGTTTATGCGATGCCGGAGGGTACGGCGTTTTGGCTTGAGGGCGAAAAGGCGACCGTGCTCGGGCCTGCTGCGGTGCTTAAGATGAACTATAAGCAAAAGGTTAAATTGATCGAGCCGGGTAGCTCATTTAAGTATTGATCGCACCCGCTTAAATTTAACCGAGATGTGCGCCAGACGGCACCGCTCGTTTGAGTGCGCGAATCGGTTAAATTTTAATTGCGGCGCTCGGCTAAATTCGGGCGCCGCTTTTAAATTTACGCAGCAAAGCGCGCTTTGCTTATGCGGACGCGCTATCAAAAGATAAGCATCGATTAAAAGCGGCGCGCGACCCCTGAAGCCATAAAGAGTAAAATTTAAAACGCAGATAAAATGCCCCGCGTCCACCTTCTTATGCCGCTCGGCGATTTTATTCCGTATATCGCGAACATCCTTGCCGGCTGCGGCGGGACGGTATATTTGCAAAAAAGAAGCGCCTATGGCGCCGCTAAAACCGGTTCGAATCACCTCCGAAACTTAACCGATCTAAGGCAAAGCTTAAAATTTTTT